>JBCDAH010000047.1:0-32483 GCA_039186015.1 Pseudomonadota bacterium
AGCGGGCCGACGAACTGGATCTCGCGGCCGCGATGGACGCCGATCACGTGTGCGTGCACGGCGCCGTTGCCCTCATCGTCGAAGACCTCCAGGAAGAAGCCCCCAGGCCAGCCAAACGAGGCCGATCCCCATCAGAACGATTGCGATCTCGTGATAGAGAATTGTCTGGATGGCGAGCCACAGGCGTTGCAGCCCATGAGCACCGTCCGGTTGGGCGCTACGGCGCGGGCCGGTGATGTGACCGGTCAGAAACGAGACTTCCTGCCACGCCCAACACAGTAACCCGCAAATGAACGCAAGATATGCGCCCTCAACGGTCGGCATCTGCGTAGACGCCGCAAAACCTATGAGGGCGCAGACCAAGATTGTTGTCGACCAGATCATCGTCCAGCCGAATGTGGATTTCGGCAACCCATCCACGTAAACGATCACTCCGGTGGAGAACCACCAAAGGAACACGGCGAACAGGATGGGAAGTGCCAGTTCCATTTTACCTCACGCGATCAAGGCGGACGGCCGAGTGGCCAGCGGCTACCAGGCCGGTTGAAGCCGGCTTTGCTCTGGAATTGTGTTGTTGCGCGCCGGCAGGAAATAGAGACGCACGAAGGTCGTCGCTGCCGCTGCCGCCCATCCAATGCGTTTCAGACCGCCAAGAACGCCGCCCTGCTTTTTCGCGTCATCCAGCCGGTCGGAAATCTTGCGGAGATCTTCCAGGCGCTCGAAGAACTTCGGATTCTCGAGGTCGATAGTGATCGGGAAGACCTGCTTCGAAATCTCCGACGTGATCTGGAAGACCTGTTTGCCGTACTCCGTCGGATCGATGTCGAGCGCTTTGTGGAATGCCGGACGGTTGTGATCGCGAACGTACATCGTTGCGAACACGGCAAGGAGGAAGAAGCGCACCCAGTAGGTGTTCGCACCTGAGATGAGCTTGGGATTTGCGCGCATGAGCAATGCAAACGCTTCGCCGTGGCGAAACTCGTCGTTGCACCACTGTTCGAACCATTTGAAGATCGGATGAATGCGGCGCTCAGGATGCCGCTGCAAATGCCGAAAGATCGTGATGTAGCGGGCATAGCCGATCTTTTCTGACAGATACGTCGCGTAGAAAATGAACTTCGGCTTGAAGAACGTGTACTTCTTGGTGCGTGTCAGATATCCGAGATCGATCCCTAGGCCGAAGTCTTTCAGGCTGTCGTTGATGAAGCCGGCGTGGCGGGCCTCGTCCCGCGCCATGAGTTTGAAGAGCTGGCAGACATCGGGGTTGGTGCCGCGTTTCTTCATTTCGGCATATAGGACACAACCGGAGAACTCGGCCGTCAAGGAGGAGACGAGGAAGTCGACCAACTCCTTGCGCAGATCCTCCGGCAGCGCCATCAGGTCGACATCGTCCCACTCCGCGTTGCGCTTGAAATGCCCCTTGTTCGGATCGCTTTCCATTTCCGCAATCAGCGCGTCCCATTCCTTGCGAACGGACGTGACGTCGATTTTGTCGAGTTCATCGAAGTCGGTCGTGTAAAACCGGGGTGACAGGATCGTGTCCTGCTGTGCCCAGCTAATCGTATCTTTCTTCGTAATCGACAGGTTCTCGATTGTCATAGCTGGCGCTCCTCGCTGAAGCTGAATTCGCAGAGCTCCATGAACTCCAGATCGCCGGTTAGCCGCGTCCAAAACCGCTCGATCGGTCCGGCCCGGCGCACGGTTGCCTGGCGGCGAAGTTCAACGCTTTCGCCATATGGGACGACGATGGGGTCACCGTGAACTTTGACCTCATCGCCCGGTTGAATTTGCAGATCACCGTCCAATTCGACGTGCGCCTCGAGGCTCTCGAAGGTGTTGATCACGCGAACTGTGCACGGGACCTCGATCGTCTTGTTTTGCGGCATTGGACCCCAGTCCTCCTTGCGCGAGTTACCCCGGTTCCGAATTCCCTGGAAGCGCCCATGCGCTTCCCTCAGTCAGTGGACACTGGCGTCGCCGTGCGTTAGGCGCGTGCCGTTGTCAGTGCCGCTGGTTGCGGCGCGTCTGTCGGTTGGTTCGTTGCCGGTGCCGTACGAATCGGCACCTTCGGTCTGGCGCGCTCGTAGGCTTGGCCTTGCTCAGTCACATACTGCGCGAGGCTGTCAGCCAGGACCCGTGCGGCGACGGCAGCATCGGCGACGCAGCGAATGGCTGGTGCCGTTCCCTGCCAACTCCATGGCCGGTTGTGCGGCCAAGCGGCATAGAGCGCGAGGCGATTTCCGTCGAGCAACGACAGCGACACGTCTCCGTTGCCATCGTCGCGGATTTTGGCGGCGGCGTTGGCTACTTTGGAGAACGGGACGTTGATGGCCATCGGCATCGTCACGCCGTGGCGGATGACGAGGCGCTTATTGGTGATTGTGTAGACCGTGTTGATCGCCATCAACCAGCCGAAGCACATTGCAAAGCCAACAATGGCCGCCCCTACGCCAAGCAACGTGGCAAAAGTGAGCGCGATCCGCCAGGCCTCTGCGCCGTGATTGAGCCCTGAGAAGATCGAGGACACAGCGAGCACGGCGAAGACCGCAAACACGAGACGTGTTCGGAATACGTGATGGCCAAACCGCCACGCCTCCGGCGAGCCCGACCATAGGATCGTCTCGTCCTCCGGTAACTTGGTCGGTAAGCCGGCAATCGGCTCGAAGTCAAAGTCAGGGTCGTGGTGTTGGCTCATATCCACGGCTCCTGACGCTGAGGCGTGGCGTAGAGCCGGCCGCCGCCGACGTAGCTCATGATCTGATCTTCTTCCAACAGCGTGATTTGGTCCGGCGACCGTGTCATCGGAATGCCTGCGAACTGCTCGGCCGTCAGCGCGTTGGTTGAGAAGGTTGCGACAATCTCTTGTTTCTTAACCGATATAAGCAACTGCAGCAGATCGCGGTTGGTGGTGTAGTTGACCAGCGTCCATGGTATGAGAACCCGTGCTGCCGGAGCGGCCGGCTCGTCGCCTACCGGGGCGGCCGCTGGCAATTCAACCTCTGCGTAGCGAATGACGAAGTCCGAGCGGTCGACCCACAGGTCCATGATCGTGCCGGCTTCGACGCCATCGCAGCCATAAATCGCACTGCCGCGCGGATCGATATCCTGCTTTGCAACTTCGAAGTCTGAATCGATACGCATTGGGATAATGCGCGGCCTAAGTTCAAACGTTGTATCCGGAATGTCGGGGCGCTCCGAAAATGAGGCCGGCCCAACGGCGTCCGTCATGGGATTGCCGGTGGGGACAAATGGCGAGCCGACGCCACCAACCACCATTTCCATGTTGAGGTTGCGGGTGTCGGCGCGAGTATCGTCTGGTGCCTGAACCGTCCGTCCGTCATTGGTTTCGAATGTCTTTGGTGACGGCATCCACAGATCCTGGTTCCAGGATTTGCCGTCGAGTTCGCCGACGAGCGGGAATCCTTCTCGGCGTCCTTCCTGCTGCAGATAGAGAACGAGCCAGAAGAAGAATGCCCAGAAGACGTACAGCGCAACGAGCGCGAGGTCGATGTGGCCCGTGAAGTTGCCGAATTGCTGTAAAACCATAACCACTTTTCCTTCCGCGTCTGAGGCCTTTGTGCCGGGTATCAGCCCGGGCTCTCTGTTATGCCGAATCGTTCAATTGTTCTGCGTTCACCTTGCCGTTGGTGACGGGCAAGAGGCCCAATCACCGCGATGGTTGCGAACAACAACAGGATTTCGAGATGGTAGATCGTGACGTAGCCGAGGCTGGTGCCATCGAAGCCGGAGCCAAGCGCACCGTTTGATGCCAACGCCTTGACGCCGTCGCGAATGGCGCCGCCCAGAGCCATTGCCGCTCCGGTTGCCGTGGCTTGCACGGCGCCCCAAGCGCCGAGCGCGAGGCCGGCGCCGTCTTCATCGGCTTGGCTCATCGCTGCCATCAATGTACCGACGGCGAACAAGCCGCTGCCGAATCCGATGCAGAACGTGCCGGATTGAAACAGGACAACGGACTCAAGCGGACCGGACAGGATGACACCGGCAAACGCGCCGATCCCGAAGACGGCGCCGAATGCGGCAAGACGACAGGCGTCATGGCCTTTGCTCAACAGTCTCGCAGCCAGCATAAATCCGAGCAGACTGCCGCCGGCCATGAAGGCGGTCAGAGCCGTTGTCTGGCTGACGCTCAGCTTGAGCACTTCGCCGCCATACGGCTCCAGAAGAATGTCCTGCATGCCGAATGCTGCCGCGCCAAGGCCGACAGCTGCCAAGAGCCGGTAGGGTCGCTTGTTCTGACGATAGGCTGTCCACGCCTGCCAGAATGTCGGGTGTTTGCGGTCTGGCGCAGTCAGCGCCATGTTGCGCGGCTCCTGCTTCCAAAGCGCGATGTGGTTCAGGACGATCACGACAACGGCGCAGCCTTGAATGACCTGGATTAACACCTTGGGCGACGGATCGGTTAGCAACTGCCCCAGGATGATGGCCGAAAAGAACATGCCGACCAGTAGCATCACGTAGAGCAGAGCGATCACGCGCGGTCGGCTGTCGTCGTCGGAGAGATCGGCTGCGAGTGCGAGGCCTGCGGTTTGCGTCATGTGGACGCCGGCGCCGGCCAGCAGAAACGCGACCGCCGATGCGATTTCCCCAACGTAGGGCGGTGCCGTGCCATCCGACAGGTTCAGAAGTGCGAACGGCATAATGGCAAGGCCGCCGTACGTCAGCATCGCGCCAAGGCCAATGTACGGTACCCGTCGCCAACCCAGAAACGAGCGGTGTGTATCAGACCGAAAACCGATAAGCGCGCGGACGGGCGCCAGGATCAACGGGAGAGACACCATCAATGCGACAAGTCCGGCCGGCACACCGAGTTCCACGATCATGACGCGATTGAGCGTTCCGGTCAGCAACACCATCGTCATGCCGACCGCGACCTGAAAGAGCGACAAACGCAACAAGCGCGCGAGCGGAAGATCCTTCGTTGCCGCATCGGCGAACGGCAACAATTGCAGGAACAGGTTCGCCGTCGTTTTGGGTGACAGGCGCGGCGCTCGGTTTGTCGTCTTCATGGTCATCGGCGGACGAGCTCCATGCCATGAGAGGTATAGAACCCGCTGCCGATCCGACCGTGACGGGAAATGCGCCAGTCTGAAAGCCGCGGCTCCGACGTGATCACCTGTCGCATACGCCGTTCCGACACTGGTACGATTGCCGGCGCGCGATCCGAACGCGGGAAGAGACGGCCGGTGACATGCATGGCACGCAGCGCCGGCGTTGCCGGTGCGAAGGTAAAGACAATCGATCCCGTCGTTCGAGCAGCCAGTTGTGCAAGAGCGTTTGTGATGTCGTCCGCGTCATAGTGGATCAGGCTGTCCATTGCGACGACATGGTCGAAGCTGCCGAAACGATCCGACAACATGTCTCCGACTTCGTAGGTGATGCGGTTGTTCGCGTGATCCGGTGTGCGCTGCCGGGCGACGTCGATCAGCGAATTCGCGATATCGATGGCGACGACATCAGCTCCGCGTTCCGCCGCAGCGATCGCGAGCGCACCCGTGCCGCAGCCGGCGTCGAGGATCCGGCGGCCGGAAATCGTTTCCGGCAACCAGCTGAGCAACTGCGCGCGCATGCGGCTTCGCCCGGCGCGAACCGTGGCGCGGATTCCGCTGACTTTGGCGTCCGATGTCAGTTGCGACCATGCTTCCGACGCCGTCTGGTCGAAGTAGATCTCAAGCTGATCTCGCCGTGCGCTGTAACTATCGTCCATCATCCTGCCTGCGATCAATCGAACCCCAGGAAGTCGAAGATCTCCCGGTCCTTCATTGCGGTTGCTTCGAGCGGATCGGTTCCGTCCCAGAGCGTTTGCGCGAGGCGCAAGTATTCAGCCTGAACGGCTTCGAGTTCCGGCGATGGATCCATCTCGAATAGTGTTGCCTTCTTCAGGCGGCTCTTGCGGATCACATCGAGGGTCGGAAAGTGGGCGAGACGCTTCAAGCCGGTTTCCGCACAGAAGCGGTCAACTTCCTCGGTCGTGTCGCTGCGGTTGGCGATCACGCCGCCGAGTCGCACATCGTAGTTGCGCGCTTTCGCACCGATCGCCGACACAATGCGGTTCATCGCGAAAATCGAATCGAAGTCGTTCGCTGTGACGATCAGGGCGCGATCGGCGTGCTGCAACGGGGCTGCAAATCCACCGCAAACGACATCTCCCAGGACGTCGAAGATCACGACATCGGTGTCTTCCAGCAGATGATGCTCCTTGAGAAGTTTGACGGTCTGACCGACAACGTAGCCGCCGCATCCCGTTCCCGCTGGTGGGCCGCCGGCTTCGACACACATCACGCCGTTGTAGCCCTCGAACACAAAGTCCTCGGTCCGGAGTTCTTCCGTGTGGAAGTCCACCTCCTGGAGCACGTCGATCACCGTCGGCATCAGCCGCTTGGTGAGCGTAAACGTCGAATCGTGCTTGGGATCGCAGCCGATTTGGAGAACGCGCTTGCCGATCTTCGAGAACGCAACGGAAAGATTGGATGACGTCGTGCTCTTGCCGATCCCGCCCTTGCCATAGACGGCAAAGACTTTTGCCGCATCGATTTTCACGCGTGGGTCGGCGTGAACCTGAACGCTGCCCTCGCCGTCGCCAAACCCGGCGGACGCACAGGAACCACAGCCCGATTTCAAGTCAAGCGTCATGCTGCAAATTCCCCTTCGGCGGTTTCGGCATGAATGCCTTCAAGTCTGTCTTCGAGTTCGTCCCCGGCTTCGCGGAGCGCATTCAAGGTCTCTTCATCGGGAGACCAGTAACTGCGGGCAGACGCCTCGATCAGACGATTTGCGACCTTTGCGGAGGCTGCCGGATTAAGCTCCGCCAACCGTGCGCGCATGTCGGGATCGAGAACGTAGGTCTGGGTGAGCTGCTGGTAGATCCCCGGTGCGACCTGGCCGGTGGTTGCTGACCAGCCCATGGTGTTTGTCACCATCGCCTCGATCTGACGAACGCCTTCGTAGCCGTGCGCCAGCATCCCCTCGTACCATTTCGGATTGAGTGCGCGCGTCCGCGTCTCAAGTGCGACTTGCTCGGACAACGTGCGAACGTGGCCTTTGCCGCGGGTCTGGTCGCCGATGTAGACCGAGATTGCCGCGCCGCGCTCACGTTCCGCCGCCCGCGAAATGCCGCCGAGCGTGTCGAAGTAGTGATCAATCGTTGTGACGCCAAGCTCGATCGATTCCAGGTTCTGGTAGGCCAGATCAATCTGGCCAAGGACAGACTTCATCACGTCTGTTTGCTGCGTGGGCTTGCCCGACGTGTTGTAGGCAAAGGACTTTCTGCGCGCGAAGACATCTGCGATTTCGTCTTCGTCTTCCCACGTGGCATCTTCGATCAAGTGGTTGACGTTCGAGCCGTACGCACCGTCCGCGTTCGAGAACACGCGAAGCGCTGCCGTTTCGAGGTCGCAGTCATTTTCGGCCGCGTAGGCGAGTGCGTGCTTGCGGATGAAATTCTGCGTTGGCGGTTCATCGGCCTGTGCGGCAAGCAAAGCGGCTTCGGCCAGCAACTTGGTCTGTAATGGCAAAAGGTCTCGGAAAATGCCCGACAACGTGACCATGACGTCAATCCGTGGTCGCGACAGCCTTTCAGCCGGAATGAGCTGTGCGCCACACAGGCGGCCGTAGGCGTCAAAGCGCGGTTCGGCGCCCATCAGCGCGAGCACCTGGCCGATCGGTCCACCTTCGGATTTGAGGTTGTCAGTTCCCCAAAGGACGAACGCAATCGTCTCAGGGATGCGGCCGGACTCAGCGACGTGGCGTGCAACCAAACGGTCCGCTTGTTCGGCACCGTCCTTGAGGGCAAAGGCACTTGGCATGCGGAACGGATCAAATCCATGAATGTTCCGGCCGGTCGGCAAGATATCTGTTGTCCGAACGAGGTCGCCGCTCGGGCTTGGCGGAACAAACCGGCCGTCGAGTGCGTGGATGATTGCGTCAATCTCCGCGTTCGCGCTCAGTTTTTCCGCGGTTGCTGCGAGTTCCGAGAAGGCATCACGGAGCTGCGACGTCGGCCGTAATCCACTCGCCGTCATCGCGTCGTTGGCTGTTTTGCCCGCGGCGAGTGCTGCAAATGCTGCCGGGTCGCATGAGCCGATCGGGCCCACAGCAGCGATCGCAGCCAGCATGTCGGCCAGTGCGTCGCCTGACATGCCCTGGCCGGCGATGTGCATGCCCGTCGGGATCAGCGTATGCTCCAATTCCATCAGAGCATCATTGACGGACATGATCTCGGCAAAAGACTCGCTCGTCCATTCCGGTTCGACTTCGGCGAGATCGAACTCTGCGGCTTGTGCCTGGATCAATGGTGCGAGCCGGGTGCGCTCGGCTTCGTTCTCCGGTGGCAGTTCCCGCCAGCGCGCCAACGACGCCTTGAGATCGAACAACCCTTTGTACAGACCCGCTTGCGTAATGGCCGGCGTCAGGTAACTCACCAGCGTCGCGGAGGCACGCCGCTTGGCGATCGCGCCCTCCGATGGGTTGTTCGCCGCGTACAAGTAGATGTTTGGCAGATCACCAATGAGGCGATCCGGCCAGCACGCGTTAGACAGCGCTGTCTGTTTGCCGGGCATGAACTCCAACGCCCCATGAGTCCCAAAATGGAGGACTGCGTGTGCGCCGAAGTCTTCGCGGAGATACCGGTAAAACGCTGAAAATGCATGCGTTGGTGCGAACGACTTTTCGAACAACAGGCGCATCGGATCGCCCTCGTACCCGAAGGCCGGCTGTACGCCGACGAAGACATCTCCGAACGTCGCACCGAGGACGAGAATGTCGGATCCAAGCGCTTGCTGCCGTCCAGGCGCCGGTCCCCACTGTGCCTCGATCTCGGACAGGTGAGGCTCGCGGCGAACGTGATCATCGGCACTTATGCGGGCATGCACGTTCGCAGGGGTGCCGTACATTTGCGCGTTGCCGCCAATGATCCGCTCGCGCAGTTCATCCGCAGTTGCCGGAAGGTCGACGGTGTAGCCGGCGTGAGCCAGCCCGCGGAGCGTTGCCAACAACGACTCGTAAACGGACAGGAACGCTGCGGTCCCAACCGCGCCGCCATTCGGCGGAAAATTGAAAAGCACGATACCGATTTTGCGGTTTTCTCGCGGCGTAGTGCGTAGCGCGATCAGCTTCGCAACGCGCGCCGCGAGCATGTCTGCGCGCTCCAAATGAGGCTGCATATCACATGCGTTGAGCTGCGGTCGCCCACCTGCGTGGGCAGTCACTGATGCCGGCACCTCGCCACCTGCACGGCCGCCGTACAGCATGCTTCCAGTTGCGCCGTCGAGTTCCGGAATCGCGACCATGATTGTCGCTTCGACCGGAAGCAGGCCACGGTCAGAGGACTGCCACTGATCCAGAGTCTGAAACTCAATCGCCTGCGCTGCAATGTAGGGAACATCGAGCTCGGTCAATGTCGCCGCGGCGGCTTCCGCATCGTTGTAGGCAGGGCCGCCCACGAGCGAGAACCCGGTCAGGGACACCAAGGCGTCAACAACCGGCGATTCATCCCGTTTCAGGAACCGCTCGATTGCGGGCCTGGCGTCGAGGCCGCAGGCGAAAACGGGCAATGCATTCATGCCGCGCGCTTCAATCGCGGAGATCACACCGTCGTAGTGGCTTGCATTTCCGGCAAGAAGGTAGGACCGCATGACGATAATGCCGACCGTCGGCTTGGCCGGATCGTGTCGACAGATCAGCGCATCAGGGTCGCTCGACAAACGCTCAGGCAGTGCCGGATGATAAATCCCGACTTCCGGGTATGTCACCGGTGGTTCCGCTGTGAGCTGACCTCTGAGTTCCGCTCTTGGGCCACTCGCGTAGCGATTGACCAGATGGCGGATCAGGTTCGCGAAGTTCTCATCCGAACCCGCCAGCCAGTACTGCATCGTGATGAAGTAGGCCCGCAAGTCCTGAGCTGTGCCTGGGATGAACCGAAGCAGCCGCGGAATCCGCCGCAGCATCGCCATCTGTTTTTCGCCGGAGCTTCTTGCGGTATTGGACCGGCCGCTGCCCTTCAGCCGTTTGAGGAGGCCAAGAATACCTCTGGCCTCTTGACCAAAATCCAGCTGACCCATGCGGGTAAGCTTCATCACTTCGCCGCTGGACATGAAGCTGATGAATGCGTCGCATCCATCCCGGCGCGCCTGCAATGCAGGCAGGACTGAGCGAATGTGCTCGTCCATAAAGAGCATGGTGGCAACGACGATGTCGGCTTCGGCAATGTCCGCCAGGCAGCGCTCGCGCGCATCGGGATCGTCCTGCCAGGTTGCTGTCGCGTGCAGCGCAATGCGAAGCCCGGGCACGTCAGCTTGAATGGCGTGTTCTGCACGCGCGGCGGCACTCGCCAAATGATTGTCGAGAGTCACAACGACGATGCGGACGGGCGCGTTTTCAGCGCCCGAAGTGGGCCTTGGCATCGTAGAGAGTCTCCACAGTGATAAGTTCGACGCCTTGCATCCGAGCAAAGCTCTCAGTGTTTCGTCGTGCCTTGCCGCGCACAAAAAACGGGATGCGCTTGAGTTCCGATTCCGCATCGTCGCTCCATGACACGGTGATCAGCGCGTCGGCCGATGCCGCATTGGCTTCAAGCTCCAGGGGCGCCTGAGATGTGTCAGCGGGCCGGTCCGCGTGCCCGGCTGCGTGGGCATGCAGATGCGATGGCAAGGTCGATTCATTGAACTCGAAGTCGTCCCGGAACATTGTCAGGAGATGTTCTTCGAGCCCCATCATCAACGGATGAACCCAGGTGTCGAAAATGACGTTGGCGCCCTCGAACCCCATTTGCGGTGCGTAGCGCGCAGGGAAGTCCTGAACGTGGACCGGTGCTGAAATGACGGCGCAGCTTATGCCGTGCCGTTTCGCGATATGCCGCTCCATCTGCGTGCCAAGCACCAGTTCAGGCTGCAGGTTTGTGATGGCGTCTTCAACGGCGAGGTAGTCGTCCGTTATGAGTGGTTCGACACCGTAGGTTTTGGCTGCATCGCGGACCTCGCGCGCGCACTCCCGCGCATATGTCCCCAGGCCGACAACCTGGAAGCCGAACTCATCCGCGGCGATCCTTGCGGCACCGACAGCATGCGTGCCATCGCCGAATATGAAAACCCGTTTGCCGGTGAGGTAGTTGCTGTCAACGGATCGCGCATACCAAGGCAAGCGCAGGTCGCGTTCCAATTCCGCAATGTTCGGCTGAACGCCTGTGAGTTCCGCAACTTCCCGAACGAAGTCTCGCGTTGCGCCAACGCCCATCGGAATTGTCGATGTAAACGGCTGGTTGAACGCGCGCTTGAGCCATGCCGCCGTCGTCCGACCGATCTCTGAATAGAGCACCACGTTGAAGTCGGCTTGCGGAATGCGGGCAATGTCTGCGACGGTTGCATCAAGCGGCGCTACCACGTTGATGGCGACGCCCATCTTGCCAAGCAAACGCGTGATCTCGGTCACGTCATCGCGATGGCGAAACCCAAGTGCCGTTGGTCCAAGAATGTTGCAGGTCGGCTGCGGTGCCGGCCCGGCATCTTGCGCCGGCATTGTCTCACTCTGCGGCTGGGCCGATACGACACCGCGCACAAGCTGATAGAGCGTTTCCGCCGCGCCCCAGTTCTCCTTTTTTGAATAGGAGGGCAGTTCGAGCGGAACGACTGGAATCGGCAATCGCAAAGCGCTGGCCAGTCCACCGGGGTCATCCTGGATGAGTTCGGCGGTGCACGATGAACCGACCAGCATAAGGTCCGGTTGAAAACGCTCGTGGGCATCGCGCACAGCCTGCTGGAAGAGTTCAGCTGTATCGCTTCCAAGGTCACGCGCTTGAAACGTCGTATATGTGACTGGCGGGCGTACATCGCGCCGCTCGATCATCGTGAACAGCAGGTCCGCATAGGTATCGCCCTGCGGTGCGTGGAGCACATAGTGCACACCTTTCATGCCGGTGGCGATACGCATCGCGCCGACATGTGGCGGGCCCTCGTATGTCCACATGGTCAGTTCCATCCGCTTACACCTTTAAGGCCTGGCGCCGGACAAGTGGGCGTACAAAGAGTTCGGCAAGATCGCCGGCCTGCTCAAAGCCGTGGATCGGTGAGAACAGCAACTCGATCGACCATTTGGTTGCGATCCCTTCGGCTTCGAGGGGGTTAGCGAGCCCAAGTCCACAAACGACAATGTCCGGATTGGCCGCGCGACAACGGTCGAGCTGGCGGTCAACGTCCTGGCCCTCGCTGAGCACGACGTCCGGTGTCAGAAGGTCGAGTTCGCGCGCAAGAATCTGTCGGTTCAGATAGGGTGTGCCGACTTCGGTCAGTTTGACGTTGAGTTCGCGCGACAGAAATCGTGCCAGCGGAATCTCCAGCTGACTGTCTGGGAAGAAAAACAGAGTCTTGTCCTGCAAAATCTCCCGATAGCGAGACAGGGATCGATCCGCCCGGCTGCGGTAGCGCGCCAGAACATTGCGGGCCTCGAGTTCCGACCCACCCATGGCGGTCGCTGCAGCTTCAAACCACTGCGCTGATCCCTCTGCGCCAAGCGGGAAGGGGGCAAAGACATGTTGTGCGCCACGCTTCGTGAGCGCAATCAGGGTTTCGCCCAGAAACGGTTGAGCAAGAAGAACACGTGTTGACGGCCCGACCGCCGGCAGTTCCGTGCTGCGCCGCGGCGGAAGAAAATCAAATCGCGAGATCCCAAGCTCTGAGAAGATCCGCCGAAACTGCTCTTCAACGATATCCGGCAATGCGCCAACGACGAGCAACGACGAGGGCGCCTGCGCGTCCGCGACCGGAAGATGCGGAACGAGTGCGGCGAGACACGAATCTTCGCCCTGGGTGAAGGTCGTTTCGATGCCGCTGCCGGTGTAGTTGACGACCCGGACCGCAGGCATGTGGCTCTGGTTCAGCCGTTGTGCAGCGCGGTGGAGATCCAGCTTGATGACTTCCGACGGGCATGACCCGACAAGGAAGAGCATGCGGATTTCCGGACGACGTTCCAGGAGGCGTCCAACAACCCGGTCGAGTTCTTCATTCACGTCAGCCAGGCCAGCCAGGTCCTTCTCGCCGATGATTGCCGTAGCGAATCGCGGCTCGGCAAAAATCATGACACCCGCCGCCGATTGCATCAGGTGGGCACAGGTGCGAGAGCCGACGATCAAAAAGAAGGCGTCGGGGATTTTACGGTGTAGCCAGACAATACTTGTGAGACCGCAAAAAACCTCACGTTGGCCCCGCTGTTTCAGGACATCGCGGTCTGATGGTTTCGAGCAGCCCTTCATATTGGGTGCGTTGGGCGCGGCCTGCGCCTGAGTTTCGGAAGCCGTCATCGCATGGCCTCCGCGAAGTTTGGATCCGGAGCCCCGTCGGTCAGCGCAACATGCTCCAGCCGCGCGGTGCGGAGCTTCAGTAAGAACTGGCCGGCGTTGATGACGTAGGCGGCGTAAGCTGCGAGCGCGAGCCACATCAGGGTGTAGGTGTCACCAAGACCGAAGCCGAGGCCGACCAGATAGGCCGTGTGCAACACCAGAACCAGCATGCTGAACACATCTTCCCAGAAGAAGGGTTCAGCAAACAGGAACCGCCCGAAAACCACTTTCTCCCAGATCGAGCCGGTGATCATGATGGCATAGAGCAACAGGGTCTTCACGACGATCGACACGTGGGCCGCCAGAGCACCGTCACCCGTTGCCAGAAACCGGACGACCAGAACCACGCTGATCAAGAAGACGACGAACTGCAACGGCGCAAGCACGCCTTGGATCGTTGTCCAGATGGATTGATCCCGCCTGCTGCGCTGTTCAGGCGTGTACAGCGGTTTTGGTTTTTCGTGGTTCATAACACTTGCGCCCGCTGCTCGATGTCACGTCCACCTGTCCATTGATTTGGTCATTTCAAAGTGACCAACATTTTTGACAGAGTAGGTCTGGCGCGTGACGAGTGTCAAACAAATTGGACAAAAAAATTTACTTGAGAGGTTGACACATGCATGCCAAGGTCCGGTCGGTGATCGAATTTAGTCGCCCAGATCCATTGAGCACTGATCTCCGTAGCTCTGTTCAAGCTGGTCATTCGAAATCAGCGAGTTATCGGAGGAAGCGAGCCTCTTAATCTAAGCGCAGATTTTGGCGCTGTGGGAGGACTCAGGCGCAGGTGGGTGTGATGAAGTTCGAACGACAGTCTCAACCGCCACCGGATCCCGAGCCGTCAAGCCGACCATCCGCAAAGATGGATGCGATTAGCGATGGCGCTGCAGGGCCAAGACGAAGACCCCAAAATTCTGACATTAGACGCATTGTGGATGCTGAGATCATCCCACGACTGATGATGCTGCATGGTGCTGGTCTGGCAAAGGACGTGACGCCGAAGCCCCAGCAGAGAGTCGCGCCGTCGCAAGTGTTGGATTTCGCGCGTCTGCTTGTGAAGGACGATAAGAAGGCTATTCAGGCCTTCATCAAGTCCATGCTGGCACGCGGCTGCACCGTCGAGCGCTTGCTGCTCGAGCTATTCGCGCCGGCTGCGCAACAGCTCGGTGTCTGGTGGGAGGACGACAGCGTCGATTTCGTTGACGTTACGATCGGTGCGTCAGCGCTCCATCGTCTCGTTTACGAGTTGCGTCCATCGCGGACGCTGTCCGGCCAAGGTCGGCAAGGGCGGATCCTGTTTTCGCCGGCGCCAAAGGAGCAGCACACGTTCGGTTTGCTGTTGTTGGGTGAGTACTTTGTTGCTCGCGGTTGGGAAGTTGCGAGTATATACACCTATGATGAGGCGGAGTTCGGAGACCTGCTCTCGTCGGAGCACTGGGATTTCATTGGTTTCTCTTTGGCGAGCGCGGGCTTGATCGATGAGCTTGCAACGGCTATCGAGCGAAGCCGCAGAATGTCACGTAACTTGTCTGTAAAGGTTCTAGTCGGCGGATCAGCCTGTATTGATGATCCCAACATCCTAAGAAAATCAGGCGCGGACTTTTCGGCGGGTGCTCCCTCGGATGCAGTCGCTTATTGCAAGTCGGTGCGCTCCGGGGAGGGCGTGAAACCAAACTGAGCAGAATTGGTCACTTAACTGAGCAGAATCAGTCAGTATCGGGTTGCTTCTGGAGTTTAACCTTCACTCACGGGCGGACGTGCAGTCGTGCGGCAGTTCAAGTCTCTCAAAAAAAGTTTTGGCGACCTGGAGTCCGGGGCAACTGCGCGGCTGATTGCATCGATGGCGGATCTCGCCCTGATTGTCGAGGCGGATGGCTCGATCCGAGACGTGTCGTTCTCGAACGACGAATTTGAGCGGTACGGTTGCGCGGACTGGGTCGGCAAGCGTTGGCAAGACGTGGTTACTGTGGAAAGCGAGCCGAAGGTCGACGCGATGCTCTCGAGCGCCAGGACCAAGGCCGACAAAGAGTGGCGCCAGATCAATCACCCCATGTCCGACGACCAGGATTTGCCGATCCGCTACAAGGTTATCCGGATCAAGAACGACAAACCTCTGATTGCAATTGGGCGCGATATGCTCGCAGTCGCTGTGCAACAGCAAAAGCTCGTTGCGGCGCAGGCCCAGATTGATCGCGAGTATGCGCGGAGTATTCAGACCGAGACGCGCTATCAGGCCCTGTTCCGCTTCTCGTCCGAAGCTGTCCTGATCCTGAATGCGTCCAATCTTGAGGTTCTTGACGCCAACCAGGCGTGCGTGAACTTGTTTGCCAATGGCTCGCGGCAGTTGGTTGGCCGCCGGTTTGGCGAGTTGCTGGCTGATGACAGCCATGCCCTGCTCGACGCCCTTCTTGCGCAGGCGCGCACCGAATTGCGAACACCGCCTGCGGAACTCCAATTCGCGCGAAACGACCGACCGTTTCGCGTGCACATCGGTGTGTTTCGCGACCGCCAACGTTTGAACTATCTAGTTCGTTTGGCAGATCCATTGGCGGTCCCAACGACGGAGCAGGAACGTGAGAGCTTTGCGCGCCGCGACAGCTTGATTGAGGCTCTGCCTGACGGGTTCGTCGTTTTGGACTCCGAGCAGCGTGTCGTTTCGGCCAATGCGGCCTTCCTCGACATGGCACAACTGGCGACAGCGGAGCAGTGCATCGGTCAACCGATCCGGCAGTGGCTGGGTCGCTCCGGAATCGATGCGGACATATTGTTCGCGAACCTGCATGAGAACGAAGCGATCTCGCGATACAAAATGGTTCTGCGAGGCGCATACGACGGTGAAGCTGAAGTTGAGCTGTCCGGTGTTGTCACTCTGGACGGAGAAGCTGCTTGTTATGGGCTCATCGTGCGGCGGGAGCAGGCACCTGAAATCAACGGCTTGCGGATGCTGCCAGCCGGTCAGAATGTTGAGCAACTCCGCGGGCTGGTCGGTCGGACACCGTTGCGCGAACTTGTGCGACAAACCACAGATGTCGTGGAGCGTATGTGCATCGAGGCTGCTCTGGAGCTGACCGGCGACAATCGCGCCTCGGCGGCGGAAATGCTCGGATTGAGCCGTCAAAGCCTGTATCACAAACTCAGGCGGCACCATCTGGGTGGGCACTCGGACGAGGATTTGAGCTAGCCCAGCCCGCGCATCGATAGAAGCGCTTAGTAACCTTCAAGTCACACCCATCTGACGTGCTCGCGACACCGGTATGTCATGACGACGGGACGTCAACTCTGCGCGACCCGCTTGGCTTCGTGACGTCATGCGACACCGAGTGTCAAATTTAGTTGACGCTGTTGTTTGTCACTATTTATTGTCGAGTGCGGCTTCGAGTTTCCTTATCTCGTCGCCCGTGGACAGTCCTTCGCTGCACGTCATCCATCTATCGGGAGCAGCACATGGCGCGAACGGCCGCATCAGACGTCGCTGCCACCTATCCAAGCCCTGCCGCGTGTTTGCAGCTCCTGAAGCCGATCACCTGGTTCGCGCCGATGTGGGCCTACGGATGCGGTGTAATTTCGTCCGGCGTTCCTGTTGTCGATCGCCTTCCTGAAATCGTTGCGGGTATCTTGCTTGCCGGGCCGCTTGTATGCGGGACGAGCCAGGCAGTGAACGACTGGTATGACCGGCACGTGGATGCGATCAACGAGCCGGATCGACCGATCCCGTCCGGGCGCATTCCAGGCCAATGGGGGCTCTGGATTGCTATTGGATTGACCGTGTTCTCGGCTGCCTTTGCGGCGACGCTTGGGCTTTGGGCTTTCATTGCGGCGCTGATCGGTCTTGCGCTGGCGTGGGCCTACTCCGCCCCGCCGTTCCGATTGAAGAACAACGGCTGGTATGGCAACGCGGCGGTTGCGGCCTGTTATGAGGGCCTGCCGTGGTTCACGGGTGCGGCGATCATGATGAGCGCGCGCCCGGATGCGCTGATCATTGTTATCGCCGTGCTCTACAGTGCCGGTGCCTATGGCATCATGATCCTCAACGACTTCAAGGCGATTGACGGTGACCGTCAGCTTGGTGTCCGGACGATTCCCGTTCAGATCGGCGCCGCAGCGGCCGCGCGTCTGTCGTGTCTGATCATTGCCGCGCCGCAAGTCGCCGTGATCGGTGTCCTCGCCGTCTATGGTCGGGTGGGTTACGGCGCGATCGTCGCTGCTTTGCTTCTCGTGCAGCTGTTTCTGATGCGTGCGCTGTTGGATGATCCGCGCGGTCGCGCGCCTTGGTTCAACGCGACCGGAACGACACTCTACGTGCTTGGCATGCTGGCAACGGCAATCGCGATCTCAGATCTTGGAGACATGTGATGCGGGATATTGGCTGGCTCGGTATCGTGCGCCTTGGCCTAATTCAGACGGCGCTGGGCGCGATTGTCGTTCTGACAACGTCGACGCTCAACCGCATCATGGTGGTTGAATTGGCGCTGCCAGCGGTTCTACCAGGTGCGCTCGTCGGTTTTCACTACGCCGTCCAAATGCTGCGTCCGCGTTGGGGATATGGATCCGACCGGGGCGGTCGCCATACGCCGTGGATTATCGGCGGCATTGCGACGCTGGCCCTCGGCGGCTTTCTGGCAGCATTGGCTACGGCCTGGATGGCATCGAGCCTCACGGCGGGATTGGCGCTAGCGGTCTTCGCCTTTCTCCTGATCGGTATCGGTGTTGGTGCGGCAGGTACAAACTTGCTCGTCCTGTTGTCCAAGCGGGTGCCGAAGGCGCGTTTGCCGGCTGCGGCAACGATTGTCTGGGTGATGATGATCGTCGGGTTCATCATCACGGCCGGAACGGCCGGCCACTTCCTGGATCCGTACTCGTCGGAGCGGCTCCTCGCCGTAACGGGATCGGTTTCGATTATTGCGGTCGTGTTGGCCTGCCTTGCCATCTGGCGCATCGAAGGAGAGCCCCAACAGGCGACGGAGCAGTCGGCGCCGGTCAACTTCAGAAAGGCGCTCGGCGAAGTCTGGTCGGAGCCTGATGCACGGCACTTTACCATCTTTGTGTTTGTTTCCATGCTGGCGTACAGCGCGCAGGATCTCATCCTTGAACCCTTCGCTGGTGTCGGTTTTGGAATGACACCAGGCGAGTCGACCAAGCTTGCGGGCTTGCAGCACACCGGAGTCTTGGTCGGTATGATCGCGGTCGCGGTCATCGCGACACGCCTGAGTGGACACTGGCTGGGGTCGCTCCGGCTGTGGACGGTTATCGGTTGCGTTGCCTCCGGCGGCGCTCTGTTTACGCTGGCGCTTGGGGGATTGTTTGCGCCGCACTGGCCGCTCAAGGCGTCCGTCGTTGCGCTCGGTTTTGCAAATGGCGCGTTTGCCGTTGCCGCGATCGGTTCGATGATGGCGCTTGCGGGGCGCGGAAAGGCCAGGCGGGAAGGCACCCGCATGGGGCTGTGGGGCGCCGCGCAGGCGATCGCGTTCGGTTCCGGCGGCTTCATCGGCGCATTGGGTGTCGACGTCGTGAGGGCGCTCACGGGCACGCCTATTCTCGCGTACGTCGTCATCTTCGCGTGTGAAGGGCTTGTCTTCCTGCTTGCGGGTTGGCTGGCCTACCGTATCGGGCAGCAGCAAGCCGCCCGCCAAGAGCTGTCAAATGCGCCGAGCCTACTCGCAATCGGCGAAAACCTGGTTTCAAGTGAGGGGAAAGCATAACGATGCCGAGCCCAACGAAACGTGTGTATGACACCGTTGTTGTCGGTGGCGGACCTGCTGGTGCGACAGCGGCAGCGGTTCTGGCCAGAGCCGGCCGCGATGTGTTGTTGCTGGACAAGGCCGGACGAATCAAACCTTGCGGTGGTGCGATTCCGCCGCGACTGATCCGCGACTTCGACGTTCCCGATCACCTGATCGTTGCGCGAGCGCGGTCTGCACGGATGATCTCGCCAGCCGATGAAAGAGTCGATATGCCGATCGAAGGCGGGTTTGTCGGCATGGTCGATCGCGAAGACTTCGACGCGTGGTTGCGCAGTCGTGCAGAGCAATGCGGCGCATCACGCGCAACCGGCACGTTCGTCGACTTCGCGCGCGATCGAAATGGTGTTGCGACGCTGACGTACGAAGAGAAAGCGACAGGTGAGCGCCGTGAAGTTCAAGCGCGGACCGTGATCGGGGCTGACGGCGCCAATTCGCGGATTGCGCAACATGCCATGCCTGAGATGAAACGGCCGCCGTTTGTTTTTGCCTATCACGAGATCATCAAGTCACCGGAGATCGGGGCGACCGATTTTGACCCCACCCGGTGTGAGATCTTCTATCAAGGCCGATTGTCGCCAGACTTTTATGCCTGGGTTTTCCCTCACGGCGACAAGACAAGCGTCGGTGTCGGCAGCGCTCAGAAGGGCTTCTCTTTGCGGAACGCAACAGCCGCGACACGCGAAGCGTCCGGCCTGTCTCAGGCTGCAACGATCCGCAGGGAAGGGGCGCCGATCCCGATGCGGCCTCTCAGGCGTTGGGACAACCGACGTGATGTTGTGCTTGCCGGCGATGCCGCCGGCGTTGTGGCGCCGGCTTCTGGCGAGGGCATCTATTACGCGATGCTGAGTGGGGAGTTTGTGGCCGAGGCCGTAGACGGGTATCTGGCAACCGGCAAGGCGAAAGTGCT
The DNA here is from genome assembly GCA_039186015.1 of Pseudomonadota bacterium. Taxonomy (GTDB): domain Bacteria; phylum Pseudomonadota; class Alphaproteobacteria; order Rhizobiales; family Hyphomicrobiaceae; genus JBCBWG01. The sequence goes on from JBCDAH010000047.1 coordinate 19,991, forward strand.
GACGACGGCACGCAAACGCTTCATGAAAGCGCACGGCCGGGTTTTCTGGGTTCTCGGACTGCTTCAATATTTCTGGTACTGCAACGACAAGCGCCGCGAGCAGTTCGTGAGCCTGTGTCGGGATCCGGATGTGCAACGGCTGACCTGGCAGGCCTACATGAACAAGGAGCTTGTTCGCCAAGATCCCATGGCCCACTTGCGGGTGTTCAAGAAGGATCTGGCGCACCTTTTTGGTATGGCGGTTCCGCATAAGTGAAATGAGCGTGAAGCTGAGGCCATGGAAGATTTGATCCGATCCGGCCGTGTGGCGGATCTTATTCTGGCGCTGCTCGGTCTTGAGTTTCTACTGATCTTGCTATGGAGACAGCTGCGCGGGCAGCGCCTCGCCGTTATGCAGCTGTGGCCGTTTTTCGCTTCGGGGGCGTGCCTCGTCTGCGCGTTCCGTTCTGGCGTCCAACAAGACGACTGGCAGTGGACGGCCATGTGGTTCGCGGCCGCGTTTGTGGTTCACCTCATTGATCTGAAGCAACGTTGGCCGGCTGCGAATAGATAGCAGCTACGACGCCGAACTACTCAGCGGCGACCTGGGCGACACGGGGGTTGTCCGGATCTGCGCGCCAGCATGCCAAGATGCGCGCCGTGATGGCTGCCGCATCCAATCTCGCAGCCGTGGCTTGTGCGGATTGGCTGTCGTGCTGAATGAACCGGTCCGGCAGGTGAATTGGCAGGAGTTTCGGCAGACAGGTCTCTAACCGTTGGCGGGTTACGCTATCGACAACCTGGGTGGCGAAGCCGCCAATCGATCCTTCCTCAATCGTGATCAGGAGGCGATGATTCTTGGCCAGTTCGCGCACGAGAGCATCGTCGATCGGCTTGGCAAACCTCGCGTCTGCCACGGTCGCCGACAGGCCGGCTTCAGCCAGCCCGTCAGCTGCTTTCAGGGCGGAATGAAGTACGGTTCCATAGCAGAGCAAGGCAATGTCGTTGCCATGTTGCACGATGCGCCCCCGCCCGATCTCCAACGGCTCGGCCTCATCGGGAACGTCAACGTCAACGCCAACGCCCGCGCCGCGCGGGTAGCGGAATGCGGATGGGCGGTCGTCAATGGCTGCAGCGGTCTGGACCATCCGCGCGAGTTCAGCTTCGTCGCTGGCGGCCATCAAGACGAAATCAGGCAGGCATCCGAGGTAGGCGATGTCGTATGAGCCCTGGTGGGTCACGCCGTCTGCGCCGACCAGTCCGGCGCGATCAATGGCGAAACGAACGGGGAGCTTTTGTATCGCAACGTCGTGGACAACCTGGTCGTATGCCCGTTGCAGGAACGTGGAATAGATCGCGGCGAATGGCTTGAAACCCTCGCAGGCCAATCCGGCCGCAAACGTCACCGCATGCTGTTCGGCAATGCCGGCGTCAAAGCATTTGTCCGGATGTGCCTTGCCGAACTTATCGAGGCCCGTTCCAGACGGCATTGCCGCGGTAATCGCGACAACCCGGTCGTCCCTATCGGCGATGCCGATGAGTGTTTCGGCAAACACGTTCGTATAGGTCTTGGGTCCCGCCGGTGCCTTGACCTGTTTTCCGGTTGCCTGGTCGAACTTGCCAACGGCGTGGAGCTTTTCCGGCGATGGGTCTGCCAATGAAAACCCACGGCCTTTCTCGGTGACGACATGGATAAGTGTCGGTTGTGTTTGCGTGCGCGCTAGAGACAGAGCCATGACCAATTCGTCGACGTCGTGCCCGTCAAATGGGCCGGCGTAGCGCACTGAAAGCTGGTCGAAGAGCGTCGGTTGGCCAACGAAGTTGATCAGCTCGCCCGCGCGAAGCGCACGCCGCCGGATTGCGGCACTGGGCATCTTGCGTCGCAGTTCGGACAGGTGGGTCCTGAGGGCGCCAGACGGCGGCGCAATCGACATGTCATTGTCGTTGAGGACAACTGTCATCCGGCGGCCTTGTGCGCCGGCATTGTTCAAGGCTTCAAACGCCATCCCGCCAGACATCGCGCCATCGCCAACAACGGCAACAACGTCGAAATCGTCGCCGGCCAGATCGCGTGCCGCCGCAAATCCCAAGCCTGATGAAATCGCGGTCGAACTATGGGCTGCGCCGAATGGATCGAATTCGCTTTCCTGCCGGCACGTGAATCCGGATGGCCCGGCCGCTTGCCGGACTGTGCGAAGTTCCGCGCGTCGCCCCGTCAGGATCTTATGCGGATAGCATTGATGGCTGACGTCCCAGATCAGCTTGTCGCGCGGCGTATCAAACACATAGTGCAGGGCGACGGTCAGCTCGATGACACCAAGTCCCGACCCGAAATGCCCGCCCGTCGATGAGACGCTGTCAATCAGATCTGCGCGTAGTTCTCTGGACAGCTGGTCCAGTTGGTCGCGCGGGAGCTGGCGCAAGTCAGACGGCTGCGTGATCCGATCGAGCAAGGGCGTATCCGAACCTTCAGAGCGCGGCTGAGTTTCGCGCGATAGATCAGCCGTCTGAGCATATGTTGGCGCAGGTTCGGAGTACTCTTGTGTCATTTGGTGCGCCTCTCCCGCGTGGGCTTGCTGAGCCCGACTTGTCATCTTGCGGGCATTAGAGACAGTTCTACGGTTGATGTAAACGAGATTATACGTCAATCTAAGTTGACACATATCGATGCGGTGCCGCATCGAATTGGGGAACGGGCGTGTCGGGCCTTGTCGACGAGCAGCCGGCCGTCTTGCGGCCTGGTCATTGTGGACGAATCCGTCGTTGAGGATGAACCCATGGCTATTGCATATCCATTCAGCGCCATTGTCGCTCAAGAGGAGATGAAGCACGCCCTCATGATCGCAGCCGTTGATCCCAGTATCGGCGGCGTCCTGGTGCTGGGCGATCGCGGGACAGGTAAGTCCACTGCCATTCGCGCACTTGCAGCGCTGCTTCCCGAGATTGAGGCGCGGGAGGGCTGCCCGTGCAACAGTGCGCCGCATGATCCGGAATTGGACGGCATGCCGGTCTCTCAGGATCGCCAAACCCGTGCGATTGTGCGTATCCCGGTGCCAGTGGTCGATCTGCCGCTTGGTGCAACGGAGGATCGCATTGTTGGCGCGTTGGATCTCGAAATGGCCCTTGTGCATGGCCAGCGCGTTTTTGAACCGGGATTGCTTGCGCGCGCAAACCGCGGCTTTCTTTACATCGACGAAGTGAACCTGCTGGACGATCATCTTGTCGATCTGCTGCTCGACGTTGCCGCCTCAGGCGAGAATGTTGTTGAGCGGGAAGGTATCAGCGTCCGCCATCCGGCGCGCTTCGTCCTGGTTGGCAGCGGCAATCCGGAAGAAGGCGAGTTGCGACCACAATTGCTCGACCGGTTCGGGCTTGCGGTTGAAATTGAGACGCCAACGGACATCTCAGAGCGGGTCGAGATCGTGCGACGTCGCGATGCGTTCGAGCGAGACCCGGCGGCGTTTGCAGCCGATTGGCAGCAACGTGATACGGAACTTCGTCTGACGATCACCCGGGCACAAGAGCGGATCGACCACATCCAAGTCTCTGATCGCATGGTGGAGCTTGCCACGCGAATTTGCATGGCGCTCGGCACGGATGGGCTGCGCGGGGAGTTGACCATGATCAAGGCGGCGCGCGCCTATGCGGCGCTCGCTGGCGAGAGTGCTGTCACCGCGGACTATCTCAAGCTCGTTGCGCCGTCAGCGCTGCGTCACCGGATGCGCAGAGATCCACTTGATGAAACGGGGTCATCAGCGCGGGTCGAGAGGGCGCTGCTTAATGTCTTCTCGTGAAGAAATTGAGGGTGTCTCAGCGGAGGCATGGCATTGGGCCGTTGTATCGGCAGCGATTTACGCCATGGATCCGCGTGGGATCAGCGGGGTCGTCGTCGCGGGACCACACGGTCCCGCGCGCGATCGCTGGCTAGCGCTTCTCGCCCGTTTCCGCAGGACGGCAACAGAACCGGTTTGCGTGCCGGTTCAAATCACCGACGACCGCTTGCTCGGCGGAATTGATTTGGCGGCGACATTGTCCGCAGGGCGTCCCGTTTCTGCGTCGGGCGTTTTGGCGCAAGCTGATGGCGGCGAGATTCTCGTGCCAGGTGCTGAGCGTCTGTCGCAGGCGACCCAAGCGAAGATTGCGTGTGCGTTGGATACGAAATCTGTGTCGGCCGATCGGTGTCGTTCTGACGATGCGCGCCCGGCTCGCTTTGGTTTTGTCGCGCTTGACGAAGCCATGGACGATGAGCAAGGGCTCACCGGCCCATTGTTCGATCGTGCTGCCATGCGGGTTGATCTCACTCCAGTCGTGCCGGCGCATTGCATGGCTCCCGTCGACAACAGGTTTGTCCGGCACGGCGCAGCGATGCCTTCTCCTGAGAATGTCGCAATAGCGTCGGAGCAGCTCAACACGCTCTGCCAGATCGCGCAGATGCTGGGCATCACATCGCTTCGCCCTGCGCTCGCGGCAGTAAAAGTGGCGCGCGCTCATGCGGCTCTGAACAGTCGCGATCGCGTTCAAGACGACGATCTGGAGGCCGCTGTTCGGCTTTGTTTTGCGTGGCGTGCCACACAGGTGCCGGACTTCGCTCCGGAGCCTCCGGCACAGCGCGACACTGAGCAAAACGAAACGCCTGAAGCCGAGAGCAACCAAGAGACGTCTGCGTCGGACATGGAGCGGAGCGTTGACGCTGTCCGCGCAATTCTGCCGGCCGACCTTCTGAAATCGATCGTGAACCAACAGAGGCGTTCACGCCAACGCGGAGCTGCCGGCCAGTCTGGGTCCAGTCAGCGTACGGCGACGCGCGGGCGCCGCATTGGCGTGCGTCGCGGGGATCCGCGAACAGGCGGTGTGTTGTCCATCCATGACACGCTGATCGCGGCCGCGCCGATGCAAAAGCTGCGACGCGGGCATGTGCGTTGTGAGCCGGGATCAGCAACTCGGCCGAGGCTTCAGATTCGGTCGGATGACTTCCGCATTCATGTGCACGAGCAACGCCGCAAGTCGCTTACGATCTTCGTAGTGGACGCGTCCGGTTCGACCGCGTTGCAGCGTTTGGGTGAAGCGAAGGGCGCTGTTGAATTGCTATTAGGTGATTGTTATGTGCGTCGCGATGAGGTGGCCCTCATTGCGTTTCGCGGCACGTCGGCGCAAGTGCTGCTGCCGCCAACGTCTGCGCTTGCGCGCGCGAAACGTTGCCTGGCCGTTTTGCCGGGTGGTGGTGGCACGCCATTGGCGTCTGGTATTGCCGAAGCCATGCAGCTTGCAGAATCCGGGTTGCGTCGCGGGCAAACACCAACCATCGTCTTGCTAACTGACGGACGGGCCAACATTGCGCGCGACGGCACACCAGGCCGAGCGGAGGCCGGGCGGGATGCATCGGCCGAAGCAGCCCGGCTGAAGCGGTCGGGCATTCGGAGTCTGATCATTGACACGTCTGCGCGGCCCCAGGATCGCGTTGCGCGTTTTGCGGAGGAAACGGGAGGGACGTACTTGCCGTTGCCGCGAGCAGATGTGGTCGCTGTCAAGGATGTGATCGCGCGGACTGCATCGTCGTAGAGGCGCAGGTCGTAGGGTCAAGAGGTCGAGACGCCCGGACGTCTTTGTGCTGAGTTGCAGACCGGAGAATTGGGCTAGATCATATCCAACTTAGGCGGAAGCGCTTCGCCGCGTGGGAGTGTGGGACGAGTCCAGCTAGATCTGAAAGACCATCGTCGTGTCAGTGCTATCGGCATCTCGGAACCAATTGGATTGGGCGCGCGATCGAGCGCATTGGCCACTGCATCGCCACAGTCGCTTTGTCATGGCCGGTGGGCTTAGATGGCATGTTCAGCAATATGGTCACGGACCGGACCTTGTTCTGGTGCATGGAACGGGATCGTCAACGCATACCTGGGCGCGGCTCGGGCCGGTTCTCGCGGAGCGCTTCTCTATTACGACGTTCGATTTGCCCGGCCATGGCTTTACTGAGCCGGCCCGAACCCGTGACACGTCAATTTCGGGTTTCGCAGATCTGACGTTTGCGTTGCTGTCTGAAGTCGGTGTCCACCCACATCTGATGGTCGGACACTCTGCCGGTGCTGCAATCCTCGCCCGGATGATCTTGGATCAGCGTGTGACGCCAAACGTTGTCATCGGTTTGAATGCAGCGTTTGAGCCATTTCCTGGTGTGGCAGGAGCGATCTTTCCGACGTTGGCCAAACTGCTTTATGTCAATCCACTCGTCCCGCGATTGTTTGCAGCGCGTGCGCGGGATGAACGTGTTGTTCGCGACCTGCTCGCCGAGACGGGATCGCAGGTTCCGTCGGAAAGTGCAGCGCTCTATACGAGGCTTTTTCGGTGTACGCGCCATGTGCGATCGACATTGAAGATGATGGCAAACTGGGATCTGCGGAAACTCCGATCCGAGCTACCCGACATGACCGTGCCGCTTGTTCTGTTCGCAGGTGAAAATGATCGAACGGTCAAACCGTATCAGTCATTCGAGGTTGCGTCGGATGCGCCGACGGCACGGGCCGAACTGATTCACAAGCTCGGCCATCTCATGCACGAGGAAGACCCACCTCGAATCGCAGATGCGATTGTGGAGGCTCACGCCTGTGTGTCGGCAAACCAACGCGACGTGCCCGCTTAGAACGTGTCCGCGTATGGCGGACTCTTGTCGCCGACCCACACCCTATGTTTGTTTCAACTTGGCCGAGCACCGATGACATCGTCCATAATTCACTTCCGAGCATAATTTGAAAAATGCTAGAACTGACTATATCATCGATTTATGCTGGAGCTTTCGGTGCGCGTGCGGCAAGTGAAGCAAGCGCCTGACTGACGAAATCGATGCCGGCTTGCAAATGGCAGCTTTGCATTGTCGCTGTCTTCGCATCGATGGCAGAGCCTCGCCGCAAAACAGCCAAACGCATCTCAAAATCACGCCGCAATGCAGGTTCGAATTTATGCTCACTCCATGCTCAATCCGACCGGATGGGCATTTGTTTTTATGCTCAATTTTCCTCAAACTCGTCAGCATTTTTTTAGGTTTCTTCGCCCAGTTTCGCGATCGTATGTCTAGGTTGGATACAGGTCGATCGCTGACGTAGATGATGTGGAACTAGGAGTGGATAATGGCCGGTGGCATCCAAAAGCTAGGGGGGGTGGTATTCTTTGGCGTCTTACTAATGGTCGCATTCTTCATTTATTATGCGATTGAGCAGCCATTAGTTCTGATCGGCATTGCCTTCTTCTTGATTGTGTCTCTTATTGCGATTGGTTATCAGGACCAAGCTGTGCTGGCGCTTGCAGGTGCCTTATTCATCGTGCTCATTGGACTGTCATATGGATGGTGGAGCAATTACAATGCGTTGAATGACGTTGCCGGGCGCCTTGCTTATACCGAAGTCGCGAGAAAATGCCGGAATCACCTCCGGCGATCAAACAAACCCAATCCGTTTCAACGCGCGGCCCATGCCAGATTCCATCACGTTATCGAGCGCGGCGCCGCAGGTGAGCCGTATTGGTATGAGTTCTGGCGACCAATGTGGCAGGAGCGCCAGTTGCGCGTGTCGGTCAGTCTTCTCGTCCCAAACTCGAAAGGCTACCTGGTGCCTGGCTGCACGGTCAGCCTGATCACCGGACGAGTCGAAGGGTATCCATGAACGCCGGCTGGTCGTTACGGATGCCGTAAGCCCTTCGCCGTTATCGACCAGCGCGTCGAGACGCCCGAACGACGGCTGCAAGTTGGGCCGCGTGGCAGCGCGTGTCCGCGTTATCGGATGCGGCACGCGATCGACAAGCCGGTCAATCCATTCAACTGACATGTTTGTGTATACTTTGCCGACGGCCTCGGATAACGCCGGGCTGGATTGCGACATCGTGCGCCAGTCGGCCTCACGACACACGGCTTTCATCCCGCCAAGCTTAGTTCTTGTGCGCCGCCATGGCTGAAGCGTACGTGGCACGCCCGTCACAAGTGGACTTTGCCGAGCCATCCGTGCCAAGAGTTGCGGCCCCGGCACTGTAACGATCACCGCACTCCGGTCTTATCGGGCCGGCGCGCACTGATCGTGCCTGACGCAAACGAAGCAAGAAGGACGCCGCCCGAATGGCACCAGCTGCAAAATCGATGCAGATGACGTCAGCTATGCGCCGGCTCTGGCAGGACTGCTATAAGCCTCATACGCGCCTCATCTTGCTTAGCCTTATGTTCACGGCCTTTTTTGCCGGCGTGAACGGACTGTACGCCCCGATCATCAAGTTCATCGTTGATGGCCTTCAAGACGGCAACACGGATCTCTCGTGGTTGTTCATTGCGGCGTTTGTTGTTGTTTGCCTCAAGGCCTTTGCGCAACTCATGAGTCGGCGACTGAACATTCGCATTTTCTCCAGTGTCGCCGTGTCGTTGCAAAAGCGCATGTATGGCAAGATGATCGCCGCGGACATGGTCTGGCACGGGCGCGAGCCGGCTGCAGCCTTGACAGCGCGCATCACAAGTGACGTCGCCTCCTTGCGCGGCATGCTCCAACGGCTGTCCAACAGCCTGGTGCGCGATGTCATGATGATTATCGCCGTGATCGGTTCGATGTTCTACATCGACTGGCAACTGACTCTGATATCCATCGCTGTCTTCCCGATCGCAATTTTGCCGCTAGCCAAAATCGGCCAGACCATACGCAAGGTTTCGCGAAGCACGCAGGCGCACATCGCAACAGTGTCGGCTGGGCTGCAAGAAAGCCTGGCGGGAATCGGCTTCGCGAAGACTTATCAGCTGGAAGACAAACTGCGCGATCGCGCGAGCGACGATCTCAATCAGTTGCGTACGCTTGAGATCAAGGCGGGTGACCACTCAGCGTTGATCGATCCGATGATGGAGATCTTGGGCGGCCTCGCGGTTGTGGGCGTGCTTTTCTTCGTCAGCTGGCGGATTGGAAGCGGCGTGAATACCCTCGGAGACTTCGCGGGTTTTGTAACGGCATTGCTTCTGGTCGGGCAGCCCATGCGCGGTCTGGCAAACCTATCCGCACACGTTCAGAAAGGCATGGCCGCGACTGAACGCGTCTACGCCATCATCGACATTGAACCCCGTATCATCAACGCGCCAAGTGCAGCGCCGTTGGTCGTGACGGATGGATCTGTCGCGTTCGAAACTGTGAGCTTCTCCTATCCCAGTCGCGGGGCGGCCGCAGAATCGCCAGCGCTGACGGATGTGACCCTGCGCATTGACGGCGGGCAGCGTGTCGCCCTTGTCGGCCGAAGCGGTGCGGGTAAGTCGACATTGTTCCAGCTCATCCCGAGGCTTTTCGATCCAACGGCCGGTCGCGTATTGATCGATGGACAGGACCTGACGACAGTGTCTGTCGACAGCCTGCGCCGCTGCATTTCCGTGGTCGCGCAAGACTCGATCCTGTTCAATGATACGGTGGCAAACAATATCGCACTTGGTCGCTACGATGCAGGGCAGCCGGCAACACGAGATGAGATAGTCAGCGCCGCAAAGAGTGCCTTCGCGCACGAGTTCGTTGAGGCGCTACCGCAAGGCTACGATACGGTAGTGGGCGACCGTGGCGGAACGCTGTCCGGCGGGCAACGCCAGAGACTCTCAATCGCCCGTGCGTTTCTGCGCGACGCACCGATCCTTCTCCTGGACGAGCCGACCAGTGCGCTCGATCCAGAGGCCGAAAATGCCGTCCGCGTTGCGTTGTCCAAACTGTCACGAAGCCGGACATCCATCGTCATTGCCCACCGCATGTCGACTATTCTCGATGCCGGTCTGATCGTGGTGCTGGACAACGGTCGCATTGTCGAATGCGGCACGCACAATGAACTCAATAAGCACTCCGGGATCTACGCATCGTTTCTCGAGAAACAACTGACGGCAAAAGATGTCGCAGTTTAGCGCGTCAGCGCATTGCAGGGTACAACGCCTAAGTTGACGGAGTGATCGAGGGCACGAATACGTCGCATTTTGTGTGCAATGAGAAAGGCTACCATGTAACCGGCGGCGCCGACTTTCGAGATGCGCATCTGTCAGCAGTTGCAAATCAATGGCGTCGATAGACGTAGACGGGAGGTCAGCCCGGCTAGATCTGAATGACTGTAGGTGAGAGAGTAACCAAGGCGAGTGTACGGGGTTGCAGCACTGGTGCCTGCGCGCAACAGTTTACAACTGTGCTTACGGTGCTGATGCGACGGCTGATCTAAACGAAGCACTGTCTTATTTCGTACGTTTGCATAAGCAGGATAGGCGCGTGTTAAGTCGCTCTTCACTGGGTTCTACGCGGGCGCCATCGCTGCCCCCAAAGACCGCGCCGTTTCCACTGCGGAAGGCCGCATTCAAGCGCGCCTGGTGGGCACTTGGCGATCTTGCGCGCGCGTTGCGGGAGCGGCAGATTCGGTCTGCTATCCGTGATCTCCGCGGTGCTTATGCCGGGCAGCACCTGATTATTGCAGGATCCGGCCCCTCAATGCGCAATCTGCCGTTGCACCGGATAGCCAGTCGCACAGCCCTGCTGATGACAGTCAACAACAGCTATCGGCTGTTTCCCGACACACGCATCGATTTTCACACGATTTCGGATCGGCATTGCTACGCCAGCTTTGCCGAGCGGATTGAAGCCCAAGACTTCGGGACATGCTTCTATCGAGATCAGATCGCGCGGCTTCCCGCGTGGCAACAGTTCGGACAACCACAGCGCACCGTTTTCGTGCCCTCGCGCCGCGGAGGGATACAGAAGCGCAGCGTGCAAGTTCGAGCCGACCACGGCATCGGCAATGACTCGACTGTTGTCGTCTTTGCGGCGCAACTGGCATTTTATCTCGGCTTTGACCCGGTGACCATCATCGGATGCGACCTCACGTACGACGGCCCCGAACCGTACGCCTATGACATCGATGACGGCGACCGGCGCCACGCGTGCATGCCGGAAACGCAGGCGCGGCGCTCGTCCATGATCCATGCCAATGTCGAATTCAAAGCGCTACGCGACGTCTTTGAAGCGCACGACCGCGTCCTTAGAAACGCAACACCCGGCGGCAATCTGGAAGCCCTGCCGCGCGTCGCGTTTGCAGACACTTTGCCATAACTTCCGGCGTTGCGCCGCGCTGACCAATCGCTCCATGCGTCGAACACCTGAAGAAGCAGATCGGGTGCAGCACAGAGTCCACACGTCAATCCCGTCATGGCTCACGGGCGGACAGCTGCCCTGTTCGTGCCCAAATACTCGCCGAACAGTGCGCTGGCCACGATCCGCTTGCCGTCCGTCTGCATATTCATCCAGGCAACATTGAGTACGTGGGTCATCTCGATGCAAAAGCTCAGTCAATTAACATTCGCACTCGAACAGTTCGTGGTCGTTCTGGCTGCGATATGCGCGGCTTTTCCCGCGTATCAATGGTGGGCAGAAGCAGACGATCGCGCATTTGAAAGAACGGCATCGCGGTTTAAGATTATACGCGACTGCGACTCGATTTCTTCGTTCTATACGTCGACAATCGAAAGAAGCGTCAATTCAGCCTGGCGAACGCACCATGCCGAGTTTGGGTTGGAGCGAAACAAAATACACGACTTTTTAGCGTTTCTTAACAGCGACTATATGGATGGCCGGCTGAGCTGGCAAAACCTGTTCTCAAAATGCGGTTTGAGCATTTTGAAAACAGATGCATCATTTGATCGGATTATTGTAGTTATCCAAGCTGACGGTGGCCGCAATATCGTTTCGGATTTTGCAAAACATGTGCAGCAGGCACAAGCTCCGAACCCGGACTAAGCCCAACATGGACGCCGGGCAGTGGAACATGGGAGGCAGGCCGTGTCTGTACTGGTCGAGTCGTTGATCAACATTAAGCGCATCATCGTCGTATCCGCCATGTTGTTAGCTGGATTTCCTGTCTATCAGTGGTGGGCGGAAGCCGACGATCGCGCATTGCAGCGCGCGGTGCTGCGCGTTGAAGTCGTAAAGGACTGCCGCCGGATCTCCTCTTACTTCCGGCAGTCAATCGAAAAGACGGCTTTTTATTCTTATCGGCGCCATCACGCGAAATTCGGGCTCAATGAAAGGGATGCCCAAGCGTTTGTTGTGTTTGTCATGTCTGACTATTTCAAAAATCAATTTGCCAGAAATGTCGTCTATACGATGTGTGGCCGCAGTCTCCGCGAAACTGAAGATTTGTATCTTCAGGCAATGAACAAATTTGATGTGGACCGTGGCCGCTCTGTTGTCGCTGCCTACGCAGCAAAAAGCGGCGAAACAAGAACCAGGCCGTGATGGTTCGACTTTGACGGATTGCTCACAACCGTGCGGCATCGTCGCTTGCCTGAGATAACTTCCGGTTTAGCTGGAACCAGACCGCACCACAGTCATTGTGCCGCCCTAGCCGGTGGTCCGATTTCATGGGGGCGGCCAAGTTGAAAGGCGCACAGGCCGTGGGCCGGCGAAGCGAGGTCGTCGATGGCTGAAATGGCCTAATGCCCGGAGCTGGCGGCACCTGCTGTTTTGATATGCAGGAACGGTGCGAGCACCGGCAC
>JBCDAH010000048.1:0-32388 GCA_039186015.1 Pseudomonadota bacterium
CGCCGGGGGAGCGGAATTGACGACGATGACGCGCCGTCAACAGATGGCGGAGCCGACGGGCTAACAGACGGCGTAACCGTACGCGTTTTCACGGTGCTGATGATAGGCGGCGTTCCGGGCGATTCTGCTGGCGGATCGGCCACTGCCGGTGCCTCAGACGTGCCGGCCGACGGCAATGTCGGGTTCGCGCCGACTATCGTCAGGCCGGGGATGGCGATGCGACCGCCGACATTGTCAGAACCTGATTCGCTTGCGCTGCTTGACGACGCTGCATTGCCGCTGTCTGCGCGTGACGATGATGAACTCGATCCAGGAACCAGACTTCCGTCCGGTCGAACAACCAGCGTGGACACAGGACGCACGCGTTTGTCGCTCGCCGACGCACCTCGGGCACGGTCCAAACGGCCCAACAACTTGCTGTCCGTGTTCGCAAACTTCGTTCCGCCAGGGTCTTTCGGTGCGACTTTGCTCGGTTCGCTGCCTGATCGCACTAAAGGATTCAAACCCTTTCCGTTGGGCGCAACAACGGTCGCGTAGACGAACGCAAGTCCGCCGCCGACAATAATTGCGCCGGTCAGAGCGCCAACGGAAATGACGAGTGTCCGCATCCACGATCGCTTCGGCTCATAATCGTCGTAGTCTTCGTCATCGTAATCGTCGTAGTCATCATCTTCGCGAGTCGCGAGTGCGCCGCCGACACGCCCATCGGCATATGCCGCATGACCGTTGGCATACCCGCCTGGGTAGCCAGCATGACCGTTTGCCGGATCTGATCCCCAACCGGCATCAGAGCCCAATCCGTTATCGCTGCCCGCCGGGGCATAATTACCGAGACTGTAGTCAGAATAGCTCGCCAGGCCGGGCTGACCGTGCGGGTCTGCTCCAGTCGACCAGTTGTCATAAGCCGAGCCGCGAAGATTGGGATCGCGGCCGCCGAGATCAAAAGACGGTGAGCCAAGATTCGGATAAGGCTGTGCGGGCGCCTGACCGTAATCCGATGTGGACCCAAAGCCTCCAACATCTCCCCGGTCAGAGCCAACGGGCGGCTGTCCGAAACCTTGATTGTCCAGTGACGGAGAGCCAGGCGGATAAGACCCTAGTCTCGGATCCTGCGGGGCATTGCCATACGACTGGCCATAATCAGTGTAGCCGTCCTGTGGATAGCTGTGGCCATCCTGTTGATAATGTCCACTGTTGGATTGCGCAGGATCGTAATATTGCGACTGTGCGGGGTCGGCGGGATACCCATCATTTGGCTGATGACCGTAGGGGTCATGCTGGCCGAACGGGTCATTTGGGTCTGGCCAGTTCCCCCGATTCGGTCTGTCAGTTGGTCTGTTCGAGCGCGACATTCACGCCCCCTTACCGTTAAGTGACTGCCCCATCATTGATCCCAGTTTGTCGCCATCGCGGCACACCAAGTACCAATCAGCGCATCTCATTCGGCGCATTGACGCCCAAAATGGTCAGACCTGACAAAACGACGAGTTGCGTCGCTCTCACCAGCAATAGTCGGCTTTTAGTAACCCCTGGTCGATCCTGATCGATGAACCTCAAATGTGGCGAATCATTGCCGCGCGCCCATTGCGTGTGCAGAGCACTTGCGAGATCGTACAAATACCTAGTCAACCTATGCGGCTCGCGTTCTCGAGCTGACGTCTCTATCAGCTTCGGATATCTCGCAATTTGGCGCAATAGCTCACGTTCGCCATCGTCGGTTAATTCTCCAATTTCGGACTGCGACACCTGGTCGGTGGTTACCTTAAGATCAGGAAACACAGTCGCGGCATTACGGAGTACTGAGGATACCCGCGCATGAGCATATTGAACATAGAAAACGGGATTATCTTTGGATTGTTCAACAACCTTTGCGAGATCAAAGTCGATTTGCGTGTCTGATTTGTTCATCAGCATCATAAAGCGTACCGGGTCCCGGCCGACCTCGTCGACGACGTCCCGAAGGGCAACGAATGTGCCGGCACGCTTCGACATCTGGACCGGTTGGCCGTCGCGAACGACCTTCACCAACTGGCAAACCGGCGTGTCGAAATCCGCTTGACCATCGGACAATGCGCGAACGACGGCTTTCAGCCGCGGGATGTAACCGACGTGGTCCGCGCCCAGCACATTGAAATATAGATCAAATTTCCGCTTCAGCTTGTTGTTGTGATATGCAACATCGCCCGCAAAATAGGTATATGTGCCATCGGACTTCATCAGCGCGCGATCAACATCGTCGCCAAACTCGGTGGACCGAAACAGGGTTTGTTCGCGATCTTCCCAATCGTCGTCGTCGTGGCCCTTGGGTCGCGACAGACGTCCTTCGTAGATCAGACCTTTCTCGCGCAACAGCGCAATGGCTTCCGCAACTTGGTCCCCATCGTCACCGGCCGTCAGAGATCGCTCAGAAAAGAACACATCGTGCGCAACCCCGAGACTTTCGAGGTCGGCCTTGATGTCCTCCAGTTGCATTTCGATCGCCACATCGCGTGCAGTGGCAATCTGATCCTCGCTGCGAAAGTTCAACAGGTCATGCCCGTATGTGTCAGCGAGGGCCTGGCCCACAGGCTTCAGATAATCGCCCGGATAAAGGCCGGCTGGGATTTCGCCGATGTCTTCGCCCAGTACTTCGCGATATCGCAAAAATGCCGATTGACCGAGTTTGTCGACCTGCGCACCCGCATCGTTCACGTAATATTCGCGCGTTACCGCATATCCGGCGGCAGCCAACAGGCTCCCCAACGCATCTCCGAAAACGGCACCACGGCAGTGTCCGACGTGCATTGGTCCCGTGGGATTGGCGGAAACATATTCGATGTGAACGCGTTTCCCGGCCCCGATCTGGGACTGTCCGAACTGGCCGCCCGCTTCCAAAACCGACGACAGCAACCGCGCCCAGACCTCCTCCGCGAACGAAATGTTCAAAAAGCCCGGACCAGCCACTTCAATCTTGGTGAGGTCGGCGTCGTCGGCCAATTCAGATTTCAACGCCTCGGCAATATCCCGTGGCTTTCGGCCCGCGCGCTTGGCGAGAACCATGGCCGCATTCACGGCACAGTCGCCATGCTTGGAATCACGCGGCTCCTGGACCTCAACACCGGACAGATCGAGATCGGCCGGGAGCTCTCCGGCACTCTTCAGCGCCTCCAGCGCCGTCGTCACCTTGTCCTCGACAAGACGGAACGTGTTCATGGCCGATTCCTTGCGCAAGCGAGCGTGCCGCAAACGAACTCCAGCACAGCAGTGGTATTGTAGTCGGGGTCGGCTATCGCAGTTGCGGGGTCGCGTCAAACAACCGGCGATGTTCTGACAGCGCATATCGGTCTGTCATACCGGCCACAAAGTCTCCGACGACCCGCAGACGCTCACGACGGCTCCGGCCGTCAGTCCGTTCGCGCCAGGTATCGGGCATCGCGCTCGGCGTCTCTTGGAAAAATCCAACCAGATCCGTCACCACACCGCGTGCCTGCGACATGATCTCATTAATCCGTGGATGCCGATAGAGATTGGCAAACAAGAAGCTCCGCAACGCGTCCAGGTCGCGCTGCATGTCGACCGAGAACGCAACAAGCGCCCGACCGGCGGATCGCACATCATCCGGCTTCACTGGCGCCGCGGCACTTAGCCGATTGCGGCTCTCTGACACGACATCCGCAATCATGCGCGTGATGAGCTGGCGCGTAATCTCGTAGATATCCCGATCCGGATCCCGAGTCGGCCGCAAGTCGAGAGCGCCGATGATCGGCTGAATCAAGCAGACGGCCTCGAGATCCGGTACCGTCAGCATGCCGGCGCTCAATCCGTCATCGATGTCATGCGTGTGCCACGCAATATCATCAGCTAGCGCAGCAACTTGCGCTTCTGCCGACGGAAACATTGAGAGCTGTAGGTCAAACGCGTCTGGCCAACACCGCAGCGCATTGACCATGGCCGCATCGCCATCACGCGCCCCAAGCGCCGGTGGGCCATTGTGCTTGACGAGACCTTCGAGCGTTTCCCAGGTCAGGTTGAGACCGTCGAAATGCCCGTATTTGTGCTCCAAAACGCTGACCAGTCGCAGGCTCTGCACGTTATGATCGAAGCCACCGCAATCAGAGAGTGCAGCATCGAGTGCGTCTTCGCCAGCGTGTCCAAACGGCGGATGACCCAGATCATGCGCCAGCGCGATGGCCTCAGCCAGATCTTCATCAAGGCATAACTGCCGCGCGATCGTGCGGGCAATCTGTGCGACTTCGAGGCTGTGCGTCAGGCGTGTGCGATAATGATCGCCCTCGTGGTAGACGAACATTTGCGTTTTGTGCGCCAATCGCCGGAAGGCGCTGGAATGAATGATCCTGTCGCGGTCCCGCTGGACCGAACTGCGCGTGGGGCAGGCCGGCTCATCGAATACGCGACCTCGCGATGGAACGCTTGTTGCCGCATACGGCGAAATTTCGCGTGCGCCGGGTTGTAGCAGCCTGCCGTAATCGCGATGGCCAGCACTGAGCGCCTCAGACATATGAGCCTCTTGAGGTTTTGCCCGCATTTTTCCGCGCGACATCTCGCACACAACCGGTCGGGACGCGACCGTGCAAACCGTGTCACACGTATTCACGTGTTGCTGTTGTGAGAATGGTGTCTATCTTCTCTTCATGAAAGTCACACACCTGATCTCCAAGATTAGGTGCACACACGAACTGCGGTCTCCCGTCGCTCGGGCCGCAAAGGCAGACACAGAGGCAATAGGCAATGTCAGACCCGTCAATCGGCGTCGTGGTCACGGCCAGCGCGGCCAAGCGTATCTCGGAAATCTTAACCGCAGAGCGTGAAGCCAAAGTTCTGCGGCTTTCGGTCGAGGGCGGTGGATGCACCGGCTTCCAGTACAAGTTCGATCTCATCCCTGCGAACCAGACGGAAAGCGATGACGTCGTGATTGAGCGCGATGGGGCCACAGTTGTGGTCGACTCGGTTTCCTTGCCGTTTCTCCAGGGGTCCGAGCTTGACTTCGTGGACGAGCTGATCGGCGCGTCATTCAAGGTCAACAATCCGAATGCCGTGGCCGCCTGTGGCTGCGGAACATCGTTCTCAGTATGACTGATTTGCGCATTGCCACCTGGAACATCAACGGCATCAAGGCGCGACTTGAAACGGTGAAAACGTGGTTGCGCGAGACAGTGCCGGATGTCGCATGCCTCCAGGAGATCAAGTCCGTGAGCGAAGCCTTCCCGGCGACCGAGTTCGAGGACCTCGGCTACAACGTCGCCGTATGCGGGCAAAAGAGTTTCAACGGTGTTGCAATTCTGTCGAAACACCCCATTGAGGATCCGCTCACGGCTCTCCCAGGCGATCCGGACGACGTCCAGGCGCGCTATCTCGAAGCAACAATTGCCACCGACGATATCGCGGTACGGGTCGCATCCATTTACTTACCCAACGGCAACCCGATCACGACCGACAAGTTCTCCTACAAGCTGTCCTGGATGCGCCGCCTGTCCGAGCGTGCGACAGATCTGTTGGGATGGGACATGCCGGTCGTTCTTGCGGGCGACTACAACGTCATTCCGGAACCGCGCGACGCAAAAGCGGCGGATCGCTGGCTTGACGATGCGCTGTTCCAACCCGCGTCACGGGATGCCTTCGCGAGCCTTGCCAATCTCGGCTACGTCGACGCGGTCCGCGTCTGCTATCCGGACGAGGGCGTCTACACGTTTTGGGATTATCAGGCCGGTGCCTGGCAAAAGAACAACGGCATTCGCATCGATCATATCATGATGAATGCACAGGCCACGGATCTCATAGACAGCACGGCCATCGAGCGCGATGTCCGCGGCTGGGAAAAGCCATCCGATCATGTCCCCGTGACGGTAACATTACGCACCGATTGAAAGCAGCAGCAATTACGTCGCCGCTTCCGGTCAACGGCAGATGCTGAACGCGCCTCAGCAACAGCTGCGTTCGCTGGAAGGTCGCGGCCTGCCACCCATTTCTTCTACGCCAACAGCTAGTCGTGTCCGGGCTCCGACGAAGACGGCTGCGGCGTACCGCCGGTTAGTCCCATGATCAGTGAAGAGTTATCCGGATCAAGGCGTTGAGCGGAACGCGCCTCGGTACGATCAGTCGACGGTTCCACTGGCGCGTCGCGCCGAGCTGGCACAACGACGTCCGACCCGTCGCTACACCGGCGACCGGGCCCCGACAGCCAGTTCAAACCCGTCGACTTCGTCCGGGCCGAGACCCGACTGCCGAAATGATCGGTCCATCCGGCAACGCGAGACTGAATATCCTTTCGGACTCCGGGCGTCGTGCCGCAGAAAATGTCCTGATAGATGTCGTCGATCCAGATCAACTCATGCGGCGGTGCGTTACGACGCGCGACCGTAATGAGCGCAAGTGCGCGTTTTGAGTCGCGCGGCAAATGCTTTCCGCGCCAGTAGAGATCAGCCAAAAAGGCTTGCGCACTCGGGTGGCCGCGTTTGACAAGGCGACTGAACCAATAGAGCGCGCTCCGCACATCTTTCCGGACCCCGTCACCGACGAGCTGCAGCTTGGCCAACTGGAACTGAGCCTCGGGCTCGTTGTAGTACTGCGCAGCGTACCGATAGAGGCGAACAGCATAAGCCTTATCCGCCGGCAGATCGATCTCCCGAAGACCCGTGTGAACGTAACGCGCCATCGCAGTAATGGACTTCGCGACCGTCGGAGAGCGACGGAAATCGTTGGGGTCGATGCGGTAGAACCGGTCCACGATGCGGCTGTAAAGCGCATACGCACGCCCATGGTCAGTGTAGGCGCGCGAGTTGTCGCCGTAGATGCGCGCCAGATAGAACATGGCGAACAGATTATCGCGTTTCGCCGCTTCGTTCAGTGCCGGAATGGCAATTTCGAAGTGGCGCACGCGATAAGCCGCCATGCCCTGGGTAAAGGCATCCTGAGGCGACGTGAACCGGATCGGATCACGCGCCACAGCGCTGCCAACCGCACAGGTCGTACCAATTGCCGCGATCACGGCAACGGTTTTAAATATCTGCGTAACAGACAACTTCTGCCTTCCCACCCGCATGTGTGACCGCACCATACCGTGCGTCACCAACTTGATCGGCGTACTTTCTCAATACGCCGCTTTGATAGTCATTTGATGGCGGCGACCATGCCGCCCGGCGCCGCTCCAATTCTGCCGGATCCACCTCAAGATCCAGAACACCACTCTCTGCATCGATCGAAATCATGTCGCCATTTTGAACAAGCGCCATTGGACCACCGGCTGCAGCCTCGGGGCCGACGTGCCCGATGCAGAAACCGCGCGTTGCGCCAGAAAAGCGCCCATCCGTGATAAGTGCGACTTTATCGCCCGCACCCTGGCCATACAGGGCTGCGGTCGTCGACAGCATTTCCCGCATCCCGGGCCCACCTTTTGGGCCTTCATAGCGGATAACGAGAACTTCACCATCTTTGTAGTTCCGCGCGTCAACAGCAGCGAACGCGTCTTCTTCACAGTCGAAAACGCGCGCCGGACCGCGAAACTGCAGGGCCTTGAGGCCGGCGACCTTCACAATTGCGCCATCGGGCGCAAGCGACCCCTTAAGACCCACGACGCCACCTGTCGGCGAGATCGCCTTCGAGACAGGATAGACCACGTCTTGATCCTCGTTGAATTTGACGCCTTCGAGGTTCTCTTTGATCGTGCGCCCGGTCACGGTGATGCAGTCCTCATGGAGATAGCCGCCGTCAAGCAACGCCTTCATGATCTGGGGCACGCCGCCGATGTCGAAAACGTCCTTGGCGACATATCTGCCACCCGGTTTAAGATCGGCAATATAGGGTGTCCGCTTGAACACTTCCGCGACGTCGAACAGGTCGAATTCAATGCCGCACTCATGCGCCATCGCCGGCAGATGCAGTGCGCCGTTTGTCGACCCACCGGTTGCTGCGACAATTGTGGCTGCGTTTTCAAAAGCTTTCCGGGTCGCGATCTCGCGCGGACGCAAACCGTCCGCGATCATGCGCATCACGGTCCGCCCGCTCTCAACCGCGTAGTAGTCGCGACGTTCGTCAGGGGCCGGCGCCCCGGCTGATCCCGGCAGAGCAATACCGAGTGCTTCAGACACGCACGCCATCGTGTTGGCGGTAAACTGGCCGCCGCATGCACCGGCACCCGGGCACGCCACACACTCCAACTCTTGCAAGTCTTCGTCCGACATATTGCCGGATGAGTGCTGGCCGACGCCCTCAAACACGTCGACAACCGTCACGTCCTTACCCTTGAAGCGGCCGGGCAAGATCGACCCGCCATACATGAAGACCGCCGGTACATTCAGGCGCAGCATGGACATCATGACGCCGGGCAAGGACTTGTCGCAGCCGGCAATGCCAACCATCGCATCGTAGCAATGCCCGCGCATCGTCAACTCGATGGAATCCGCAATGACTTCACGGCTGACCAGAGATGACTTCATGCCCTGGTGGCCCATGGCGATGCCGTCGGTGACGGTGATAGTGCAGAACTCGCGTGGCGTTCCGCCAGCCTCATTCACGCCGGTCTTGGCAGACTGCGCCTGGCGCATGAGCGCAATGTTGCACGGCGCGGCCTCATTCCAGCATGAGACGACGCCAACGAATGGCTGATGAATCTGCTCTTCCGTCAAACCCATCGCGTAATAGTATGAGCGATGCGGCGCCCGCGACGGGCCTTCCGTAACGTGCCGGCTCGGCAACTTTGATTTGTCGAACGTCTTGGCGTCCATTCCGTGCCTCTCCCCTGACCAGTGCGCTTTCGCACGGCATTGTTGTATCAAAACCGTGACAACAGCTTCTGGCCAATGAGCGCTACTGGCAACCCAAGGGTCAAGCGGAGAGCCGCATACCTGATCGACTGTACCCGCATCTGTTGCTTTCGGAGTTCGCGTCTCATTGTGGCTGTTCAGTGGCAGGCCCGCCGCGCAACCGTGGTCATTTGGCAACGATCTGGCGTCACCCACATCATCGGCCTGCATTTGCCTTAGTCGCGATATGAGTGTTGCTGTCTTGAAACGGTAGTGCTGCCGTTACACAGCGATCGGAACATTCCGATTTCTTTGTCATGAAACCGGCCTAGAAACGCGGTGGTCGTGACTGGAGATATCCCTAGTCACGCACCAAAACGGCGGGCGGGCACTCTGGCGCCAGCAGCCATCGTACGTGCACCGCCAGCGCAACGAATCACTCAGCAGGAAAATTCAGCGGGGTTCCCATGGATCATGTTTCTCGTGACCAAACGGCGAGCGAAGGCGAAGCCGTTTCAGTTGGGTGGACCTGGCCCCGCGGCATGCTCGGTCTATCGCTTGTGAACTTCGTGCTGAGAATTCTAACCCTCGGCATCTATTCGTTCTGGGCAACAAACGAGACACGGAAGCGCATCTGGTCCGGTATCCGCTTCAACGGCGAGCCTCTCACCTACACCGGCCGTGGTCTGGAACTCTTCATCGGATTCCTGCTCGTCATTCCGATATTTGTCGCCTTTGGTGCTGCGTTATTCGCGATCAATTACTACTTTGCGCAGACGCCAAGCGTCGTCATACCCGCGACGATCGCGGTCTACGTCGTGTTGTTCATGCTGGTTGGCCTGGCGATCTATCGCTCATGGCGCTATCGGCTTGCGCGCACCCACTGGCGCGGGATCCGGGCCTCACTCGAAGGCAACCAGTGGTCATTCGCGTGGACCTACTTCTGGACGTCGCTCCTCATTCCCCTGACGCTCGGCTGGATCAGCCCGTGGCGCACGACAACGCTACAACGCCTGCTTGTCAGCAGTAGCAAGTTCGGCACCCGCCCCTTCCGCTTCACGGCGACGTCCGGCCCGCTCTACGGACCATTTGCACTTCTGTATTTCGGATCCATCGCGACCTTTGTCGGCGTTTTCGGCACCCTCTTTCAGATCGTCATGAACGCGCGGCAAGCCCAGGAATTGGGACTAACCTACACCCCAACACCGCTTGAAGGGGTGATCGCTGTCGTCAGCATACCGCTTGGGTTCATCATTTTCATCATGTTGGGCGCCTGGTACGGCGCGCGTGTCGTCAACCACTTCGCCAAGCATACGCATTTCGAGAATGCATCATTCTCCGCAAACACAACCGCTCTCGGCTTTATCTGGATCGGACTGTCGAACCTCATACTCGCTATTCTCGGCATCGCTGCGGTGAGCGGCGTGACGTTCCTGGCCATGACGGCATTTGTGCCGCTTGAGCAATGGCAGCTTGCGATCAACCCGGAATTGGATCCCCAGCTTCGTGCCAATATCATGGCTGCGCTGACAACACCGTTTGCCATCGCGATCGCGCTTGGCGCCACGCTATTTGCCCCGATTATTCAGGCGCGAACGATTGGCTATATCATGCGGCGAACAACGTTGAGTGGGACTGTGCCGCTGAACGAAATCGAGCAATCGCGAGGCGCCGACATTAAGTACGGAGAGGGCCTCGCAGGCGCCTTTGACGTCGATGCATTCTAGAAGGAAAGCCAGATACGCGCATGACGCAAACATGGCCAGGCAGACTGACTGACGGCGAAACGGCCGGTAGTACGCCTGTACGCGTCAGTCTCGATGACCGCGGCGTCATCCTGCATGTCGGTGACCGGCAGGATGACCTTGTCTGGCCCTATGGCGCGATTACCAGCGAGCCACCACTCGGGCGCGGCGCACGCGAGGCGTTATTGACCTATCGGCATATGCCCGGGGCGTCGGTGTTCGTTCAAGATGCGGCGTTCGTCGAAGCCATACGCAAGCGCGCACCCGGCATCACGACCGGTGCACAGCGGCGCCGATGGGTGAGGCCCATTCTTGTCGGAATTCTCGTCATCGCGTTGGCGTATGGCGTGATGCTTGCCATCAATCTGAAGCCGGTGCGCGGAATTGCCTCGCTTATCCCGGAGACCGTCCGCGTGTCTCTCGGTGCGCAGCTGGCGACGGCCTTTACGACGCGGCACGGAAAGTGTGTCAGCCCGGACGGCGTCGCCGCCCTCAACACAATGGTCGCGCGCCTGCTTGAAAAACGTCCGGAGGACGCCAGACGCATCAACGTTTCGGTTCTCGACTGGAACATCGTCAACGCCTTCGCCGGGCCTGGAGGCTACATCTTCCTCACGAAGGGCCTAATCCTCAAAGCAACAGCGCCAGAAGACGTGGTTGGTGTTCTGGCTCATGAAGTCGGACATGCGCGCGCACTGCATCCGGAAACCAACGTTGTGCGATCGCTGGGGATTGCCGCCGTGTTCGATCTCATGGTGGGCGGCGGTGGATCATCGCTGACAAACATCGCAACCTTGGTCATGCAGCGCAGTTACGCCCGCGAAGACGAGCGGGAAGCCGACCGCATCGCGCTGGAACTCTTGAAATCAGCATCAATTTCTCAACGGGGCCTGCAGCGCTTTTTCGCCAACGCCGCGAAGTCACGGCGGTCCTCCGCCACTGCCGTGTTCGACGTTATCAGTACGCACCCGGAGCCAGCAGAACGCATGCGGGCCGTTGCGGAGACACCCGATTACCCGACGCGACCGACGCTTTCAGACCGAGACTGGATCCGGCTTCGCGCCATCTGCGGCACCACCTCCAAGGCGCCCTAGTAAACTAGCTCTTTTCGGCCATAGGCGGATTCATATCCACGCACACAGACAGGTCTTCCCGATGCTGTGCGTTTTCCAGTACAGCATTCCTCTCTGCCGAACCGTGGATCTCGGGCACGGAGGCCCGAGATGACCTTGGATGCGCATAGGCTGTGATTGACCGGAACGTCGATACTGGTTGCAGGCACTGACTCTGCTCGCCTCTCTACTCGCGCCACACCCACCGATGTCATCCCAGCGCAGGCCGGGATCCATGGTGCCGCGCTCTCTAGCCAGGATGTAGGATGGTTCCAACTCGACCTGAAAGACTCTTAACCCAATCCAAACCCATCACCGCATTACTGCATAAAGTTTCGCGTTCCGGCAGCCAGGGAAACTTGGCCGCAAGTACCGGCATTTGCCTCAAACCCAGCACATCTCGACCTCGTCGTGGCCGCAATCTGCCAAGAGCATGATTGTCAGTCGAACGATAGAGTGCCGAATAGCCGACGGGGGCAGCGTATGCGGATCGGTGCGCCGAAGGGGAAAAACGCATGCGGTGGATTTTCGCGGCCGTTCTCGCTGTGTCGCTCTATATTGCTTCGCCGTTTTACGCGGCCTGGTCCTTAAGTGAAGCCGTCACATCAGCGGATACCGCAACTCTGACGCGCAAAGTGGATTGGCCGAGCGTTCGCAAGTCTCTCAAGACATCTTTGGCACGCTATGCGGATTTGAAACCGCTGGTGCGGACCGCGTCGCGGCGCGTCCGCCCGACCATGTGGCAGCGCTTCCGGTCGGTTTTCGGCTATTCCATGCTAGATCGATTTATCGACACGTACATCACGCCCGAAGGTCTCCCGAAACTGCACCGCCTGCGGGACTCGCGGCACGCGCAGCGCGCCCGCGCACGGGCTCGTCAGACACACCGGAAGATGGACGTCGCGCGTGCCTCGCTGGCTCCAACATGGTTCACACGTACGCAGACGTTTCTCAAGCGTGTCCGGCGCGCAGAGTTCGTCGGGGTGTTCGAGGTCGAGTTGGTGATGGTTGACCGCATCCGAACTGACCGGAGCATTGTCAGCGTTTTCGAGCTGAAGGGCTTCGAGTGGATCCTCACCAGCGTCCGCGTGATCCGCACAACGACACCCAAAGTCCCCCAACCCGTGACAGGTGTGTGAGCGCGCGCCCTCAGTGCCGATCAGATTTAACTGACGCAATCCAGGGTCACGCTATCACCATGAGACTAAGGATTGCGAGATTGCACCCAGTTGCCGACAACGGCGTCGCCGTCACGCCCGCGGTTGGACAAGCCTGTCGCAACGCCAAGGCGATCGGGATCGGCCTTGTTCTGGCTCATTTTGGCTTTCGCTTCGATGCGATCGATCACGAACCGAACGCCTACAATCCCACGCGCCAGAGCCGCAATGTAGGTTTCCGGCGCGTCACTGGTCGACCACGGCGCTTCATTACCTGCCTCTTCCTGATCTGACAGTTCAGCAACGTGCCGCACCAACCAGTCGCGATCGTCAACAGCCTCGGCGCGGCCATGCGCGTGCACAACGGCGTAGTTCCACGTCGGAACCACCTTTCCGTGTTCCGCCTTCGCAGGGTACCAAGCCGGTGTGACGTACGCCTGAGGACCGGAGAAAATCATCAAAGCCGGCGCACCCTCGACGAGTTCGCGCCACTGCGGATTCGCCCGAGACAGGTGGCACTCAATCGCGCCGTGATCGCCGTCGTCCGGCTTAATCACGGTTGGAATGTGCGTGACGTTGAATCCGTCCCCCGGTTGCGTCACAAGCGCGGCAAACGGATAGCTTCGGATCAATGCGAGAATCGACTCGCGATCATCCAGCGCAAAGTGCTTCGGTACGTACATAGCTGCTCACCGTCTTTCTTACGCTGCCGCGTCGAGCCGCTTCAATGCAGCTTCGAAGCGCTGGATCTGCCCTTCGAAATCAACTCGGCGCTCGCGGTTCTCAACAACGACCTCTTCCGGCGCTTTCGCAACGAAGCTCGGATTATCGAGTTTGGCGTCGATCTTCTTGATCTCAGTCCGCGCCTTCTCGATTTCCTTGGCCAGCCGCATGCGCTCGGCGGACATGTCGATCACACCATCGAGCGGCAATGCCGCAGTTGTCGAATCGACACCGATCACGGCGGCACCTTTCGGCACATCATCGACGAACGTAATACCATCCAGACGCGCAAGGCGACGGATGGTGTCCCCGTGAAGTTTCGCCCGCGTGACGATCTCATCGCTCGGGTTGACCAAGCAAAGTGGGATCTTCGCGCCGGCCGGCACATTCATCTCGGACCGGACGGAGCGGATTTCAGAAACCAGCCGCACCACCCAGCCAATTTCGCCATCGGCGGCAGCATCGCCTAGGCCATCAAAGTCTGCGCCCGGCCAGGGGGCAACAGTCAAAAGGCCGTCCCGCTTCGCCCCGTACTCCGCCGTCCGCTCCCACAGCTCTTCCGTGACAAACGGCATGAACGGGTGAAGCAACTTAAGGATCTCGTCGCGAGTCCAGGCGACCATCGCCCGCGTCTCATTGACGGCAGCGGTATCGTTTCCGTTCAGGATCGGCTTGATGAGCTCGAGGTACCAATCGCAGAACACACCCCAGACGAACTCGTAAACGGCACCGGCGGCTTCGTTGAACTTGTAAGCCTCCAACGCCGCCGTCACCTCAGCCGCGGTGCGCCGGGTCTCACCTGCAATCCACTTGTTAATGGTGTGCTCGACGTTGGCGGGATCAAACCCTTCAACCCGAACGCACTCGTTCATTTCCGCAAACCGCGCCGCATTCCAGAGCTTGGTTGCAAAGTTCCGATAGCCCTTAATCCGCTCTACGGACAACTTCACATCACGGCCTTGCGCGGCCATCGCTGCCAGCGTGAACCGCAGGGCATCGGCACCAAAGCCCTCGATACCGTCCGGATAATCCGCCTTCGTCGCGCGGGCGATCTTGTCCGCGTCTTTCGGGTTCATCAGGCCGCGCGTACGCTTCGCCACCAGCGTCTGCAAGTCAACGCCGTCGATCAGATCCAGCGGATCCATAACGTTGCCTTTGGATTTCGACATCTTCTGACCGCGTTCATCGCGAACGAGCGCGTGAATATAGACGGTGTGAAACGGAACTTCGTCCTTGAAATGCAGCCCCATCATCATCATCCGGGCAACCCAGAAGAAAATGATGTCGAAGCCAGTCATCAACACGTCCGTCGGATAATGCCGCGCGACCTCCGGCGTATCGTCCGGCCATCCCAGTGTCGAGAATGGCCACAGCGCTGATGAGAACCACGTATCGAGAACATCTTCGTCCCGTCGAAGTTCGACCGCCGAGCCATAGTGCTGTTCTGCGGCGGCGAACGCTTCAGCTTCCGTCAACGCAACGAATACCTTGCCGTCAGGGCCATACCACGCCGGTATCTGGTGCCCCCACCAGAGCTGGCGCGAAATGCACCACGGCTGGATGTTGCGCATCCACTCGAAGTAGGTCTTTTCCCAGTTCTGCGGCACGAACTTCGTGCGCCCGCTTTCGACAGCTTCGATCGCAGGCTTTGCCAATGTCTCCGCGTCCACGTACCATTGATCCGTCAAAAACGGCTCGATCGGAACGTTCGACCGATCTCCATGCGGGACCGTATGCGTCGTCGGCTCGATCCGCTCGAGCAATCCCAGCGCATCAATATCTGCAACCACAGCCTTGCGGGCTTCGAAGCGATCCATGCCGCGGTACTTTTCCGGCGCGACGTCGTTGATGGCGCCGTACGCATCAAGCACGTTGATCATCTCAAGGTCGTGGCGTTTGCCGACCTCGAAGTCGTTGAAGTCGTGCGCCGGCGTGATTTTCACCGCGCCGGAGCCTTTCTCAGGATCCGAATACGCATCCCTAACGATCGGGATCTCGCGCCCGACCAGCGGCAGAACCACCGCCTTGCCGATAAGAGATTTGTAACGCTCGTCTTCCGGATGAACGGCAACCGCCGTATCCCCGAGCATTGTCTCGGGTCGCGTGGTTGCGACGACAATGTAGTCGCGCTCGCCCCACTCGGTTGCCGCGCCGTCACCATCAAATGCAACGGGCACACGGACGGTTTCGCCATCCTTGAGCGGATAACGGAAGTGGTACATGTGACCACTTGCGTCCGTCTTTAGCGCTTTCGCCAAGGTATCGGCACTGAACGGAGTATCCGGATCGCCGGCTTCCCACGTGAGCGAGCCTTTGGACTCAATCTGTTCGACTTCCAAGTCCGAGATGGCTGTCTGGAACTTCGGATCCCAATTGACGAGGCGCTGATCCTTGTAGATCAGACCCTCTTCATAAAGCACGACAAACACCTTCAGCACGGCGCGGGACAAGCCGTCGTCCATTGTGAAGCGCTCGCGCGACCAGTCGCACGAGGCGCCAAGCCGCTTCAGCTGAGTCTTGATGGTATCGCCGGATTCCGCCTTCCAGTTCCAAACTTTTTCGAGAAACTTCTCGCGCCCAATCGTCCGGCGGTCAGGTTCCTGGCGCTCGGCCATCTGCCGCTCGACCACCATTTGCGTCGCGATACCGGCGTGATCGGTTCCGGGCTGCCACAGCACGTCGCGGCCTCGCATGCGTTCAAATCGGCACAGAATGTCCTGCAGCGTGTTGTTCAATGCATGGCCCATGTGGAGCGAGCCGGTCACGTTCGGCGGCGGGATGACAATGGTATAGGGCGCAGCGGATTCAACACCCGGACGGGCACATCGAAATGCATCGCTGGAGGCCCAGCGGTTCGTGATACGGGACTCGATGTCCGCCGGTTGATACGTCTTGGGCAGCATGGCTCGAACGCTTGGTTGTTCTGGTAACTGCGGCGAGCTAGGCCCGACGCGATCACCCTGTCAACAGATAGCAGTCGCCGCGAGTCAGAACCCACAGGCGCGCCGCTGGCATGGGGCGTGCAATTCAGCTGTCAAAAGCGGTTATGATCAGCGGGTCTCGGACAAGGCGCGCCGCTCAGCCGTCACGGTCTGACTTGCCGGTCTCGCCGCGGCTTTCCTCGGCCATCACGCGCGCGACAATCCGAGGCATGTTATCGTCGAGCCACTGCCTGAGCATCGGCCGCAGCATATCCGCCACCGTGTCTTCAAGCGTCACAACGTCATCACCGCGATCCCGGACGCCGCCGGTCGCCACGCTCGAAGAGGTTTGCGTCTCTGAAACCGGCTTGACCTCAGACGTCCGCGACGGCACGACCGCCAGGGCACTGCCGCTCGCCGCAGGCGTCGCGTCAGCTTCCGGCTGAGCGTCGATTGCAGGCTCGGTTGGGGCATTTTGCGGCTGCTCCCGCGACGTCACATCCTCAGACTGGCCACGCGCACCCGGATCCTCTGCGTGCGGCGCGGCTGCTGGTTCTGGTGTTGACTCAGCATCCGAAAGATCGTCGCCGTCATCATCTGTGTTTGAACTCGAGAACGCCCCGGAAAAGTCCCGCATCGCAGGCGGCAGTGGCGTGTTATCGATCTCTCGCGCTTCACTGGGATTGGGACGCTTTAAAGTCGGCATTGTCGCCTGCAGGCGCTCAAGCGCCGAAGTTCCCTGATCGTCGGATCGGATCGACTGAGTGGGCTGGACAGGCGCCGCTGCGGCAGGTGCGGCCGCAAACCGCGCCGCTTCGCCATTGTTCATAGGCGTCGCGGCCGGAGCTGGCGTCACGGTCTCGGCCGACGCCGGCCCCTGATCCGCGGCAGTGAATGGTGACGATTGCATAGGCTGCGCGTCACGCTCGTCGCGGCGTGCACTGTCGTCTGGTTCGGCGATCGGCGGATTGGCACGCGCGGTACCGGGAAGGTCTGTACTCGCCACAAAACGCCTCAGCGGCGCCGGGTCCGCGTCTGCCACATCAAGCGAGGCGTCTCCGATCAATGCGCTGAGCGGCTTTGCCTCGGCGAGCGCAACTCTCGGCGCCAGATCCGGCTCCGGATCATCATGGCCCGCCGGACGGTAGGTTGTATCTGTCGACGTCGCCATCAAGCGCGCAAAGGCATCAGATTGCGGCTCACCGTTGGATTCTGCGGTATATGTCGCGTCTCGGGCAGAGTCCGGAGCACGTGTGGCTCCTCGGGCGGAGTCCGGCGCATGCTGCGCCGCCCCACTGGGCCCATTATTGACGGTGGGCCCATTATTGAAGGGCTGCGTACCATTCAGCTGAGGCTCAGGCTGCTGCGTCTCGTCGTCATCTTCGGAAATGATCCGGCGAATTGATGCAAGGATATCTTCCATGCTTTGCTCGCCGTTCGAATTCCGGTCAGTCATCACGCCACCTCGATCAGTGATCAGCGCCGCATACCTTGGATGCGGATGTGCTCACGCATGACCTAGCAATGTCGGAGCGTGTCGCACAACCGATCGGAGCGATAGTCGAAGGTCACGTTCAAATTCGGGCATACAATTCGGAAAAATGACTTAAGTCGCCTGCAAGTCTACTGAATCGCAGGCGTCAAATGCCGATGAACTGCTGCTCAGCTATTTGTGTGATCCCTTGGCTGGTTTCGCAACCGAATTCCGCTTACCCACACGAGCCGGTGCAACATCCAAATGCTCCGTGCGCCCATCCCGATGGGTAATCGAGATGCCAAACCACTTGCGACGCACCTTGTGATAGTGAACATCCGGATCATACACTGTCCGTGTGAGACCTAGATTGAGCATGTCTAATCTGCCAACTGCAGACAAGAGCGTGTAAGCGTTAACAATGATATCGCGTTGTGTCGTCGTGAGCGAGACCTGCGCATCGAGCAGTTCCTGCTGGGCATCAAGCACATCCAGGAGTGTCCGCTGTCCTACGCGCTCTTCTTCCCGCACGCCCTCCAACGCAATTCTGTTGGCATCAACCTGAGCCCGATCCGAAATCAGCTGGGCCCGCGACGCCTGCAACAAAGACCAGGCCGAAATCGCCGACGCGCGCGCTGTCGTCCGCGCCGTCTCGACTTCCTGAATGCGGCTGACATGCAGGTGTTTCGCGGCCCGAATATCCGACCGGACCGATCCCGCTTGATACAGCGGTATCGAGACTGTGCCCGTGACCGTTCCCGTCTCCGTCTTGTCTGGGTCTCGAGACACGTTATAAGACGCATCAAGATTAACTTGAGGCAGCAGTTGACCTGTCAACTGATTAACCGAGAACCGCGCAGCCTGCTCATTGTACAAAGCCCCAACAACGGACGGGTTCTGGGTAATCGCTAGATCAACAGCTTCTTTTTGCGTCTTTGGCAGCAAGCGGCGCGGACTGCCCGGTGCCCTTAACCGCGTTGGCTGACTTCCGACGACCCTGACGAATGTCGCCCGGCTGGACTTGAGGTTTGCGCGCGCCAAATCCAATGCCGAGACAGCGGCAGCGCGCCGCGCTCGCGCCTGGGCGACGTCTGTCCGCGTGACTTCGCCGACCTGGAAGCGGTCCTGGGTGGCCTTGAGCTCTCGCGTCAGAAACTCGACGTTGTTTTGCCGCAGGCGCACGAGAGCGGCATCGCGAACCACATCAACATAGGCCGTTGCGGCCGACAACAGCACATCCTGCTCTGTTGACCGCAATGTTTCCTGGCCTGCGCGCACATTCGCTTCAGCCTCGTTCACCGCATTCCGCGTCTGAAAGCCACGAAAAATCGGCTGAGACAGCGTCACTGTGAAGGATCGCGTAGTCGTGTTGCCATCAGCTCCGGTCGCACTCACCGTCGTATTATCGATGGAGTACTGACCATTCACGGTTGGTCGGTAACCGGACATCGCGCTGGCGACACCTTCGTCGGTCGCGCGCAGTCGAGCCCGCTCGGCTGCGATCTCCGGATTGTAACGATAGGCAAGGCGCAAGGCATCGGCGAGGCTCGTCGACCAAGCCACAGTCGGGTTCAGTATGCAGCCGGCACCGATGACGGCAACGGCCAGTGCCCTCTGCGTGGACCGACTCCAAACCATGTTGGAATCCTTACGCTTTGGCTCGACGATCATTCTGGTCATTCGTGCCCCGATTAGGGTCTGACAACAGAGCTGTGTCCGCGCCCTGCAATCTAGGTTGATCCGGATCACTGATTGCGTTCACCACTCATTAACTCCGATTCCGTCCCAAATCGTTCGGAGACCTCGTCCACAGCGTTTTTCAATGGCAGCGCGTTGCAGTTGACACACAATCCACAGCAGCAAAACTCAGAAATCCGGCACTGCGCGCACTCGAAATCACAACTGCCAGCAAAACCCCAAACCCTTGGGAACACCGTTCAACACACTAATCGCTTCGGAATGCTCGAACTAACCGGCACGACGTCGACCGCACTGGCGATCAGAGAGCAACGGTGTTGCGCAACGCTACTAAGAAATTGAACGCCATACCGAATCTTGCGCGTGATGTTACGCGTTGTAACCAACAAGCAACACAATCGACGCTGCGACCACGACGCCAACACCATAAAGCACTGGTGGAGAGATCCGTCACCGAGGCGCTGAACGACACGCTTCAGATATCATTTGCGCTATAGGCGGATTCACGTCGCCGGCCCATACCCGCTCCCCGACCTCGGATGTTTTCGAGTTCGACAGTCTTGAGCCAACGATACCCGAAACATCCGAGGTCGCTCGGCCACTCATGAAATCGTCCCGTCGGGCGGCTCGTCAGGACGGCCGAACGAACCGATGTGAGATGGTTCGAGCGAAACCTGAAGCGTGCTAGAATACGAAGCCGGTCTCTTCCGCAAACTCCGACAGTGCGGGCGCGGAGGCATCAAACAATGCCGCCTGGGTGTAGCGGCTCCCGACACGCAGCCAGCGTGTTGCATGTCCGACGCCGTCCCCCGTCAGCACTGCGACCAATCGTGCCGAGTCCTTAAGCTGGTCCAGCAATTCCGCAGGGACATGGCCGACCGTGCCATTGATGAGGATCGCGTCGAACGGACCGTCCTTCGGCAGACCCGAACCTAGTGGCCCGGTCGTCACCTGGACATTCGAGATTTCCAGGCGCTCCAGAAGCTTGGAAGCTGTCTCTGCCAATGCCGGGTCGCTCTCGACTGCGAACACCGTCCCCGCTAGCCGGGACAAGACCGCAGCGCTGTAGCCCGTCGCGCATCCCAAATCGAGAACAACCGAATCGTCATTGACCTCGAGCGCCTGGATCAGTTTTGCCAAGGCCCGTGGCGCCAGCAAAAAACGTCGATCGGATCCGCGTGAGGGCGGCAGAATCAAGTCCTGGTCCATGTAGCATATTGGTTTGAGCGGCGCCGGCACAAACTCCTCGCGCGGCAATGCCAGCATGGTGCGGCTTATGCGCCGGTCTGTGACATCGCTGGGCCGAATCTGGCTCTCGACCATATTCAAACGGCTGAGCGCAAAGTCACTCATTTTATCCAATCACTGTTTGTTCGGATCCTCGATACAAGCCAACGCCCGGACGCGAACGCCGACGGTTGGTCGGCATAACACGCCGTGGTCGACATTGGATTGCACGACAGTTGCCGCGTGTGATACATGCGCTCGTCTCAGGGACGCAACCACTTAGCTGCAGTTCGTGCATAGTCTGTCGCTTTGGTCGCGTCGAAATCATGTTTTGCTGAGCAAACAGGCCACGTGGCGGAGTGGTGACGCAGCGGACTGCAAATCCGTATACCCCGGTTCGATTCCGGGCGTGGCCTCCAGCAAACATCCGATAAGTCGGCACCTCACTCGAATAGACATCGAGACGCTTCGTGCAATTCGCCCCCTGCGCGCAATGCGGGTGTACCAAATCTGGACCAAGTGCTTTGGCCATTCTGCATGGGCGTGCGCTCAGCGGGCACTGCCCTCCCCTTTCCCGTCCTGCTGCCTATGGCGGGTCATCTGCGGAGACTGGCGTCGGGGGGCGTGACGACAGCGCCTCGCGGGTTGCGAACAGAAGTGTGGGATCGCAAACTGCGGGCTTGGCAGAGCGTCGCGACACTGGTAAGCACTTGGCTTCCTTTTGACACTGGTGATCCGCGGTAGCTCAGCGGTAGAGCAACCGGCTGTTAACCGGTTGGTCGTAGGTTCGAATCCTACCCGCGGAGCCATGTCAGAAGTCGCGTCATCACGTGCAACCACGCGCGCGCTCCAAACAAAATCAATCAACCCAATCGAATCAATCAGCGGAGCGCTTGCGGCGGAAGCGTGCTCGCGCGCACCATGCCGTGGCTGGAGCCATCCCAGGTTTGCGTCACCATTCCCGCACGCTGCGCCTCTGTCGGCCGAAACGGCGGATTCTGCGCAATGTCAATGAGCCGCAACGTTAGGTGATCGTCTCTCAGCGACTATGCATCCTCCACCATCTCGGGGTGCGGCACGATTGTGCTCTTGACGGTCTTCATCGCCATGGCGTCGGACACCGCCTGGTTCACGCCGTCAAGCGAGAACGGATAAATCGTCTGCATCTTGCGCCACGGATACTTGTGGCGGGCGTGATCGAGCATCTGCACGCCGAGAGCAAGATCGTTTGCCGTGAAGGCCCAAGACCCAAGCAGTGTGACGTCCTTCGTGCAGATGCGGTGCCAACTGGTCTCGATTGAGCCTGCATCGGTGAACTGTCCCATCTCGACATAGCACCCACCGTCGCGCAGAAACTCAAGACCTTCCGGACCCGCGGTTGGATGGCCCGAGCAATCCATCACCAGGTCCGCGCCATAGCCGCCGACGATGTCCCGTACAGCCTTGATGCGCGCATCCGCCGTGGTGTGAACGGTGATGTCGACCGTCGCTTCTGCGCCGAACTCGCGCGCCAATGCCAGCCGCGGGCTTTCAGGCGCACCAACAGCGATAACACGGCCGGCGCCCATTTCCTGAGCTGCAGCAATTGCGAGTATGCCAATCGGGCCCGTGCCCTGGATGACGACGGTGTCACCCCAACTGAACGCATTGGCCTTGATCGCCCGATTGAACCCCCGGATGCACGAGGTCAGCGGTTCGGACAATGAGCCGAGCAGATAGCTCATATCGTCCGGAAGCTTGTAAATCTTTGTGCCCGGCAGTTCTCCAAGATCGACGTAAACGTACTCTGCCCAACCGCCCCACAGATGCGGCGGCTTCTCAAACCCCAAATAGCGGCCGTAGTACACCGGCGTCAGGCACTTGTTCGACTGCTCGGGGTAGCGTTTGCACCAATCGCAGAAACCGCAAGGCATCAGCGGCGGCAACATCAGCTTCGAGCCGACACCGATCGCCTTGCCCATATGGTCCTTCGTCAGTTCGGAGCCGATCTCTACAATCTCGCCGGCCAGCTCATGCCCCAAAGTGAACGGCCAAGGTAACGGTTTAGGCCAGTGGCCTTTGAGAATGTGCTGGTCCGTCCCGCACACGCCGCAAGCCCCGATGCGAATGAGCGCGCCTTTCGGCGGTACCTTCGGCCACGCGACGGTATTCATAACCGGTTCTGCTCCAGGCCCCGCGAATGTAGTCACGCGAATGCCGTCCCAGCGGCTCTGTTCCACCGTCGCCATCGTCTTCTCTCCCATTACCCGGCCCGAACACCGATGATATGGCCGTCAATGCAGGAACCGCGGCAGTGCAAGCGACCGCCACAGTCCATGTTGCCGACTTCGTCATTGAGATTGCAGTCGTCTCACTCCGCTGCGTGCGTATGGGCGCGCGCGTAGGCGAGCAGGTCTCCGTCGTTGCCGGCTTGAATTGGCGTGAAGTCCTGATGCGCAATCCAGTCCTTGCGCGTTGGAGTCCGGATGTAGTTCGAGACCGCATTCAGCGTCAGGTAGACGATCTTGCGAGGGAACGGCGTGATGTTGCCGGACGAACCATGCACGAGGTTGCCGTGAAACATGAGGACGCCACCCGGCTTACCGGTCGGCGCCACCAGCCCGCCTTCATCAACGAGCCGTTCGACGGATTCGTTATCCAGTGTCCAGAGCGGATAGCTGGTTGTTGTTGTGTCGTGGCCGGCTTCCAGAACACCGTGCTTATGGCTCTTGGGAATGAGCATCAGCGGGCCGTTAAACGGAAAAACTTCATCAAGAAAAACGGAAATGTTCATTGCGCGCGGCTCAGGCATACCGTCATCGCGATGCCAAACGCCGTAATCTTGATGCCACTGCCAAACGTCACCGGTAAACTTCGCTTTTGCATTCACTTTGAACTGATGCATGTAAACCGGCTCGCCCCAAACCTGCTCCAGCGGTTCAATCAGCCGCGGATGTTTGGCCAGGAGAGCGAACACGTCGCTGTAGAGGTGGGCAGCGAATGCCGTACGCGGCGCGCCTGACGATTCCCTCCAGATCTCTTCGCGATCCTGCGCATAGATTGCATCTGCCTCGGCCTTGAGGACGGCGATCTCCTCCGCCGAGAAACACTCCGGAATAAAGATCCAGCCTTCGGTTTCGAACTGATCGATTTGCTCTTGGCTGAGTTTCATGACGCTCTCCCTGACTATCGCTTAAACTTCGGATTATTGAGCGGCGCGTGTTCACCGGACCGCCGACGTGTCTGTCATATGCCGCCCTGCGTCGCGGCCGGCGCGACCGGTGTGTGCACGGGCGTGTTTCTCTGCAGCTCCGGGATTGCCGTTGATAATCGCGCGAACAATCGCCCGGTGTTCCCGCCAAATCCGCTGCTTGCGCGTCTCATCGCCCAACACAACAGCCATCGATCGCATGAACTGGGGCCACTGTTCGGCAACGGTCGTTTCGATTTCCGGATTGCCCGCGAGGGTATAGACTGCGCGATGGAACGCAACGTCCGCCACGACCCCGTCCAGTATCTCAGCCCCGTCTTCGAGCGCGTCGCCGGCGGCAAGCGCAGCGTTGAGGCCTTGAACGTCCTCAGGCGACGCTTGCGCTTGACGAACACGCTGTGCCGCCAGTCGCGCAGACAGCCCGTCCAGCGCTTCCCGCACCTCGTAGAGTTGTCGGATCCGGACACGATCAATCGGCGCCACCATGACACCGCGGCGGCCACGTTCAACCACCAGACCGCGATGTCTCAAGAGTTTCAAAGCATGGCTAACAGGCTGCCGCGATACGCCAAGCATATCGGCGAGACCTTCTTGCGTCAGGTGTTCACCCGGAACCAGGCGCCCGCTTGAGATGGCAGCGACCAGCCGATCATAGACCTGATCAATCAGTACGGGTTGAGATTCAACTTGCTCAAGCATGGGATCACATCCGCCTTCGCAGCCATTGAAACGATGCTAGTCACATTGAATTCAGAATTCAATATGATCCGATGGCATGAGCTGCCTGACATTTCGGTGAGCGGCGTGCACACGGCCTGTCGCAACGCGCACCGGACGTGCGTTGGCGGCAAGCCTAAAATGGTTGCTGACACTACCGCTCGTTTGACCCGCCCCGATCTCGTTGGTACGCGCAAGACAGATGGAGTGATCACGTGCCGTAGCGACAGAGAGCGAACCATGGACGCGTTACCGGATCGCATGTTTGGTGTCCTGCTCACGGGCCACGGTGGCCCGGAAAAGCTGGCTTATCGAACCAATCTCCCCAGGCCCGCACTGGCCCGCGGAGATGTTCTGGTTCGCGTGCGCGCCGCCGCAGTCAACAACACCGACATCAATACGAGAATTGGCTGGTACTCAAAAGGCGATGCGGACGCGCGCGATGCGAGTTGGTCGGGTCAGGCGCTTTCGTTTCCTCGCATACAGGGCGCTGACGTCTGCGGTATCGTCGCAGCGGTCGGAGAGGATGTGAACGCGTCACGCATGGGCGAACGGGTCATCATCGAGCCGTGCATTCGCGAAGCTGATGGCAAACTGCTGCCGAGCCCGTGGTACTTTGGATCGGAGTGCGATGGCGGCTTTGCGCAATTCACAGTCGTTGCATCTCGCCATGCCCACAAGATCAACAGCGCAATGACGGACGTGGAACTGGCATCGTTTCCCTGCTCGTACTCCACTGCGGAAAACATGCTCACGCGTGCGAACGTGCGGGCCGAAGACACAGTGTTGGTAACCGGGGCATCCGGCGGGGTTGGATCTGCCGCCGTTCAACTCGCAAAGGCGCGCGATGCAAACGTGATTGCGGTGACGAGCCCCAACAAAGCCGCAGCCCTACGAAGTCTCGGGGCGGCCGAAATCGTCCTGCGAGATGCAGATTATGTGCAGGTTCTTGGCGCCAATACAGTCGACGTCGTGATTGATCTCGTTGCAGGGCCGCAGTGGCCGTCCCTGCTTGATGTGTTGCGCCCCGGCGGACGAAATGCCGTCGCAGGCGCGATTGGCGGTCCAATGGTCGAACTGGACGTTCGGACGCTCTACTTGAAGGACCTGAGCTTCTTTGGCTGTACGGTTTTGGAACCTGAAGTTTTCAGAAGCCTGGTCCAGCACATCGAACAAGACCGCATTCGTCCGCTCGTCGCCAGCACCTATCCATTACAGGACATTGCTGCTGCCCAGGCCGCGTTCGAAAGCAAAACGCATATCGGAAAGATCGTGCTTTCGGTCGACTGACTTGCTCTTTGGCGCGTACGTTTGGACGGCCATCGCACGGCTCTTGTTAATCGTCGCCCTTGTCAATCGTCGCCCTTGTCAATCGTCGTCCGTATCAATCGTCGTCCGGCGTCTGTGTGCGGGAGCGGATTTGTCCGACATCCGCAAGCAAGTCGCGCATGGCCTCGTTCCAATCACCGAGCACCGGACCCAGATGCGTGATGCGCCCCGGTGTGGCGGACAGACGTGGCAAGACGGCCGGAACCGTCACAACGCCAACAGTGGGATCGACATCGGTGACCGTGGTAAGCGTCTCGCGCGCGGCAAAGTGCGGATCCGCGAAGATATCGGCAATCGAGTTGATCGGCCCGCACGGCACATCCCCGTCGGTGCATAAGCGCACGACATCTGCCATCACGTTTGCCCGCGTGAACGCTTCGACCGCACCGTCAACGACGGCGCGATCCGCCAAACGCGATGCTGTCGTCGGATAGGTTTCGGCCAGCTCCGGCTGGTTGAGCACGTTGACCGCCATACGCTCCCACATCTTGTCCGATGTACATGCGATGGCGACCCAGTTGCCATCGGCGCAAGGGAAGTGGCCATGTGGGCAAGCATTTCGCGTCGACACACCCTCGCGCTCGCGAACCGTGCCATGCGCCGCATAGACCGGAGCGAGTTCATCAAGCACCCGAAAGATCGACTCGTAAAGCGCGACATCAATCACTTGGCCCTGCCCGGTCTGCTGCGCAGTTCGCAACGCCAACAACACGCCTATTGCGCCATACATGCCGGACACATAGTCCGCGAGCGTTGTAGATCCGGGCGTAACGGGAGGACCGCCATGCTCACCCGCAAGATAGGACAATCCACCGACCGCGTGGGCAATGCGGGCAAAGCCAGGACGGTTTTTGTAAGGGCCGGTTTGACCGTATCCGGAGACACGGAGGATGACGAGCGCCGGGTTCAGCGCCAACAAGACGTCCGGACCCAGCCCCCATTTTTCAAGCGTGCCAGGGCGAAAATTCTCGGCCACAACATCGGAGCGCCGCACCAGATCTTTGAAGACTGCAGCATCGTCTTCCGACTTCAAATCGAGCGTAACCGACCGTTTGTTGCGCGCTTCCGACAGCCACGCAAATGTCCGACCGTTCGATGCGCTCGGCGTCCCAAACCGGCGCATGCTGTCCCCGCCGGATGGATGCTCGATCTTAATGACATCGGCGCCAAACTCGCCGAGCATCGTGGCTGCAAACGGCGCGGCAACAAATGTCGCGAGATCGAGAACGCGGATGCCTGCAAGCGGCAGAGGCAGGTCAGACGCTGTGGGTGAACGATCAGTCATGAGCGGTCAATCGTATCTCTAAGAAACACATATACAGGCGTACGTTTCCAGCCGCGATGCAATATCACCGCGAGGCCAGCCGATCCCCGTCTTGCGCCAACGCTTAGTATTGGCTCGCTTCAAGTGAATGTCGATCGCTGCAACAATCGCAGGCGATCCGCAGCGGCGTTGCAGCCGCGTAAGTTTCTAGTTCGTTACGCGCGTCCTTGCGCGCCGTGTCAAGTCATTAGCGATCGTGCCTTGGCGAATAAACACGTCGGTTCCATCAGGGGTGATATGGCGCCCCGGCGCACTGATTTTTGTTGTTTGAGAGGCTCAATTCTAGGTGATAAAATATTTATAAGCGTATACGGAAAATACGTAGAAAGATTATAAATTCAAACTCACGCCATTCATCTCATCGTCGCAAGCATGCAACAATGCATTCACCAAGAATCACACGCGACATATCGAGTGTGTTGTCAATTGAAAGAAAATTACGCATAATATTGGTGTTCATGTCGACGATATTCACTTAATACTGCGAGCCCCCGATCGGTTTTTTCAACCGACGGGGGCTGTTGATTTCAGGCGCATCTGCACGGGCACGACGCACGTTGGAGCCTGGTCAACGGGACGTGCTCCATCCAGAGCCGCGCCAACTGGCGTCGGCGAACGTCTCGACGGCAACTTACGTCGCGACAGCAACGGTCCACTCAATGAACCGTCTTTGCCGGACTTCGAGTCCGAGCTGTCATGAGTGCAATGCCAGACCATCCCATGCATCCTGGGTCACAGACAAGCACGACAGGCACCCACGCGCTATAATCAGATCCCCATCGCACTCCAACAAGTTGCCAGCTGGTCCGAAACGGCATGTCATGCCTTTAATCCTCGGCGCGGGTGCAATGGGCGTGACCAATGCCTTGAACATCAGACATCACGCGTTACGAACCAGGCTACAGCATCCATACATACAGCTGCCGGCACAATCGCCTCTGGCGCGACACGCGGCGATCGCGACCGCGCCTGACGGAGACGTTTCACGGCTCTGAAATGCCAAAATAATCTACACTAAGTGGACAACGGGAGTTGAAAGCATGCACGAATACTACCGAGCCATTCTAGGTGTCATCGGCACAACGCTGACCATAGCGATCATTGGAGCAAGTGCCCCGGCCGGCGCGCAAGACAAGGCGAACTGCAATGACCCGCAGTCGCAAAGCGCCATGAACCGTTGCGCGGCCGAAGCCTTTGACGCCGCGGATCGCAAACTCAACAGCGTCTACAAGCGCGTCCGCGCACACGCGCGCGACCTGGACGACGAGCATCGGGACCTGGACCCGAAATACGTCGGCGCCGAGAAGGCTCTGGTTGAGGGCCAACGCGGTTGGATTGCCTACCGGGACGGCCACTGCACCTTGCACGGATTTGAGGCCCGCGGCGGCTCGATGGAGCCGATGTTGGTGTCCGGCTGCATGGCAAACCTGACGCGCATCCGCACCAAAGAACTCCGTGAGGTCCTAAAGGCGTATCGCAAATGATCGACCGACTTGATCCAGAGGCGTTTCGCAATCACCTGCACAAGGAAATTGCCGCGGCCCTTCCCACGATCGGCTCAAGTGCGGCAGCACAATGGACAGAAACGGCATCCGGCGAGTTGCCGTCATACTTTGCGGTCACTGATCTCGCAGTCGCGTCCGTTGGGGCAGCCGCGCATGCCATGAGCGCACTCTCGGCCGATGCAAAACGCGCGCCCTCGCCTGTGACGATTGATCGAAGACTCGCCAGTTTCTGGTTCAAGACATCCCTTCGCCCAACTGGCTGGTCTCTATCGCCGCAATGGGATCCCGTCGCCGGGGATTACGCCGCCCGCGACGGCTGGATCCGGCTGCACACGAACGCGCCCCATCACCAGAAAGCTGCGCTGGCGGTGTTGGGCGTCTCAGCTGATCGCGATGCCGTAGCGCAGGCCGTCAGCTCATGGACGGCGGATGAACTCGAAGCGGCTGTCGTCAACGCCGGCGGCGCCGCAGCGACAATGCGGGGGCTGTCCGACTGGGCCGCGCATCCGCAGGGCCGGGCCGTCATGTCCGAACCGCTGATCGCCTGGACTGAGGCCACAACCGACAGCATCGATCACCGCACGCTGAACGCCGACCGCCCACTGCACGGATATCGCATTCTTGATCTCACACGCGTTCTGGCAGGACCGGTCGCGACGCGATTTCTTGCGGCCTTTGGCGCTGACGTTTTGCGGATTGATCCACCGAATTGGAACGAACCTGCCGTCGAGCCCGAGATGACGCTTGGCAAACGCTGTGCGGGCCTTGATCTGAAAACGCCGAACGGCCGCGACGCCCTGCTCTCGCTCGCGGAGACAGCAGACGTAATAGTTCACGGCTATCGTCCCGGCGCACTCGCGCGTATGGGATGCGCGCCGGAAACGCTGCGGGCGCAAAATCCGGCGTTAATTGACGTCGCACTCGATGCCTATGGCTGGTCGGGCCCATGGGCCGGCCGGCGCGGGTTCGACAGCCTTGTTCAGATGAGCAGCGGTATCGCGCAATTCGGCATGGAGCAGGCCAACGCTGATCGCCCAACGCCTCTGCCCGCTCAGGCGTTGGACCATGCAACAGGTTACCTTATGGCTGCCGCTGTGGTGCACGCGCTTACCGAACGGCGCCGGAGACCGGTTGCGCTGTCTGCGCGTTTGTCCCTGGCGCGGACCGCTGCTTTGCTCGTGCCAAGCGCACGCGCTCAACTTGGCGAGCCGCCCAAACCGGAACAATCGGACGATGTCGATGTGCACATCGAGGCGACCGCCTGGGGACCGGCCCATCGCCTGCAGCCACCGTTTGCTATCGAAGCCCTTCGGGCGGCCTGGGCGCACCCGGCCGGAAACCTGCGAACGTCTGAAGCCGAATGGACCCCGTCTTGAAGTGACGGTCCGTTAAGCCAAATCCGGTACCAAAGGAGGTTGTTCGGTTTTTGAGGTCGGCGTTCGGATGCAGGTGCAAACTGGACTTGACATCTCCAGTTTATGGAACTGGGCGCAACGGCGCTTCTTTGCCCTCCTGACCATTTGCATCCTCTTAACCCTGGCCTACATCCTTGCGATTGTCGTCCCTAAGCTCGGCAGCACCATGGTAGGGTCGCCTGTGATCCCCGGCGTTCCGGCGGTCGGCCTCGTGATCCTCGTGATCCATATCGCCACGGCCATACCGCCGCTTTTCCTTGGCCTGATTGCCTTCTCGACGCGCGCGCGGCGCTACAGCGGTAGGCTTCACCGTTGGATCGGCACTGTCTACTGCGTCGCGATCTGGATCAGCGCAGTTACCGGTGGGATTCTAGCGTATGCCAATCAACACGGCAGCATCGCGCAACTCGGCTTCGGGACGCTAGCCGTCGCCTGGTTCACGACAACCTATGTCGCATACACCACCGCACGCGCCAA
The DNA here is from genome assembly GCA_039186015.1 of Pseudomonadota bacterium. Lineage (GTDB taxonomy): Bacteria > Pseudomonadota > Alphaproteobacteria > Rhizobiales > Hyphomicrobiaceae > JBCBWG01. The sequence goes on from JBCDAH010000048.1 coordinate 30,753, forward strand.
AGATTTCGTAAATCACCGTCTCTGGATGATACGCAGTTTTGGACTGACACTGGCGGTCGTCAGCGTCCGGCCGATGTTCTTCTTTGGACCACCGACAGGCCTCGATGCTGAGACGTGGTATCAGGTCATCACCTGGCTGTGCTGGATGCCCAATTTGATCGCGGCTGAGATCTACGCCCGGATCACGCTTTACTCCGGCCGGCTTGTCATGGAACGCAAGGCGCAACGCAGACCGACAGCGGACATGTCACGGCCCGACACTATGCCCGCGACTTGAGTAATCGGCCCCGTGTGCGCATTCAGCGATGGGGAGAAAACCCCAACGCTGAATGTGGTTTGGTGGCAGAATAGGTGCGATACATACCCACTCTACCGGTTTGATCGGTCAAGGCGGCGCTCAACCCAGCGGGCGTAACTGGCCATCGCATAGCAGAACACGAAGTAGATCACAGCGACAGCGAGAAGCCCTTCCACATAGAAGGACCGCCAGTTCGGATCGTTCGACGCGACCTGCACGGCACCCAACAGGTCAAACATACCGATAATGATGACCAGAGATGTGTCTTTGAACAGTCCGATAAAGGTATTCACCAACGGCGCAATCACGTGTTTCAACGCCTGTGGCAAGACGATGAAACCCATCTTGTACCAATAGCTGAGGCCGAGCGCGTCCGCCGCCTCGTATTGGCCTTTGGGAATGGCGGCCAGCCCGCCGCGGATCACCTCGGCGACATAAGCTGCCGCGAACAGAATGAAGCCAATCTGCGCGCGCAGCAGTTTGTCGAAATTCACGCCCTCAGGGAGGAACAGTGGGATCACGAGACTGGCCATGAACAGCACCGTGATCAGCGGAACGCCGCGCACAAGCTCAATGAAGCCAATGCACAAGGCCTTAATCGCCGGCAGATCAGATGCCCGCCCGAGCGCCAACAGGACTGCAAGTGGAAACGACAGCGCGATCCCGAACGTCGCAAGAATGAGCGTGAGCGGCAGACCACCCCAGCGGTCGGTCTCAACTTCGGTCAAGCCGAACCAACCACCGCCCATAAGAACGAGAATGGCCGGAATGCCAACAACCCATGCCCCGATTAGCGCCCGGCCCCAGGCCGCCGGAATGGCCGAGACAATCACAAGAACAACGAGAGCCGCACTCGCAACTAGCGGGCGCCACTGCTCTTCGAACGGATACGTGCCGAATGCCATCAGCCGGTATTTCTCGGCGATGAACCCCCAGCACGCGCCCTTCGCTACGCGGCATGCCTCATGATCCGGCGCAGTAACAGCCTCTGTGACCGCCCAGTTGAAAAGCGCAGGAATTGCGTACGCGAGCGCTGCAAGCAACAGAATCGTCGTGATCCCATTGCTCATGTTGTTGAAGAGGTTTCGCCGCAACCAGGAGATTGGCCCTGGGCGTTCGCTCGGTGGCGGCAGAGATACGGTTGTCGTTGCCATGATCACCGCTCCACCAATTGAATTCTGGCGTTATACCAGTTCATAAACAGCGAAATTCCGAGACTGATCGACAAATAGACGGCCATCATAATCAATATCGCCTCTGGTGCCTGACCGGTCTGGTTCAGCGTTGTATTTCCAGTCGACACCAAGTCGGGATAGCCGACGGCCACGGCGAGCGAAC
>JBCDAH010000049.1:0-32271 GCA_039186015.1 Pseudomonadota bacterium
AGGCTGGCGAGGCGTTCAACCAGCATCTTGAAGATCAGCCCCACCTGATGCATGCGTGCGAAGGAGAGACGTCGATGATGATGGCGTTGGTGCCTGATTTGGTTGACACCAGCGATCTCGCCGGCATCGCAGTCCCGCGGGGTAAGGGGGCGCTGAAAGCCGGCAATGCGTCCTATCGCTGGCGTAGCTTCACGGCTGTCACAGCTAATGGTATCAGCGGTGATCCCACGCGCTCAAACCCTGACAAGGGCGAAAAACTGTTGGAAGCCGCGGGGCAGTGTCTTGCCGATCTCATTACAGATCCGGAGACGTGGGCGCCTGCACCGGATATGCGCGGACGAGAGATCGACGGCGTGCCGTTCCGCGACAAGTAGTCAGGTCTCGCCTCCGGCCAAGTCGCGCCGGAGGCTGTATTGGATCCACCAGCAAGTAGTGAGCCTTATGAACCTACCAAGTAACGAGGACATTCTATCCGGGATACGAGCCTGGGTGGAAATCGAAAGCCAGACTGCAGACGTGTCCGGCGTCAATCAGATGATGGATTCCGTCGAGGGGCTTTTCCGCAATGCGGGTGCCAGCGTTCAGCGCATTCCGGGCCGCGACGGTTTCGCGGACCATGTATCGGTTCAGTCGCCATGGGGCGGCGAAGAACCCGGTATCCTGGTGCTCAGTCATCTCGATACGGTTCATCCGCGCGGGACGATCGAAGACAATCCGTTTCGCGTGGAAGACGACCGGGCATACGGGCCCGGTACGTACGACATGAAAGGCGGTGCGTATCTTGGGTTTGCTGCCTACCAAAGCCTCGTCCAGGACAATCAGATGCCGCCGCTCCCGATACGGTTCCTGTTCGTCTCCGATGAAGAGGTGGGAAGCCCGACGTCGCGCGCGTTGATCGAGCGGGCCGGAGATAACGCCAAGTTTTGCTTGGTAACGGAGCCGGCCCGCCTCGGCGGAAAGTGTGTGACGGCGCGCAACGGCGTCGGGCGCTATCAATTGAGCGCGCACGGCCGACCAGCGCATTCCGGGTCGCAGCATGCCGAAGGACGCAGCGCAATCCGCGAGATCGCACGCCACACACTCACCATTGAAGATGCCACGGATTACGCCCGGCAGCTGACCTTCAACATCGGACAGATTCACGGCGGCACAACCGACAACACCATTCCCGAGCATTGTACCGCTCGCATCGATGTCCGCGGCAACAAGCTGGCCGATCTGGAGGAGGCCGAAGCATTTTTGCGCGGCCTCAAATCACGAGATCCGGACGTGACGTTGACCCTTAACGGTCAGATCAACCGACCTCCCTACGCCAAGTCACCGGAAATCGCAGCACTCTTCGAGCACGCGAAACAGCTCGCCGGCGAAGTCGGCCTCGTTCTGGAAGATACGGCAACCGGCGGCGGCAGCGACGGGAGCTTTGTTGCGAACCGCGTGCCGACGTTGGATGGACTCGGTGTCAACGGCGCCGGCGCCCACACGTTGGAGGAGTATCTCGAAGTGTCATCACTGCAGACGCGGATGGCGCTCATGCGGCGGCTGTTCGAGACGTTGCAGTAGATCGCTCAGGAGACGTCCGCCAAAGAAGCGCGCAACGGGGTGTCGAACGGCAATGCGCACAACAACACCCCAACGCACTTTGCTTCCGCTACCAAGAAGGCGCGTCAGGCCCAAGGCCGCTCGCCGACAGCTTTACTTTCGAACGTGGTAATCGCGTCCTCGTTTTGCATCGTCAGGCCGATATCGTCGAGGCCGTTCAGCAGGCAATGTTTCCGAAACGGATCAATATCGAATTTGATGACACCGCCGTCCGGCCCACGGATCTCCTGTGCTTCAAGATCGACTGTGATGATCGCATTCGCGCCGCGCTCAGCGTCGTCCATCAATTTGTCGATGTCGTCTTGCGGAAGCTGAATGGGAAGAATGCCGTTCTTGAAACAGTTGTTAAAAAAGATGTCCGCGAACGATGTCGAAATCACGCACTTGATGCCGAAGTCTTTCAGAGCCCAGGGTGCATGTTCTCGACTGGAACCGCAGCCGAAATTGTCGCCGGCGACCAGGATCTCCGCCGACCGATAAGCCGGCTTATTCAAAACAAAGTCGGTCTTTTCCGAGCCGTCCTCGTTGAATCGCAATTCATAGAATAGGGACTGACCGAGCCCGGTTCTTTTGATCGTTTTGAGGAACTGCTTTGGAATAATCGCGTCGGTATCGACGTTGATCATCGGTAACGGTGCCGCAACACCTCTCAGCGTGGTGAACTTGTCCATATCCGTTTTCCAAAGCTCTTCTGGATGCCCGGTCTCAAGCCGCCATCAGACTCTAATAGGCGACGCGACCTAGATGCCCAAATGGGAACGTGGTGAAAATACCATAAATGTCTTTGGACTACCAGACGCGCCGGTCCTTGAAGCATTGGCGCATCACTTCACAGCGCCGCGACCCGGAAAGGTGCATCATCGTGCTCTTTGCGGGGCGTATGAACGTGCAGATTTGCTCCAACCCGTCACTGTCCAGCCAACCATAGCGGCGGCCGCGTTGAACGGCGAAGCAGTCCGCTTTGGTCTCGTCGGGCCCGCGGTATTGGTGACCGCATTCGTGGGCGTAGATCCAGAGTTTCACTGTCTTTGAAACCCGGGCCATAAGTCTCGGATTTAGGATGACAAACCCCGGAAACGCGGCGCCGAAATCGTCGAGCCTGGCATCGAGAACAGTCGGTCTGCGACCGCACCGCATCGGCGTATCATCGATAATGAGATCGCCCGGCGCAACCAGTTGCCCGCCAACGGCCTCGGCATACGTTTCGGGCGTGGGCACTTGCGACTTGGCGCTGAAACCCAGGCAGCCTATGGCGACCAGGGCAGCGACAGCAGCGAGCTGTCGAGCCAGCTTGGAGTATGACCTCACGCTGAGATTGCCCCCCGCCCATTGCGTCCGCGACCGACATCCATTGCGCGATCAAGCGCAGTGAACCACATGCGACGCTAATATTCTGTGGCGCTAAACGGAGAATGTGCCGAGGGTTTGGTAATGTTTTGGACGAATCTGGCCACCGCGAAGATATGCAGGTCATTCACAATCTTCGCACATCTTTGCAACATGGAGACTGCCGCGGTGGCCCGGTTCGCTCTGCGCTGGTTTTGGCGTTGGCCAGTCAGCGTCGCGCGACGAGAAGCAATTCCGTCAGCGCGAAAGAGATGTCTTCGTTCGTGAATTCCGGCTTCAGAAATGCAACGAAGCCGGCTGGGCCGCTGCTCAGCATGTCGCGCAGCTCGTCGCGGACGGGCGCTTCCACTGACATCGTATCGCACCAACGATTGAAGCTCATTGGCTTGATCAGGTGCTCCCAGCTCTCAACGGTCAGATCCGCATCGGCGAGGATCGACATCCACTCATTGTGTCCGAGTGCCCGGCCGTGGCTCGGGTCACGCCGCTTCTCGAATGCGTTATAGGCGTCTGCAGCCGCTCTCTGATCGTCGGCGGAGTCGTCTGGATTGGTTTGCCCGTCCGCGGATATGTTATCGACCAGACCAAACTGGCCACCCGGCTTCAAGACACGCGCCACTTCTGTGACGAACTTCGAAACATCCTCGAAATGATGTGGAGCGGTGCGGCATGTGACAAGGTCGAATGTGTCGTCAGGGAAAGGAAGCGCGTGGGCGTCGGCGGAAACGCACGTGACATTCGTCAGCTCGCGCGCGGCGGCCAACTGCTTGGCTTGATCCAGCATTTCGGGCGTCACATCACTGGCAGCAACCGATGCGACGTGCGGTGCGAACGCGAGCGCCGTGTGGCCCGCGCCGGTGGCGACATCCAAGGCTTTCCAGTCGGACTTTGGAGAGATCAGGTCAACCAGGCGACTGAGCGACTTGCCCTTTGCGTGAACCGGAGATGTCGCATAGTTGGCTGCGTTGGCGCCAAACTGCTGCTGAACGCGTGTCTTGTCCATTGATCACCTCTGTTCTTGCGCAAGCGGCTATGGGCCGTCGTCCATGGAACGTGAGGACCGTGCGCGGCGCATACTGTTTCGCCTGTCCGATATTGAAATCACAATGACCGCAGCCAATCCACAAATCACGTACCCGGCGAACAAGGGAATGACCGTCCCATTAAAGCTCTGACCAATCAGCGTTCCAATTGAGACGGCCAAGAGTGAGGTGACAGCGGCGATGATCGCAGCGGCCGAGCCCGCGATGTGCCCCATCGGTTCCATTGCGATTGCGTTGAAGTTACCAAACAGGATGCCGAAGCAAAAGAAAGCGGGCATCAGCAACGCCATGAAAACCCAAAGTGGCATACCGGAGTCCAAGACCCAAGCCGTGATGAGGCCGGCTGCACATATCGCGATGAGGCTGTGCAGCGCCCAGTTCGACAGGCGGCGCATGCCGAACTTCATAACTAGGCGCGCGTTCACGACAGATGCAGCGCCGATGGCCAGCGCAAGGATGCAGAAGTAAACGGGAAACATCACGGTGACGTCGTATATGACACCGAAGATGGGCTGTACGGACGTGAGAAACCCGACAAACGAGCCGAACACGATACCGCTCGTAATCATGTATCCTAACGAGACCGGATGCGCGATGCACTCGCCCATGGCACCGCCAACTTGTTTGAAGCTGAACGGCACTCGCTTCTCCGGTGGATGTGTTTCAGGCTGACGCAGTGTGAACCACAACAGGGCCAGCGCGGACAGCCAGAGAAAAACCACAAAGATCGTTCGCCAGTCGCCGACAAAGAGAATGCCTTGTCCGAGCGCCGGAGCCAAAGCTGGCACGAGAATGAAGACGGCCATGACAAACGACATGACACGTGCCATCGAGCGCCCGTCGAACTGATCCCGTACTAAGGCAAGCGTGACGACTCGCGGTCCTGCAGCTCCGACGCCCTGAAGAAAGCGTCCAAGCAACATCGTCTCGAAATCCGTAGCAATCATCGACAACAGCGAACCGATAGAGAAAATGCACAAGCCAGCCTGAATCACCGGCCGCCGGCCAAAGCTATCGGACAGCGGGCCGCTGACGAGTTGGCCGAAACTCAGACCAAGCAGCAGAGCGGAAATGACAAGCTGCACGGAGTTTCCGGATGCGGCCGATAAGTCGCGTGATATGTCCGGTAGCGCAGGCAAAATGGCGTCGATGGATAGGGCGACCAAGGAAATCAGGGTCGCCATTAGCGCCACGCGTTCCGAGAAGTTCGGTGGGGTCAAAGCTCGGTCCATCCAATTGGGTCAGCGCAATTTCACCGGAAACTCAGCCGCGGCAACCAACAAAGCGAGCGAATCGAAAAAACAAACATCAACGTGTCCCGTCGAGCGTCGTAGCAGCAGTGTCAAGGATTGTATTCTGGCAATCGCAGGACGATGACAATTCGCGCCGGATTACGCAAACGCCAATGCAGCGCGACAGCGTACTGGCACTGCAAACGTCTTACCAACACGCTGGTCGCGGTGGAAACCGCTAGACTGTTCAAGCCGGCGCTGCGTGTCCGCCGTCGTGGGTGACGGACACATCAGTCATGACTACTGTACAGCAAACTCGATACGGCGGTTCCGCGCCATGTTCTCCGGCGTCGTATTGGGAGCCAATGGTCGAGATGCACCGTGGCCGATAACCGTCAGCCGCTTCCCATCCACGCCCTTGCCGATCAGATAGTCGGCAATGGAACGGGCGCGTGCCTCGGACAGGACCTGGTTGAGGTCGTTGGTACCGCGTGCGTCCGTATGGCCCGAGATTCTCAAGCGCACACCGGCGCAATTGGTGACCTCGCCGGCAATCGCGTCGAGTGTTGAGAAGCTTGCCGGGTTGATGTCCGCATTATTCGTATCAAACAGAATAATGCCTTCCTTTGCTCTGCTCTTTACGCGATCCAGACAGGCAACGGCCTTTGGGCTTGGCTTAGGCCTGCGCGCGGCGGCCCGCACCTCAGCAAGGCGCCGACGCTCGATCTCCTCCCAACGCTTAAGTTCGGCAGCGCGGCGGATCTTTTCTTCTCGGATGCGTTCGGCCTCGGCGAGCTTTCGCTTGCGGGCGATCTCACGCTCTCGCTCAAGTTTAAGCTTTGCTGCGGCCTCACGCTTTGCGCGCGCCACCTCAGCTTGGCGTTTGCGCTCGGCCTCCAACTCACGCTTTGCCGCAGCCTCGCGCTCTACTCTCTTCTTCTCGATGTCGGCCAGACGCTTACGTTCAATCTCAGCCTGACGGTCGAGCTCGGCCTGCCGGGTCGATTGCTCCAGTTTGGAGTCCTTTTGCGGATCGGTTTTGGGCTTCGGTGCGTCGCCGCCCGAATTCGCGCGTGCCCGTGCCCGCTCTGCACGTCGGCGTCGAACACGTTCACCCCAGCTCACTAACTCCGATGCGCGCTTCTCTCGTGCTTCGACTGCAGCCTGGCGGTCTTTGCGCCTTTGTTCTCGACGCGCGCGAACTTCGGCGCCCCAAGCCGTCAGTTGTGCCTCACGCTTCTCTCGTGCCGCGATTTCCGCCTCGCGTGCTTTGCGCCGTTCGTCCCGGCGTGCCCGAACCTGTGCACCCCAGGTCGCCAGCTCTTCGGCGCGCTTGGCTTTTGCCGCGGCCTCTGCCTGGCGCACTTTGCGACGCTCATCGCGGCGCGCCCGAACCTGTGCACCCCAGGCGGCCAGCTCCTCGGCGCGCTTGGCCTGCGCTGCGGCCTCTGCCTCCCGCGCCTTGCGGCGCTCATCGCGGCGTGCGCGAACGCGTTCGCCCCAAGCTGCCAGGGCCAACTCACGCTCCGCATTCGCGTCGGCTTGCGTGTCACTGGGTTGCTCTGATGGCTGCGACGCCTCGGTCTTCGACGCCGTATCAGCTGCACGATCGCTGGCCCGTTTCAGGAGTTCGTCAAGACTACCGGTCGCTGCCGCCCAGGCGAGCCAGCCAAGAAGTCCGATCACGATTACGAACAGCAGGAAACCACGGTTGAACATTGGATCCAGCTCCTTCAGGACGCTTGCGACAATCTACCAGCAAACGTTATGCACATCTGAAGCGGCGGAGAGAACCCCTTCCTAACCGGCATATAGCGGATTGAGGGTGCCATGGCGTAGAAAACACGCCGCGTCGCCAGGAGCACGGGCACTGTGCGCGCCCGCGAAAGTTGTGCTCCCATCCGGTCTGTGGTTGACTCGGCTACGATGCCTGCCAGTTGCGGATGTCGACGAATTGACCTGCGATCGCAGCAGCAGCGGCCATTGCAGGAGACACAAGGTGCGTGCGCCCTTTGTAGCCCTGCCGTCCCTCGAAGTTCCGGTTCGACGTCGAGGCACACCTTTGACCCGGCTTCAACTGGTCCGGATTCATGCCAAGGCACATGGAACATCCGGGCTCGCGCCAGTCGAATCCAGCGTTGATAAAGATCTTGTCCAACCCTTCCTGTTCGGCCTGAGCCTTCACCAGTCCGGATCCCGGAACGACGTGGGCGTAGTCCAACCGGTCAGAGATCTTTTTGCCCTCGACGACCTTCGCGACAGCTCGCAGGTCCTCGATACGGCCATTGGTGCACGAACCAATCCACACAACATCCAGCGGGATGTCGGTGATCTTGGTGTTGGCTTCCAGGCCCATGTAGGACAGCGCACGTTCGACCGCGGCTCTCTTGCTGTCGTCCGCAATCCTGGCCGGGTCCGGTGTGGTGCCCTCGATTGAAACGACCTGCTCCGGACTGGTGCCCCATGTTACCGTCGGCGGCAGGTTGGCGGCATCGAGCGTGATCGCGACGTCGAACGCGGCGTCCGGATCTGACTGCAACGTTTGCCAGTACGCAACTGCCGCTTCCCAGGCGCCACCCTTTGGTGCCATCGGCCGGCCTTCGAGGTAGGCAAACGTCCGCTCGTCAGGCGCAATCAGCCCGGCGCGTGCGCCACCTTCGATCGACATGTTGCAGACGGTCATCCGACCTTCCATCGACAGCGCGCGAATGGCTTCGCCTTCGTATTCGATAACGTGACCGGTGCCGCCGGCGGTGCCGATCTGCCCGATGATTGCAAGGATGATGTCCTTGGCGGTCACGCCAGGCGGCGTTGCGCCATTGACCGTCACCTTCATGTTCTTCGATTTGCGCTGAATAAGCGTCTGGGTCGCGAGGACGTGCTCCACCTCGGAGGTCCCGATCCCATGAGCCAGCGCACCAAACGCGCCATGCGTCGCCGTGTGGCTGTCGCCGCAAACGATCGTCGTCCCCGGCAACGTGAAGCCCTGCTCCGGACCAATCACGTGGACGATACCCTGACGCACGTCGGTTTCGTTGAAGTACTCGATCCCGAAGTCCGCAGCGTTCTTCGCTAAGGTCTCGACCTGGATTCGGCTGTCGTCATCATCGATCCCGACGGATCGATCCGTTGTCGGAACATTATGATCAACGACCGCAAGCGTTTTATCCGGTGCACGAACCTTGCGCCCGGCCAACCGCAACCCTTCGAATGCCTGCGGGCTTGTCACTTCGTGGACAAGGTGCCGGTCGATGTAAAGCAGACAGGTTCCGTCTTCTTGGCGATGGACAACGTGTGCGTCGAAGATTTTGTCATAGAGCGTTTTCGCCATGGCGCTTTGCCCTTACTCCTCCCGTGAGATTCAACGTGCTCTGACGTTTCCGCTTGCTGAGCACAGCGGCACGCCATAATTGATATGGTGTATGGCATGACGGATGCGGAGCGGTCCAGCCACGTAGGCCCGCTCAAAAAAGACACCGAGCCAATTTGTAATTGGCCCGGTGAGTCTGAGTGATACCGAAGTATCGAAGAAGGCGTCAAAGGGAGGGTTCGCCTTCACGCTGTCCGTCACAGCGGATACATTAGAGGCCACACGTCGCGCAGACGCCACCCATGACCGCGCATGAATGGCATGCTCGCTCCGCATGCTTCGCAGGATCATTTGCTTGCGCCGCGTGCTTTTGCCACGAGATAATCCCGCAAAACGTGGACTTTCTTGGCGGTTTTGAGTTCTTCCGGATATACGAACAACACCTGAAGCTTCGGCAGTTCCACGTCGTTCAGCACCGGGATAAGGTCTTTTTCTTCTTCGGTGAGATACTCTGGCAGCAGTCCAATTCCGATCCCGGATCGGATAGCGTACTTCAGCGCGATCACACTGTTTGCGCGAAACGCGGGCTGCCGCTCTTCGCGGTTATCCAGCCCGGCCGTTTCCAAAAACCGCAGCGCTGACAAATGATGCGCCGGTGTGCCGCCGTAAGACACAAATCGGTGCTTATCCAACTCATCAATGGAGCGCGGTGCGCCATACGCTTTGACATAGTTGGTAGACGCAAATGCGCGCATGCGCATTGTCATAAGCGGCCTGCGGATCAAGTCCGGATTTTCTGGCTCGTGCGTCCAGATCGCGACGTCTGCGGCGCGCATCGCGATATCCATCTGGTCGTCATTCAGCAGCAACTCGACACGGATATCCGGATAGAGATCCATAAACTCCCGCAGGCGCTGCGTGACCCACACGGTTCCCAGGCCGATGGGCGCGGTGACCCTGAGATCGCCCGCCGGTTTCGTCGTTGCATCGGACAGGAGCATCTCTGCCGTTTGTAACCGGTTCATCACATCTGATGCGGTGCGGTAAAGCAGCTCACCCTGTTCCGTCAGAACCAGGCCGCGCGCGTGCCGGTGAAACAAGGCGACGCCCAATTCCTTTTCGAGAGATGAAACCTGGCGGCTAACAGCGGATTGGCTCATGCGCAGCGTGTCACCCGCATGCGTAAAGCTACCGGCGTCAGCTGCAGCGTGGAAGATCTTCAGTTTGTCCCAATCCATGGTTGGCGCTTTCGAGGTTCATTTGCGGCAGTGTGACGCAAGTCAACAGATGTTCCGGCCATTGGTCGGATTTCGGTAGGCACGCTTTGGTTGGCGGACGGCGCAGCAGAATTGCTCAACCGAAGCAGCTCGTATGGTGATCGAGAAATTCGCAGGCGCACCGGGAGCGAGCTTTTCGATCACCACACTAGCAAACTATTGATTCTCGTGTCTCTTTTGATTCTGAAGTTCGCGACGGATCCAAGATCAGAAAACGGCCGAACTTCGAAAACCGAACCCGAGAGCCGATCGGGACGATAAGACCAAAACCTACAACGGCTTTTCGTCTTCGATGGCGCCGCGAGCTGCGGATGGTTACTCCGCTGCTTCTGCCACGCTTTCGGCCGCTGCAAGGTACTTCTCGGCCTCCAGCGCCGCCATACAGCCCATACCGGCTGCGGTTACGGCCTGTCTGTAGATATCGTCTGTCACGTCTCCGGCAGCGAAAACGCCCGGAACAGATGTTGCTGTCGAATCTGGTGCCGTTACAACGTAGCCTGATGGTTTCATGTCCAGCTTGCCCGCGAACAGCTCCGTCGCAGGCGCGTGTCCGATTGCAACGAAGACGCCGTCTGCGTCCACAACCGAGGCTTCTCCACTTTTGACGTTGGCAAGTTTGACCCCGGTCACCCGTGTCGGGTCGCTCGCGCCAAGAAACTCCTCAACGACTGAGTCCCAGATCATTTCGATCTTTGGGTGTTTGAACAATCGGTCTTGTAGAATTCGTTCCGCCCGCAGACTATCGCGCCGATGGATCAATGTCACCTTGGTCGCGAAGTTGGTCAGAAACAGTGCCTCTTCGACAGCCGTATTCCCACCGCCGATGACTATAACCTCTTTGCCGCGGTAGAAAAAGCCATCGCACGTTGCGCACGCAGATACGCCGTGCCCCTTGTAAGTCTCTTCCGACGGCAACTCGAGCCAACGCGCTTGCGCTCCCGTGCAGATGATCAATGAGTCGCAGGTATAACGCGCGCCTTCATCCCCAATCAGCGCGAACGGTCGCACTGACAGGTCCACGTCTGTGACGTGGTCCATAACGATCTCCGTGCCGCAATTCTCGGCCTGGGCCTGCATCTGCTCCATCAGCCATGGGCCCTGGATTGGGTCTGCGAAGCCCGGGTAGTTCTCGACGTCCGTCGTGATCGTCAGCTGTCCGCCGGGCTGTATGCCCTGAATCAGCAGCGGTTGAAGCATTGCGCGTGCGGCGTACACGGCCGCCGTATACCCGGCCGGTCCGGAGCCGAGAATGATCACTTTGGCATGTTTGGCGGCGGTCATGCGTGTCTCCCGCATGGTGTCAACGATATGGGCGGAAAGTGATCTCGGCTGTCGCTCTGGTCAAGACATGTAGTGGACTCACACCTGTCGAAGCCGATCCGCGACCTGTTCGAGAAAACCCTGAAGATCAGTGGTGACATGATGGATGTACTCCGGGGCTTCGGTCCAGCGGCGCATGTGCTGCTGCACAGGATGATCCGGATAGTTCGAGTGGACGAGTACGGTCGTCATGCCGATGACATGGGCCGGTTCCAGGTTGTGCGGCATATCCTCAAACATAGCAGATTCTTCGCCGATCACGCCATGCCTTGAAATCAAACGATCATAGGCGTTGGCGTCCGCCTTCGGCACAAAGTCGGTCGCCACAACATCCATGATGTCTTCAAACAGATGGAGAATGCCGAGCTTACCGGCAACGTTCTCAGCATGCTTGCGGGATCCTGCCGTGAATATCAGCTTGCGGCCCGGCAGGGCGGCAATGGCCTCCGCCAGCTCCGGGTGTTCCGGCACCGGCGTGAGGTCGATGTCGTGCACGTACTCCAAAAAGTGATCGGGCTTCATGCCATGAATTTTCATGAGCCCGGCCAGCGTTGTGCCGTACTGGCGGTAGTAGCTCTTCTGGAGATGGCGGGCATAGGCGGCCGGAATGCCGATGTGTTCCGCGATAAACGCCGTCATGCGCTGATCGACCTGGGCAAACAGGTTGCAATCCGCAGGATACAGCGTGTTATCCAGATCAAAAACCCACGCCTTTGTGTCGGCAAACCCCCGGAGGCCGCGCCCGACAAATCCCGGCTGTTCGATTGCGCCGTCACGCCCCGTCATGTGCGCAAGTCCGTTGGCTTGTCCGAGCATCGCACCATGGTGCCCGCACCATGATCGGTCAGCAATTCGAGAAGCACGCTGTGCTTGACCTTGCCGTTGATGATCACGACGGCTTCCACGCCGTTGTTGACGACCTCGACGCAACCTTCGATCTTCGGGATCATCCCACCCGATATTGTGCCGTTGCGGATCAGCACGCGCGCCGTATCGGGTGTCAGCTCTTGAATGAGCGCACCATTGGCATCCAACACACCAGCCACATCTGTCAGGAGCAGCAGGCGTTTGGCTTTGGCAGCGACCGCAACGGCTGACGCGAACGTATCTGCATTTACGTTCAGAGTTTCGCCATCGGGGCCTGCGGCAATCGGGGCAATCACGGGGATCAAGTCGGACTGGCTGATGACATCAACAATGTGGGGATCGACATTCATGGGTTCGCCGACATAGCCGATGTCCACCGCCTTCATCAGGTTCGATTCGGGATCCGGGATTTCGGTGATCTGCCGCGCCGTCATCAAGTTTGCGTCTTTGCCGGAAATCCCGACGGCCTGACCGCCTTGCCGGTTGATTGCAGAGACAATCTCTTTGTTGATAGCGCCGGCCAGGACCATTTCCACCACTTCAACGGTGGGCTTGTCCGTAACGCGGAGGCCGTGGACAAAGTCCGAATCGATGTTGAGTTTGTCGAGCATGCGGGCGATCTGCGGACCGCCGCCATGGACAACAATCGGATTCACGCCGGATTGTTTCAGATAGACAATGTCTTGGGCGAACGCATCGGAGAGGCCGGGGTCACCCATCGCATGTCCGCCAAACTTCACGACGATGGTCTTGGCGTCATAGCGCAGGATATACGGCAGAGCTTCCGCAAGAATTCGCGCCTTTTCCGGCGCGGTAATGGGCAGAATGTCGGGATCGGTTGTCGAAGGCGCCGGTGTATCGGTCAGGTCAGTCATGGTGTTTCCTCGGTCAGCGGGCCGATCCAGCCATCCCTGTTTACCAGGGTGCGACAATCGTTACGGTCTGCGTGTATCATCCTCACAAAGCCGCCGTAGTCTAATGCGTTAGGGTAATCTGTATCTGGTGCTGCACCAACACCGTATGCGCAACTGGGTGGTGGTCCTCTTTAGGGCTCGACGCGACCGCGAGGCGCACGTACATGCGAGTAGGCGGCGGGACTTCAGAATACCGGTCTCGCCGACCCGGAGCCAGGAATGTTGCACGCTTTCGCCGAATTACTTCAAACTGCCGGTCCGAACCCCACGCTGGCTGCAACGATTCACCGCGCGCAGGCTTATGCGCGTGAACAATCGCATCGGCGCGTGACGCTCGAGCACCTGCTGTTAGCCCTGACCGAAGACGGTGACGCGTCCCTCGTTCTAACAGCATGTAATATAGATTTCATGCGGTTGAAGCATGACGTCGGCGGTTATCTGGGTCGATTGGACGACCGCTTGGGTCCCAGCGATTCGCAAGAGCCCGACGCACACGACGATCTGATTCGCATTTTCCGGGTTGCGGCTGCTGCTGCGACGCAGCGCAATCGATCACCGAATGGGGGATTGGTACTGGCTGCGATCGTTGGCGACGGCAGATCACCTGCGGCCAGTATGTTGCGCTCGCAAGGGCTGACGTTCGACGAAGCCGTTCGTGCGCTGCAGGAGGCGAATGCGAACCTGCGCGCGTCGGGGCAACCACCAGCCGCCGGCACGCAACCACCGGGTGGCGGGCAACCGGGACAGCCTTCGCAGCCGGCGTCCAGCCCACGTATGCCGCTGCGCGAGACGATCAGCGCTGCGAACTCAGCCCCGCAACCAACACAACCTCGCCAGTCGATGCCGGCCTCGGGGCAGCAGCGGTTACCGGCAGCAAACCCGCATGCCACTGAGCAGATTCTCGCAGACGCGCGGCGGAAGGTTGACGCCGCGCGCGCGGTCGCACCGCGCATTGGACATCCCCCACCGTCTCAGGCCGCACCACAAGGCACATCAAAAGATGGGCTGGCGCGCCTGACCCGCCCGGCAACGTCGGAAGTGACCGCGCCGGCCCCGGGTCAACGTAGCCAGCCAGCTTCCGGTCTGCCGGCTGCGCAGCCAACGCGGGCACCGGTTGCACCGCGCATTGGTGGCCCTGTCGGTGGCCCCCAAGCACCTGCGGCACCAGTGGCACCGTCGCCATCCACCAATCCAGCCCCGCCGCAGCAGCGGCCAGACCCACGCCGCACTGCGCCATCATCTCGCGGCGGTCCGAACAATGGGCGGCCGCCGGTTCCGGGCCCGACAACGCAGCCGCCAGGCGCGCGCCAGGCGCAACCTCAACCGCAACAGCCGCGTCCGGCACCACGAGGGCCTGGCGTCGCATCTGCGCCCGGTATGGCACCGCCTCAGCAACAGGCGGCGGCACCTTCAAGCCGCCCCCCCGAGAACGGCAAGCTTACCGCAGCCGTGCCTCGGCGCATGCGGGCCATGGTGTCTGAGACCGTCGAAGTTCGCATTGCGCGGCACGAGATCGAAGCGATCACGGGCGAGTCGCTTCGCGGCGATGGAGGAGACGGCGTGATTGCGCGAGCGATGACGATCCGCCTTCGTGCACCGCAAGGTGGCCTTTACGTCGAATCGGTTGCGCCGGAAACTCAGTGGATCGAAAACCGGGTTGGATTGCTGGCTGATGAGTTCGCCATCTGGCGCTGGACTGTCACGCCGAAGTCAAAGGGGAAACAACAGCTCCAGTTGTCGATGGCGCTGCGGACGTTGACGCGGGATGGACACGCAGCGGAAACGCCGCTGCCGAATGAGCGGATTGATGTCCGTGTCGCCGGCAACATCAACGCCCGGTTACTCAGACTGTTCGGCTGGTCGATCGCCGCTGGTATCGGAGCTGCTTGTGTGTATTTCGGCCCCGATCTGATGCGCATCGGCTTCGATCTTGCGGGGCTGTAGGCCCCCCGTCAGATGAGCTGGAACCGTTCCCGCGCTTATGCCGGCTTGAGATGCTCCGGGTCGATAAGCGCGGCAGAAAGAACGGCTTGGCGAAGCTCTGAAATACCGATCCGTTTTTCGGACGAGGTTGCAATAACTTCGGGTACCGCAGCGGGATGCTCTTTCAGGCTGTCCTGCGTCGCGGCGACGACCCGCTCAACCGCACCGCCCTTCAGCTTGTCAATCTTTGTCAGAACGACTTGATACGGCACGGCCGACGTGTCGAGCATGCCCATGATCTCGGTATCATTAGCCTTAAGACCATGGCGCGCATCAATCAGCAGGAACACCCGGCGGAGCAGCTGCCTGCCGCGCAGATAGTCCTTGATGAGCTCGGTCCAGGCATAGACCTTGCCCTTCGGCGCACGTGCGAATCCGTATCCTGGCATGTCGACCAAAAGCAGCGGGACTCCGTCCGATCGAAAGAAGTTCAATTCCTGTGTGCGGCCTGGTGTGTTGGAGGTTCGCGCGATGCCGCTTTGGCGCAGCAGTGCGTTGATCAGGCTTGATTTGCCAACGTTGGATCGGCCGGCAAACGCGATCTCCGAGACTTCACCCTCGGGCAGAAAGTCCAGACTTGGCACACCCATAACGAACTCCCAGCGACGCTCGAATAAGAGTTCGGCCTGGCGTCCGGATTTGTCGTTGCTTTCCACCATATGACCACGGCTTAGAACCAGTCCGTCGACGACGGAGACGCTCTATTCATTGCGTTCGGCTTTACCCCGCCCGCGGATTTTATCTGGCAGCGCCGCTGCCGCGCCGAGCGTTCTTTGGAGGTTCTCCATAAGTGGGATGTCAACGCCCTGACGCTTCATGATGATGTACTGCTGCGCAAGGGATAGGACGTTGTTCCACGCCCAGTAGATGACCAATCCCGCTGGGAACGACGCCAACAGAAACGTAAACAGCACCGGCATCCAGTTGAAGACTTGCTGCTGGATGGGATCGGGCTGCTGTGGGTTCAACTGCATTTGCAGCCACATCGTAATGCCCATCAGCAGTGGCCAAATGCCGAGGATCGGGAACCAGTCCGGCAACGTGTACGGCAGCAGTCCGAACAGATTAAAGATCGTCGTCGGGTCCGGCGCGGACAAATCGCTGATCCATCCGACAAAAGGCGCGTGCCGCATATCGATGGAGATAAAGAGCACCTTATAGAGCGCAAAGAATACAGGGATCTGAATGAGGATCGGCAAACAGCCGGCGAGCGGATTGATCTTCTCGTTCTTGTACAGCTCCATGAGCTGTTTTTGCTGCTCCATCTTGTCGTCTTTGTACCGCGCGCGGATTTTCTCCATTTCCGGCTGCAGTTTCTTCATCTTCGCCATCGATTCATAGGACTTATTGGCGAACCAGAAGAACGCGGCTTTGACGATCACGGTAACGGCAAGGATCGCGAAGCCGAAGTTGCCAAGCAGACCATAGAGCCAGTTCAGCAGTCCGTGCAGCGGCTTGGTGATAAAGTAGAACCAGCCCCAGTCGATCATGAGTTCGAACTGACGAATGCCGAATTGCGCCTCGTAGCTCTGGATAATCTCCACTTTCTTGGCGCCGACATAGAGGCGGTTCTGGTGAGACGCCTGCCCGCCCGGCGCAATCGATATCGCCTGCGACGCGAAGTTTGAAATGAACTGGCGAGAACTCCGTGGTGTGTCAGGTGGGGTCAGGTCGTCGAGGGTCGCGTTGAACGGCTTGGATTGATCGGGGATCAGCGCAGACGCCCAGTACTTGTCCGTGAAGCCGAGCCAACCGCCCGTAACATTCTCAAAGGTTTTGCGGCTGTTTTCTTCGGCAAGTTCTGAGTAGGTCACCTCGGTGAACCCGCCTTCGCCCAGGACGCCGATCAGACCTTCGTGCTGAATGAAAAAGCCTTCAATCGTCGGTACGCCGTATCGGTAGATCGCACCCGACGGAAAAAGGGCGACCGCTTCGCCCGTGTTGTTTTCGACCGTGTCGACGACTGTGAACAGATAATCCTTGTCGATCGATATCTTACGCTTGAACGTCAAGCCGGCGTCGTTCGTCCATGACAGTTCAAGTGGTTGGTTGGGCGTCAGGCGATCACCGCTGCTGACCGTCCAGACGGTGTCGCTGCCAGGCAAGGTTGTCTTCGCGCCAGCAGGTGCCCGCCAGTTGAACTCCGCAAAATAGGGCTGGGGCGAATTGTCGGGCGAAAACAGGATCACGCGAGGGCTCTTTGGATCCGGTTGCTCGTGATACTTCACCAGCGTGATGTCGTCGATCCGGCCACCCTTGAGATTGATCGATCCGATGATGGATGGCGTCTCGATCGGAACGCGCTTTGTTGTTGCCAGAGCGGCATCCCGCGTCAGTGCAATCCGGAGACGGTTTGGTGCCACATTCGGGGCCGGCGTCCCTGCTGGACCGGCTTGCGGCCCCTGCACGCCGGTTGCGTTGCTTGTTTCCTGCTGTTGCCGCTGCTGTTGAAGACGCTTTTGTTCTTCGTACTTCGGTCCCGCATACAACAGTTGCCACGCCAGCAGCACAGCTACAGACAGCGCGATGGCAGCAATCGTGTTCCGCGTTTGCTCTGGGTCCTGCTGTTGCATCATGTGTGTTTCTCGTTCGGCGGTTGGCGTGGGCCGATTGCTGGTCGCGATTGTCGGCGCGTTTGACGGACAAGTGGGCTCTTTGCCCGGTTTTGCTAGATCGCGAAAGTCAGAGTTGTCACTGGCGTTGCGATGCGGCGCGTCTGATCCGCCTCAGAGCGCGCTCAATATGTCCCAGCAACTGGTGATAAGGCGTGTCAAACGCGGCGTTTCTCGCCACAACGACATAATCAAAGCCTGGTAGGGCAAAATCGTCAGCCAGCTCTGCAATCGCGGCCTTTAGCCGCCTGCGGATCCGGTTGCGGCGTACGGCGTGGCCGAGCTTTTTCGTCACCGTAAATCCAAATCGGGCACCTGATGCTTCAACACTGCTGGCCGGTTGGCGGGGTTTGGCCTCAATAACGCAAACGGGGGTCGCACAGCGCTGACCGCCGCGTAGTCTGAGGAAATCTCGTCGGCTTTTGAGCGTTTCGACCATGAGCACCTCGCCCACGGCGACCGTTGGCAGACGCAGACCTATCGCAGGTTTGAGATGGCCGTCATTGCTAGGCTGACAGACGCTTCCGGCCCTTGGCCCGGCGCCGAGCGAGCACACGAAGACCGCCCTTTGATGACAGACGCTTACGAAAGCCATGGCGCCGTTTCCGGACAAGGCGGCTTGGCTGATAGGTGCGTTTCACAATGAGTCCCCACGGGTAACGCCCGACGCCGGAACATTTCCGGTGCCGGTCGAGAATAAATTGGCGCGAGTTTGCGGTGTATATGTCTGGACCAACTGGAAGTCAACGCCGACCGCTATCTGACGACCGAGGTCACAAGCGTTCAACAATGCTCTGAAACAATCACAGCTCGTTGAGACCCCATTCCTTTTCACGGCCACCCTGCGCAGGTTCGCCGTGCACGGCGCGTCGTGTCGCAAGCGCTGCGCGAGGGCGAAATTCGATACGCAACCAATGATCAAGTGAGAGATTATCATGACGACGACCGCAATAACGCCGGCAGCGGCCCGGGGCTGGATGAAACGCGCAGTCGCGGGCTTGGTGGCCGCAGCATTAACGGCAGTCTCGACGGTGCCCGCGCTGGCAGATTTCTCAATGTTCGCGAAGCATACGCCGGACGCCACAACGGTCGTCGATCACTCGGCTTGGGACAAGCTTCTGAAAAGTCATATCAAGCCCGACGGTGCCGGGATCAATCGTCTCGATTATGCGGGCTTCAAAGCGAATGGCCACAAGCAACTCAAGGCTTATGTCGCCTCGCTAGAGGGCGTTGATCCGACAACGCTGAATCGGACGGAGCAATTCGCCTACTGGGCAAACCTATACAACGCTAAAACGATCGACGTGGTGCTGGATGCTTATCCCGTCGACTCAATCCGTAAAATCTCGATCAACGAAGGGGTGCTTGGGTTTTTCAAGAAGGCTGCCGGACTGGCCGGGCCATGGAAGGCCAAGGTCGTTACGGTCAACGGTACGAAACTTAGCCTCGATAATGTTGAACACGACATCATGCGCAAAGTGTTTCAGGACCCACGCGTCCATTACGCTGTAAACTGTGCATCGGTCGGTTGCCCGAATCTGCGATTGAACGCATTCACCTCGGCAAACCTTGAGACGGAGCTCGAAGCTGGCGCGCGCGCGTACGTCAATCATCCTCGCGGGTTCCGGGTCAATGATGATGGAACGGTGGTTGCGTCCTCCATTTACTCCTGGTTCCAGGTTGATTTCGGTGGAACTCCGGCTGCCGTACTTGAGCACGCGCGCAAATACGCTTCCGCTGAGCTGAAAGCGAAGTTGGACGGCAAAACGCAGATTGCGAGCTTCGAGTACGACTGGGCGCTCAACGACGTTTCACCAACCAACTGATCCCGACACCAGAATTGATATTCGGAGCGAGTACGATGACGACGGAAACATCAGCGACGGCCCGAGACGGTGTCGCAAAGAAAGGCGGCGGCATCACGCGCTGGCTGCCGCTGGCTGCAATTCTGGGCTTGATGGCTCTCGCCTTCGGGATGGGCTGGCACAAGTACCTTTCGCTGCAGGCCATTGGTGAGAACTACGCCGGCATGCAGGCGTTTATCTCGGGCAACTTTGCTTTGGCACTGCTCGCCTACATGGCAGCATACATTGTTGTTGTTGCACTTTCGCTGCCGGGCGGCCTGTTTATGACGCTCCTTGGCGGCCTCTTGTTTGGCCCAGTAATCGGCATACCGGCGACCGTCATTGCGGCCACAATCGGCGCGACCCTGATCTTTCTCGTCGCCAAAAGTTCATTGGGCGAGGCGCTCGCAGCGAAAGCCGGCCCCTGGATTGAGAAGCTGCGCGCCGGCTTTCAGGAGAACGCGCTTAGCTACATGCTTTTCCTGCGGCTCGTACCGGCGTTCCCATTCGTTGTGGTGAACCTGGCTCCGGCGATCCTCGGCGTGCCGCTGCGCACCTACGTGTTCGGAACACTGTTTGGGATTATCCCGGGCACGGCGGCCTACACACTTGTCGGAGCCAGCTTGGGCGCGCCGCTGGAGGCGGAGAATGCGCGGTATGCGGCTTGCGTCGCTTCAAACGGTGCTGAAGCGTGCACTTACGCGATTGATTTGTCGCAACTCGTCAGTCGCGAGCTCATCTTCGCCGGGATTGCACTTGGCGTTGTCGCGCTCATTCCCGTTGGCATCAATTGGTTCAAGAAGCGGAGCGGTTCCAATGCAAAAGCTCAATGAACAAGCCAAAGCCGGTAGCGGAACTGGCGCGGATACGAACCTGAAGTGCGATATCCTGGTGATCGGCGCCGGATCGGGTGGATTGTCCGTCGCAGCCGCCGCCGCAGCATTCGGTGTCGACGTTATCCTGCTTGAAAAGCACAAGATGGGTGGCGATTGCCTGAACTACGGCTGCGTTCCATCCAAGGCGCTGATTGCTGCCGGCAAGCAAGCCCACACCATGCGGACGGACAAAGGGTTTGGTATTGCGCCAGTTGAGCCTGAAATCGACTTCGCGGCCGTCAACGCCCATGTCCAAAGTGTGATTGCCGCGATTGAGCCAAATGACTCAGTGGAGCGGTTTACGGGGCTGGGTGTACGCGTCATTCAAGCGGCCGGACGGTTTATCGACGCGAAAACGGTCGAGGCCGGTGAGCACAAGATACAAGCCCGACGCACCGTCATTGCGACGGGATCTTCACCGCTTGTACCGCCGATCGCCGGTCTTGCGGATGTTCCGTACTTCACCAACGAGACGCTGTTCGACAACACCGAAAAGCTCGATCACCTGATCATTGTTGGCGGCGGCCCGATCGGTATGGAGCTGGCTCAGGCCCACCG
This sequence comes from Pseudomonadota bacterium, assembly GCA_039186015.1. Lineage (GTDB taxonomy): Bacteria > Pseudomonadota > Alphaproteobacteria > Rhizobiales > Hyphomicrobiaceae > JBCBWG01. Next base: position 20,782 of record JBCDAH010000049.1, read on the forward strand.
GCGGCTGGGCAGTCGGGTAACGGTTCTCGAAGCTGCAAAGGCGATGGGCAAGGATGATCCGGAACTGGCGAAGGTGGTTCTAGACGCGTTGCGCGACGAAGGCGTCGACGTGCGGGAAGGCGCCACGGTGGCGCGGGTCGGCGGCACTGCCGGCAACATCGAGGTCACCGTCGCGCATGAGAACGGTGAGGAGGTTGTGACCGGCTCTCACATTCTCGTCGCGGCAGGCCGCAAACCGAACGTTGAGGGGCTCAACCTCGAAGCAGCCGGGATTACCTACGACAAGCGCGGCATTAAGGTGAACGAATCACTGGTGACATCCAACAAGCGTGTGTTTGCGATTGGCGATTGCATTGGCGGCTTACAGTTCACACATGTTGCGAACTACCACGCCGGACTGGTTATCCGGCAGGCATTATTCAAAATGCCCGTAAAGGCCAATGCCGGGATCGTCCCATGGGTCACGTTTACGGACCCGGAGCTTGCGCACGTGGGGCTGACCGAGGCAGAGGCTAAGGCGAAGCTCGGAGACGTCCGCGTTTTGCGCTGGCCCTATCACGAGAACGATCGGGCCCAGGCTGAGCATCAGACAACCGGTTTCGTTAAGGTTGTGACGGATAAGAAGGGCCGCATTCTCGGTGCATCTATCGTGGGCCACAATGCTGGCGAACTGATCCAGATGTGGTCACTCGCGATCTCGCAGAAGCTGAAGATTAAGGCAATGATGGACTGGATTTCACCTTATCCGACGCTGTCTGAGGTCAACAAACGCGCAGCTTACCGTTATTATGTGAATGCCGCCAGCAGCAAAGCGGTCCGCTCAGTTATCGGCTTTTTGCGAAAGCTCGGCTGAGCAGACCGACGCGGGATGGCGGCTTGCACTGTACCTCGGTACCTCGGAGATGACCCTGCAAGACTCCACTCGCCATTTTCTGAAACACTTTCGCCCGGCGCGCATGCGCGTCCGCGCTGAGCGCGTGGCACGTTGCCTCGTCCACGACATGCCGAGTGCTGTGACCAGGACTGGGGAACAGGTAAGAGACGGGGTGGCGAGGCGAGAGGCGTTACAGCTTGGCCTGCCCGGCAAACTTCTGCTTTTGACGTTGGCCTTCGTCATGTTGGCCGAGATTCTGATTTTCGTGCCGTCCATTGCCAACTTCCGGGTCAATTGGCTGCAAGACCGTCTCGTTGCCGCCCGATTAGCCTCCTTGGCTGCAACAGCTGCCGAGGGTGGCGAGGTGCCGTCGGCTCTGCGTCAGGAGTTGTTGCGGAGCGCAGGCGTTCAGGCGATTGCGGTCAAACAGGAACGCGTGCGCCGGATGATCCTGCCCGCCGATCAGCCGTTGGTGATCGATGCCAGCTTTGACTTGCGCCAGCTTCCCGCCGACTCCGCGTTCGCTTCAATCGGCAAACGCCTCGCACTCATTCGCGACGCCCTCTACGTTTTCATCGCGCCGAACGGGCGCATGATACGGGCCTACGGGCAGACCAATCCCGCCGAACGACCAGACGACGTTGTCGAAGTCGTTCTCGACGAGGATTCGCTCTGCGAGGCCATGATTGATCACGCGTTGAATATTCTCATTCTTTCCGTGATCATATCCTTGATCACGGCAACGCTCGTTTACATCGCGCTAAGCCGCGTCCTCGTGAACCCGATGCTGGCGCTGTCGCGGAACATGGTCACGTTCGGCGAGAATCCCGAAGATCATGACCGCATCATCAAGCCATCCGGGCGCGGTGATGAAATCGGCATTGCAGAGCGCGAGTTGGCGCAAATGCAGACGCAACTCAATCAAGCGCTCAATCAGAAGAACCGCCTGGCTCAGCTTGGCCTGGCGGTCTCGAAGATCAACCACGATCTGCGGAACATGCTGGCAAGCGCACAACTCTTGTCCGATCGGCTTGGTATGTTGCCCGATCCAACCGTGCAGCGATTTGCGCCGAAGCTTGTTGCCTCGCTCGATCGGGCCATCAATTTCTGCAACGACACGCTCAAGTTCGGTCGGGCGGAGGAAGCTGCGCCGCGCCGCAGTGTTTTTCCGCTCATTCCGCTGGTTCGCGAAGTCGCCGACGGGCTGCAGCTGCCGCGTGAGCACGTCGCCTGGGTGATCGACATCCCGGAGGGTCTCAGTATTGACGCGGACAGGGAGCATTTATTCCGAATACTGAATAACATTGTCCGAAATGCCGTTGACGCGTTGGAACAGCAACCAAATGACGACGGTCGGATTACAGTGTCCGCGACGAGATCGGGGCGAGAGACGCTCGTGCGTGTGGTCGACAATGGGCCGGGCGTACCTGAGAAGGCGCGAAAGAACCTCTTCATGGCGTTTCAAGGCAACGTGCGGCCTGGGGGAACGGGTCTTGGACTCGCCATCTCAGCGGAACTCGTCCGCGCGCATGGCGGTCGGATTGAGCTGAAAAACGGGCATGGTGGCGCTGTTTTTGAGATCACCGTTCCGGACCGCAGCCGGGCCGACTGATCTCGGTCGTCCTGGCGACGTCTGAGAGGTCCGAAAAGTCCGGGGCATGGGCACCGGCCGGTAAATCGGCAAACAACAACGCTTTCGGCCCAAAAAGTCTCGACAGCGTGCCCGCGAACCGCTATTCGGCGGGCTCCACGTTACTTGCCGCGACGCACGAGCCGCGCCCCTTTGGGATTTTGGGCACGCAGCTCCTCTGCCGCCTTGAGCAAAAGGAAAACCAAGAATGAACGTTATCGATGAGCTCGAGCGTGAGCAAATGCAGGAAATCGCAACGAAGCGTGCGGTCCCCGATTTCGAGCCGGGCGACACAGTTCGGGTCATGGTGCGGGTGGTTGAGGGAAAGACGGCCCGAAATCAGGCTTACGAAGGGGTTTGCATTGCGCGTGCCGGCAGCGGTCTGAATGAGAACTTCACAGTCCGCAAGATTTCTTACGGCGAGGGTGTGGAGCGTGTTTTTCCGGTGTATTCCCCGCTGATCGCCGATATCGAAGTTGTGCGCCGTGGCCGTGTGCGCCGTGCCAAGCTCTATTATCTGCGCGGTCGCCGTGGTCGCGCCGCGCGTATCGCTGAACGCACCGATGTCCGCGCCAAGCGGCTCAACGCCGCCTTCAAGGGCTTCAAGAAGGTTAAGGGCGAGAAGGACGATCTGACCCAGTTGGCTGGCCTGACGCCGGAAATCCAGACCATGCTGAACAAACTCAACATCATACAGTACGAGCAGATGGCGGCGCTCTCAGATGATGATATCGCCAACGTCGAGGAAGCGCTGAAACTCGACGGCGTGTTCGAGCGCAATAACTGGATTTCGGAAGCCCAACGCTTGATGGCGGAAGCAACCGTTGAAGAAGTTCCCACCGATGACGAAAACAACGCGGACGGCGGTGAAGAGGCAAAGCCTGACGCCTGATCGAGGTCGTGACAGTAGGAGTCGTCGGGGATTGCTGTTACGATACAAGCCGTCGTGACTTTAATTGGGCTGTTCATGCAGCCCAATGATATGATCGAGAACCTTGGGAACTTCGTCTAATCTGTAACCGCCGCTTGGACCTTTGGGCTCCCGCCACTACATTCGAGCGGAAGGTGTAGACCAACGCGACGGCTCGCACATGAATATGAAGCTCGCAGGTAATGGCGATACCGAAGGCCAAATCCCACTGCACGGGGAAGAGGCGTTCACCGGCATGCGCAGGGCCGGCCAGCTTGCCGCTGCCGCGCTTGACATGCTGACGCCGCATGTCCGACCGGGAGTGACCACGCAGTCGCTGGATGATTTGGTCTTTCAATTCGCGATGGACCATGGTGCGATTCCGGCGACGCTCCATTATCGCGGCTACACGCACTCGTGCTGCATTTCCATCAACCACGTCGTCTGTCACGGCATCCCTGGGGCCAAAGTCCTTAAAGACGGCGATGTCATGAACATCGACGTGACGCTCATCGTCGATGGCTGGCATGGTGATACCAGTCGCATGTACGTGGCCGGCAACCCAAGTCGCCGGGCGGAACGTTTGATAGATGTCACGCACGAAGCGTTGGTCCGTGGCATCGCCGCCGTTAAGCCTGGCAATACAACCGGCCATATTGGCGAAGCGATCCAGGCTTACGCGGAAGGCGAGCGATGCAGCGTCGTGCGGGACTTCTGTGGTCACGGATTGGGGCGCGTGTTTCACGGGCGTCCGAACATCCTGCATTATGGTCGCGCCGGTGAGGGTCCCGTGCTCAAGGCCGGTATGCTGTTTACGATCGAGCCTATGATCCATCTTGGTCGGCCGGCCGTTAAGGTCTTGCCCGATGGCTGGACGGCAGTAACCAAGGACCGTGAGCTGTCCGCACAGTTCGAACACACCGTTGGCGTCACAGCAGACGGCTGCGAGGTGTTCACCTATTCGCCAGCCAAACAGCACAAGCCGCCATATGAACTTGAGAGCGCTACGGGCTAATCTGCCATTCGCCGCTGGAGGCTGATGATGTCCGGCGTGCGCCACGGTCGGAAAGGCTCAGGAACCGATCAGTCAGGCGGGTTTCTCGACGGCGCCGCGCCAAATGCGTTTGATGACGGTCGTAGCCGGCGCGGAAATGGCGATGTCAAATCACCGGCACGCACTGACGGCAGCTCTGTTTCGCCGGATGACGCTGCGAGCCAGCCTGCCAAACCGTCGCGCGCACGGCACGCAAATACCGGTCATCGTGAGCGCCTTCGCGAGCGGTTGAGAATCGGCGGTGCCGATGCGATCCCTGACTACGAACTGCTTGAGATGGTTCTATTCGGCGCGATACCGCGCGCTGATACCAAGCCGGTTGCCAAGGAACTCATACGCACATTCGGGTCATTCGCCGCTGCCGTTCACGCGCCTGCCCCACGCTTGCTTGAAGTGAAGGGTGTCGGCGAACGGGTTGTCGCGGAGTTCCGTCTGGTTCGTGCAACGGCCACGCGGCTGGCGCGCGAGGACATCCGGCATCGGCCGGTTCTGGCGGCCTGGACCCAGGTTCTAGCCTACTGCCGGACCACGATGGCTCACGCCGACGTTGAGCAGTTCCGCATTCTCTTTCTTGACAAGTTGAACCGCCTCATCGCTGACGAGATGCAGCAGAAGGGCACCGTCGACCACACACCGGTCTATGTGCGGGAAGTTGTCAAACGTGCTTTGGAGGTTTCCGCAACCGCTATTATTCTCGTGCATAATCACCCGTCCGGTGATCCGACTCCCTCGCGATCCGACGTCGACATGACCAAGCAGATCATCGCCGCCGCCAAGCCATTGGGCATCGTGGTTCACGACCACATTATTGTCGGCCGCGACGGGCACGCCAGTTTCAAGAACCTCGGCCTGGTTTAGGCCGTCTGTAGGACATCCGAAGTGCCAACAACCGTTGCCTTGTACGACACAGCACGCGCGCATATTGGCGACAGGCTTGATGCGCTGGGCCTTGATCTCGCAATTTACACGTTTGATGGCGACGGCAATCTATTCATCGATGGCACAAACGTTCTGCCCGAAAGTACGGACATCGACTATTTCTGGCTCAACGTTGATCTGGTGAACGACGGTGTTACGGAGGCTGCGTTTCAGCTTGTTCTCGACTGCCGTTCGGTCGGTCTGGTCCAGACATTCAACGCCGGATTGGATTCTCCAATCTATCGTCGGATAGCTGAGCGCGGCATTCGCATATGCAACAGCAGTGCTCAAGCCGTCGCCATATCAGAGTACGTCCTCGCTCACGCGTTGAGCTTAATCCACCCGATTGACGTCCAGCGCGAGGCTCAGGCCAACAGGGAGTGGCAACGCACGCCGTTTCGCGAGGTATCCGGCACCGACTGGATGATTGTCGGCTACGGTCCCATCGGACGGGAAGTGGCAAAACGTGCCAAAGCGTTCGGCGCGAATGTGACGGTCATCCGGCGTTCGCCGGCGACTTCGGATTTCGTCGATCAATCGGGCACGCTTGCCGACATGGCCGGGCACCTGGCGCAAACGGATGTTGTTGTACTGGCCTGTCCTTTGAATGCCGAAACACGCAGCATGGTCGATGCGGCTTTCTTTGCTCAGCTCAAGCCGGGTGCGATCCTGATCAATATCGCGCGCGGCGCGTTGATCGATGACGACGCTCTCCTCGCAGCGGTCGACGACGGCCAGCTTTCCGCGGCCGTGCTGGACGTGTTTCACGAGGAGCCGCTTCCGGGCCCCAATCCGCTCTGGAGTCATCCAAAGGTCAGAGTAACTGCCCATACGTCGTTTGCGGGAGATGGAACACGCGGGCGATGGGATCAGTTGTTTCTCGATAACATCGTCCGCTTCGTAAACGGAGAAACTCTGCTCAACGAAGTCGATCCGAACGATGTGCCGTAGCGTTCTTCGCTCACGGGCTGTTCCTCGCTTCGCTCGGGCCCTCCGCGAGGGCGGCGCAAGGCGCCGGTCCGCATTCGCGGCCTGGGATCACCCTCGCAGGATGGCCAGCGCTCGAGCCGCGAGCCTGTGAGCGTGCGAACAGCGCACGTAACGACTCACGCGCGCGAATTCCAACCTCCAGCTGCGCGGACGCCCGGCTGTAGCCAACGAGCTTCTCGCGCGCATCCACGTCGCTCGCGTTCGTCATAACGACGAGGTCTGCGGCTGCCAGTGCCGTGACCAAAATTGTGCGAGCAAAGATTTTCATGTCTCCTGTCCTTGGGTCGAGCGGATCTTTGAACCAGCTTGACCATAGGTCGCGGACGGAGATCTGAATGTTCCCGGAGGAACGAGGATGCGGGGACTTAGCTGGAATCTTCAGTGCGTCAGCCACAATGGCCTATGACCCGATTGCGCAATGTACGTTCAGCAGCGCTTGCTGCCCATTGCTGACAGCTTTGACCGCTTGCCCAAGCGCGGGCGCAAGCTTTGAGGGATCGTCAACCCGTATGCCGAGCCCGCCGCTCGCCTCAATGACCTTTTCAAAGGCCGGTGACGGGGCCAGGCTGGACAGCGGCATATCGTTGACGGCCGCCGCATGGCCGTCCGGATAGACCGAGCGTGTCGACTTGCGCACGGCATTCCAGACTTCGTTGTTGAAGACAACTGTGAGGATTGGAAGATCAAGAGCTTCCGCCGTCTGGTGACAGGCGACCGGGTTGGCAAACATGTATGATCCGTCGCCGACGCAGGCGATGACAAGGCGGTCGGGTGCTGCCAGCTTGGCGCCAAGTGCGGCACCCACGCCCCAGCCCAATCCGCCGGCAATGGGGTGACCGAAGTAGCTGTCCGATTGTTCGAACGTCATAACGCCCGGATCGCAGCCGAGTTCGTTGAAGATGATGGCATCGTTACCTTTTACGTCGTCCAGGCAGCGACTGACAAACGCGTTGGTGCACACGGCGGGATGACGTGAAGCCTCCTCCCTGCGGGCGCGACGGATTGCGCGCAGCGCATCGCTGACGCTTGATCGCCGGGCATCGGATACGGGTGTGATCAAGGCAGAAATTGCATCGACGGCGCTGGCCGTTGTCGCCGGTATCAAGACATCTGCTGGAAATGTCCGCATGGGGAGCTGCGCGAATGTCGGGTCGGGGCCGACGGAGATCACGCGGCATTCCTTTCGCAAGCGATGTCGAACCGGAAGCCACGGAACCGGCGCGTCGAGTGTCAGGATCGCATCCGCCGTCTCGATCAGTGGCCCGACATCAAATCCGGCGTGCATGGGATGGGTGCTGGCCAGCGCCAAGCGGTTTGACCAGAAATGGACAACTGGCATCGCCAATTGCTCGGCCAACCGCGCCAAGGGCTCGAACACATCCGGTCCCCCACGCCCAACGATTGCAATCGGGTTTTTTGCCTCAGACAGGATTTGCGCGGCAGCAGTCGTCGTGTCCGGATCTGGCATGGGCAAACGCGGCGGATGCAGCGTGGCAGTGGGAGACATGGCCGACCGCGGCCAGCGCTCCGCAAGCACTTCACGCGGCAACGACAAGTAGACTGGGCCGCCTGGCTGTGTCGTCGCAATCGACAGCGCCCTGTCGACAACCGCTTCGAGCTGAACGGGCGTGCGCAGTTCGTAGTCCCACTTCACGGCCTCGCGCACGATGCCGGTTTGGTCGAACATTTCCTGGCCCCAATGGATCGGAAGATCCCGCGAGCCCAGCATGCCGTGCTCGGTCAATGGCGTGCGCCCCGAGGTCACCAACATCGGCACACAATCGCGGCTGGCGTTGATGACGCCCATCAAGGCGTTGGCGAGACCAACGTTGACGTGCACCATAATCGCTTGTGGTCGCCCGGTCATCAAGGTGTAGCCGTGTGCCATTGCGACGGCCGTTGTCTCGTGCGCAATGGCAACCGCCTCCGGCATCGCCAACCCGCTCGTGCGCCCGCGAACCATGGCCTCGATAATCGGGGCAAAGTCCGTTCCTGCGTTCGCGAACAGCCAATCGACCCCGCGGCTTTTCAGAAGCGCAAGATATGCGTCAGCGACGGTTTCGAACGGCGCGCGATTTTGGGGCATTGATCACCTCTTGCCGAAGACCTGCGACGCTGACGAAGCGAAGACGCAGACCAATGGATCGAGTGAAGCATGCCTTTGGGCGGCGAGGGAATATGCGCCGAATGATTTGGTTGGCCGTCGGGGCGCGACGGCTGGGCACCTTGTGCGGCACTGCTTGCTACAACAGCTGAGCTAAGCCGCTCAGAACGTTACGCAATGCGCTACTTCGGGATGTCCCAAACCATGACCGCGCCTTGATCGCAGCGATAGCCGTTCGGCTTGTGACATCCGCCGAGAACCAGTCGTTGGCCGGATGGCGCGAATGCTATGGATGCAGGCCAGAAGTCGTCTGACTTCAGCGTGTGCCACAACCGACCGGACGGGACACGCCACAGCTTGACGGTCGGATCGGTCCTGATGTTCGACTGGTTTCTGTGGGACGAGGCGATCAGGCGTCCATCGGGAGAGAACGCCAGACGCTTGACGGGCTCCGTGTGGCCTTTGAGCGTGGTGCTCAGCTTTCCGGTCGTACTGTCCCACACGGTAATCGTCCGATCTTCATGCCCAACGGCCAACAGCTTGCCGTTGGGCGAAAACGTCAAGGCATGGACGGTGTACTCGACCAGTGTTTTGGCCTCGTCTTGGACCTTCTTCCGAAACTCAGGATCAGTTTCCATCCTGCGAAAGAGTTCCGAGCGCCAGATAAATCGGGGAACGCCCTTCGTCATTTTATGAAACTGGCTCAGGAGCGAGTCGTCAAAAGCCTGGAGTTTGTGCGCCAGTTTCCCGTCGGCGGCATGCCACAGTTTGACGACACCATAGGCATCGCCTGACGCGACCGAACGTCCATCTGGGGACACGGCAACCTGATAGACTCTGTGATCATGACCGGCGAAACTGTGGCGCAGTTGGCCGGTTGCGACGTCCCAGAGTTTAACGTTGTTGCCGAATTCTTCGTAGCTGCCGGTCGCAAGCACGCGGCCGTCGCCTGAGAACGCCAGAGACGTCACGTTGTGCTTGTGGCCTTTGAGGGTATGGCGCCGCTGGCCGGTGGCCGTGTCCCAGAGGATCGCATCATTGCCCCACGTGCCGGTCGCGATCAGTTTGCTGTCCGGGGCGAAGGCAATAGACAGAACCTGGCGATCATGCCGGAGCGTATGGCGTAAGGTGCCACGTGCCGCATCCCAAATCCGCACGGTCTTGTCTGCGGCCTTAGATGCAATCAGGCGACCATCTGACGAGAAGGCGACAGACTCGACCCAATCGGCGTGGCCAGTCAGCGTGTGCCGCAGCCGGCCTGTCGCTGCGTCCCAGACCTTGACCGTCTTGTCGGAACTCGCCGTTGCGAAAACGCGGCCGTCGGGCGAATAGGCGACATCACGAACCCAGCTTGTGTGAGCCTCAAGCCGTTGTGCGACGCGCGGTTCAAACGCGTGCGCTGGCAGCGGCATGTAAACGCAGGCCGCGAAGCAGACCATGAAGATTGTGCAGAGATGTCTCATCAAACGCTCCACGTCTCGCAATTGAGGGACTCGTCGCGCCGGAGAGGATTGCCCGGTCTGCACCGATCTTCCTGTCTCGTATGGAACAGACCAGATTGTGCCGAATGCGGTGACGTCTTGCACCCCAATAGGCCGCACTTGGCGGCAAAAACCGAGCGCCGGACCGATAAACAACCGGCGTAGCGATCGGAGTGGCTCTGTGACCTGGCGAGGGCTTGAGACGCGTCAGGATTCACAACAGCTTCTGCAAACGTCGCCTAGAGAACGTAGCGGCTCAAATCAGCATTCTGAGCTAGTCCGCCGACACGCTCTCGGACCATGTCTGCATCAATTTGAATGGTCTCCCCGCCCCGATCGGTCGCCTCGAACGAGATGTCGTCGAGCAACCGCTCCATGACGGTTTGCAGGCGGCGTGCACCAATGTTCTCTACCGTTTCGTTGACCTTGACGGCTACGTCCGCCAGCGCGTCGATCGCTTCATCGGTAAAATCCAGAGTGACGTCTTCTGTTGCCATAAGCGCGGTATACTGGCGGATCAGGTTTGCCTCCGGTTCCGTCAAAATACGCCGGAAGTCTTCGCGGGTCAGCGCTTGTAGTTCGACCCGGATCGGCAGGCGCCCCTGCAGTTCCGGTAACAAGTCCGCTGGTTTGGCGACGTGAAATGCACCAGACGCGATAAACAGAATATGGTCGGACTTCACGGAGCCATGCTTCGTCGTAACCGTCGTACCTTCGATGAGCGGCAGAAGATCGCGCTGCACGCCCTCGCGGGACACGTCGCCACCGACGCGTTCGCTGCCACCGCTGGACCGACAGATCTTGTCGATTTCGTCAAGAAATACGATGCCGTTGTCTTCGACCGCGCGGATGGCCTCCTGCACGATCTGGTCGTCGTCGAGCAACTTGTCGCTCTCTTCCGCAATCAAGATCGGATAACTTTCACCGACGGTCATGCGCCGTGACTTCGTGCGCCCGCCAAGCGCTTTGCCCAGCATATCGTTGAGATTGATCATCCCCATGCCCCCGCCCGGCTGCCCCGGGATTTCGAACATCGGCATGCCGCCCATATCAGCGACCTGAATTTCGATTTCGCTGTCATTGAGTTCGTTTTCGCGCAGTTTCCGCCGGAACGAGTCGCGCGTTGACGGCTGTGCGTTGGGGCCGACGACCGCGTCGAGAACGCGCTCTTCCGCCGCCTTCTCGGCGCGCGCCTTCACAGCTTCGCGTCGCTTGTCGCGCACCAGCCCGATGCCAACCTCAACCAGGTCCCGAATGATGCTCTCGACATCACGGCCGACGTATCCAACCTCCGTGAACTTCGTTGCTTCGACTTTCAGGAACGGCGCACCGGCCAGCCGGGCGAGCCGCCGCGCGATTTCGGTCTTGCCGACGCCGGTCGGTCCGATCATCAGGATGTTTTTCGGCAGCACTTCTTCCCGCAGGTCGTCGGAAAGCTGTTGCCGGCGCCAGCGGTTGCGCAATGCAATGGCGACTGCGCGTTTCGCGTCGTTCTGGCCGACAATGTAGCGGTCCAGCTCTGACACGAT
>JBCDAH010000050.1:0-31823 GCA_039186015.1 Pseudomonadota bacterium
GGCCAGCGCTCGAGCCGCGAGCCTGCGAGCGTGCGAACAGCGCAATTTAAAGACTCTTCGCTAACGGGCTGTTCCGGCCTGCGGCCGGGCCCTGCGCGGGCGCGCCGCAACGCGGCGGGCCGCGGTCGCGGCCTGGGGTGCCAGACGGCTAACCCCGCTTGTTGTTTATCGCTCAAGGCTGTTCCAGCCCGGGATCGTCCTCGCAGGATGGCCAGCGCGCGAGCCGCGAGCCTGCGAGCGTGCGAACAGCGCAATCAAAGACTCATGCGTTATGTCGCGGAGGACTCTGACCGGTCACGGTCTTCGCGCTCTCGCTCCGGCGTGGATGATGCGGCAAGCAAATCGGTGAAGATTGCCCAGGACTCCGCCGACATTGAAACACCCAACGTGTCGATGGGGCCTGTCGCCAGTTCACCGATGCCGCGCGCCGGTATCGCATAACGCAGCGATGAGACGGCGAGGTCGTGCGATCGCTCGCGCACCGGTTCGGCTGGTCGAGCCGCTGACGTGATGGATGCAGCCGCAGAAGATGGGTTGGCCGCGACCGCGCTTGCTGATGGCGCATCCGTCGGTTGCGGGCCACTTCCAATCCAAGACACCTCAGCCTCACGACGCGCCGCAAGACCGGCCAGCACTTTGCCGCCGGCACGATTATACAGCACGAATATCTCGCGGACTTTTTCAATATCGCCGCCGCGCACGGCATCGCCGAGACCGGCATTGATCCACTTCGTGCCGGCATTGAATGTCAGCGAGGTTAAAGCGGCCTTTGTGCCTTCGTCCCACTGCGGGGCAACTCTGTCGACAATCTGGCGGGCTTTCGAGATTTCCGATTGAAACCGCGTTTCGGCTTCATGGCGCGAGATATGTTCACCTGGAAACTTGGCTTTGGTTCCGAAGCCATTGGTATATTGAGCATAATCCCACTTAGCCGTCGGCGTAAACCCCTCAAACCGTTTGATTGAATCGAGGTAGACTGCGTCTAGTCCAGCCACGCGCGGCTCCCAGAATTCGGCTTGTAACACCATAGGCTGCATTGCATATGATGCACGATCGCCTATTTGGCTTGCGTGAGGCCGTCGTTCGGCGTGCAATCCGTTACTGAGCAACGGAGAAACTATCCAGAGAGTCTATTCTTCGTCTTCGTTTTGAATGATCGGCGAAACGAGATTGACAGTGTAATAGCCATTTGATTGGCCGAGCTTGCATTTAAAAATCTGCCGTCCGCTGCTATTAAGGTGGACGGCCTCAAGACATCCGGCGTCAAGCTCGATTACGGAACCAATCTGCAGCCTGGCAACATCCCCAAGGCTCAGATCAGGGCCATCAACGGTTGCATTCAAATCAACAACAGTTGCCAGCACACGGTTATGGAGACGCGGCGTCCACGTCGGGTCTGCGACCGCAGAAACGGAGTTGTTGCTCGGCGTGGTCGCCCGCGCTCGCAGAGGTTTCAGGATCTCTTCCGGGATCAAAATGCGCAAGGCACTGTCGACACACGGACCAACGTTGATCTGCACGCAAAACAGCCGGGCGCTGCCACTTTCAAACTCCACCTCTTGGAGTACCTGCTCGGTTCGATCAAACTCGAACGCCAGCTTGCTATGGCCCGCGGCCTGCAGCTGAAGCGTTGACATGATCGCGGTCGCAAAGTTCCGAGAAACATCAAGGGCGAGTTCGCTGATTTCATCCGATTGCGTCTGCTTGGCACTCACATCTTCAGGCGCAGCGCCGCCAAACACCAATTCGACCAGGAGATCAGGAAGGCCCGGCGGGAGAAGGACAATCGCCGGTGATCCTGCCGGCTCCGACCCGTAAAAGAAGGCGATCGCCTTGTCCTCAGCGTCAAAACCGGCATGGGGCTCGAAGACGCGCAACGGGCCCAATTCGCTAACCACTTCAATCGTGCAGAGGTTCAAAAAGACATCGCTGACGGACAACGCAAATTGCTCCAGAAATGCAAGCACTCTGGAGTCTTCCAAAATCGGTGGTTCTGCAGGCCCGAAGAGCGACACAAGCGCTTCACCCTTCGATCCGGCCTCAGACTTCTCGGAGCTCACGCTCACATCCTTATATGGCCTCGGCCCATATGGCCGGACGGTCGGCGTCGTCAGGTCACAAGATTATTGCAGATTTTGATGCAGATTCAGGTTGCACAAACGCGACGGGCCTTCACCGCTTACGCTGATCGCTAGTCTTCTGTCGCCTCGAATGTAATCTCCCCCGCCTGAATCATTTCAAGTGCCTTTCGCGCAATCCCCCTCTGCGCTTCCAGCACAGCTTCCGGTGTGACACGCATCGCAACGTCGAGCTCTTGCTCCATAAGGCGGCGAGAGCGCGCTGAAACAGACGCCAACACAGATTCCTTCAAGTCATCCTCAGCCTGACGCAGTGCAAGGATCACCGTTTCCGATGGTATCGGGTCAAATAGACGAACACGATCCTCCTGGGTCAGCTTCGTGATCTGATCGAACCGGAACATGCGCTTTCGAATGCCGCTGATCTCATCGGGATGAGATTCCTCGATCCCACGCAACACTTCGTCGGCATGCTCGCGATCAAGGTTGTTCAGGACAGCGCTGAGGCGCACGTCAGAATCCGATGTCTCCGGCTTCTGACTGTTGGCTTGAAGCTTCTCCTTGAGCCGGTTCTCAATCATTCGGATTGCTGCGTCGGACGGCTTACGCAGACTAAGCATCCGCCGACTCAGTTCGATACGCCGCTCAGATGTCATCAGGTCAAGCGTTGCGGCGGCTCGCTCGGTGTCGAGACGGTCGAGCACGACGGCGGCAGCCTGTGGGTGCTCATCCGCAAGCATCTCGACGAGTTCGGCCGACGGCATCGCCTCCAGCTTGCCCCAAACGAGCAGACCGGACTCGCCGCGAAGATCAGAGATAATCTCGACAGCCTGTTCGTCGGGCACGACACCGGCAAGCAGTTGCTCGGCATGCTCTGGTGATCCGATAAGCCCCTTTTCCACGGCCAGTTCGTCGGACAGCTCGCTGATGACTTCTTCAAGTCGGTCGAGTGAGATCGCTGGCAACTCCGAAGCTGATCGGGCGACCACCCTGATTTCACTTTCATCGAACAAGCGAATGATACGATCCGCGTTCTCCTTGCTCATGGCGAGCAGGAGGGCGGTCACTTTCTCGGCGCCCGTCAAATCGACCTCGGCACCTTGCTCATTTTCTGCGTCTGCCATGTGCGTGCCTGCTCTGTCTCAATCGTACTGCAGACGCAAACAAGGGCCCGCGGCTCCCGCCATCGTGCCGTCGAGACGCTGATGTTGCCCTCAATTTCTGAGGGGATTCGGCGGATACGTCAGCCCAATTTGCGGAATAGTTTTGCTCGACCGAGTGCATACGCCGGGCCGTGGCCGATCAGTTACACTCGCAATGCCGGACAGACCGTCGAAATTGCGCGTTCCTCAGAGCGTGCGGGAAACACCGATTAGCGGCTGATGGACGTCCCACTCCTCGCGTTCCGCGCCTTCGTTATCAGCAGGTGCAGCATGTTCGTGCCCCGTTCCGTCTCGTCTTGGTGTGTTCGTTTGCCCCCCAGCATTGGTCCCAGAGTTTGATCCAGAGTTTGAGCCACTGTTTGAACCCTGAGCCGGCTCACCCTGGGCAGCTTGCGTCGTCCCGGCAACCCGCTCGCCAAACTCCGAAGCCTGCCGGACGGCGATCCGGTCGATATCGATTTCAGCCGAGCCATAGCCGGCAGACTTGAGCAGTTGGGTCAAGAGATTGCGGTCGCGCTCCAGCGCGTGTTGGGCATCCGCTGTCGACGTCAGCACCTGGACATGCAGCTCGGCGTCGCGCATCGAGAGCGCGACTTCAACTTGCCCCAGTGACGCCGGCGTGAGTTCAACTCTGATGGTTCTCACAAGCCCCTGACCGGTCCCCGTCGCAAGGCTGCGATTCAACAGGGCCGACTCGGGTGTTTGCGTGCGCGTCTCTGCCAACACCTGCTCAAGACGCACGGCAACCTGTTTCGCCGGTGCCGTTGGCGCCGATGGGCCGTTTGTCGGCTCAGTCAACGTCGTACCGGCTTCGGTGCGCGCGTTCGTCATGCGCGGCTCGCCCTCAGCTGCGCTTGTGTCAACGCGTTGCCGCGGCTGCAAATCCAGCTTCTCGGCTCTGCCGGGCTCTGCGACACCACTTGCCGTCGGCGGAAAGTAGGTCCGCTGGTCCGTAACGGACACGCGTGTTGGCGCCGCTGGTTGTCCGTCGGACGATTTCGCGACCGCCTTCGCAGCCGTTGCAGTAACCGGCTCGGACGGGACCGTCGCGCCATCGTCCCCAACTGATGCAGTAGCGGCAGCAGAGGACTGCGATGCGTTGGCGACGCGTCCGTTCTGCTTCTGCAGGCCGCTTTCGACAGCTGGCGCTGTTTGAGTTTTGACCGTATCGACAGCCGGTTGCGCGTCGCCTGATGTGCTGTGTACCCGCTTGGCATCGGTCGGATCGCCGGCTTTTGATGCTGACAGTTGATTCCGCGCGTTTTGCAGGACCTCGGCCATGTTGATGCCAGATACGCTGGTCGGCAGGCCCACTGTAGCGCGATTTGTGGTCACAACATCCAGCGATCCGGTGCTGGCTTTCGGCTTGGAGTCGCGTTCATTTGGTCCGGTTTGCTCAGGCACGTCCCGAGCGGAAGGCTGGTCCTTTTCGCCGTCCTCCCCAATCAATTCGCGATCGGCAGAGACTGCTTTTTGGGCATCGATGTCCGCTTCCCCGGCGACGTCGTTGAGTGCCGCCTTGAATTCGGCGCCGGCCTCAACGTCTCCGGCGGTCGCGCGACCACTCGACTGTTTCGGGGTTGCGACGGTCTCCAGCGGTGTTGGCTTGGTCGGGATCATGTGCGGTTAATTCTTGATGAGTGCGTTGGCGTCTGTGAGAAGCGCATTGGCGCGTCGAACGTAGTCGTCTGTATCTGGCAGTTTTGTTGCGGCTTGGCCGACCTTACCCTTTGAAGGCGCGGGAGCCGCTGCCGTTTCCAACGGCGGGCTTCGGACCATACTCGCGACGGACAGAGCGGCGTCGACAAGATCGCGATACCGCTTCGGCAGTCGAGACTTCTCCAACCCGAGAAGCGCACTCACGCCGTGATCAATGCGGTCTGTAAGAACCAGCGCAGCGCCCTCGAAAACTCTGAGGTGATCTGAGCGGTGACCCAACTCAACCGCGAACCCTGACGCCGATCTTGCCGCCGCAACCGTCGCAGACACGGCACCGCGGCGGATTGCGCGATCAGCCACAGCAGCATAAAGCCGATACTTCTGTTCTTTCGGCAGAAACGACGCGACCTCATTGAGCCAGCGCTTACTTTTCGCACTGCTGGCATAGTCTCGCTCAGCCGCGTACTGGGCAATTGTGGGGATTGTCGTCGGCGCATAGATCGATGCGCGGAAACGGCGGAAATAACGCAGAGCGGCTTCTTCGAACTCGGCGTCCTTTCTTCCCTCCAACAGGAAACCGAGCGAGACGCGAAGTGCAGCCTCCTCAACGAGCGTTCCGATGGACAACAAGCGCGCCTGATCTAGGAGATACAGCGCAGCCGGTATGTCCTTTGGCTCGATCAAGATCGCCTTCACGATCGCGATCGAGCCACCGAGGCGACCCGGATAATCGTGAGGATTAACTTTCTCCAGCAGCGTGGCGGCCTTTCGTTTCGCACCGGTCGCATAGGCAAGCATGCCGATGGCAAGCGATGCCTCATCCTCTGGAAACACCCGGTACTTCAGCGCTTCGACCATGGGGCTCGGATTGCCGCCGCTCGCCAGGAATTGAATCAGGCCAAGGCGATTCCGTCTGTCCTTCCAGACGTCCGGATCAACAGTGATGAGGTGCTTGGCAAGGCGTGCGGTCAGCTCTGCGTTCAGCTTGTGGGCCGATTGACTGCCCGATACGATCTGCTCTCGCAGAACCGCGACCGATCGGAACAGCTTGTAAGGCTCCACCGCGCTGAGGTCCCGGGCATTTGAACTGGCGGCCAGCATCACAGTGATGCCGGCGAACACGACCGCTCCGACCACGCCGCGGAGTCTCAACCTATCGCGCCAATTGGTGTGCCTCATCATGACTTTTGCAACATAATCTCAATGCGTCGGTTGCCAGCTGCCTGAGGGTCGTTGGGAACACTCGGCCGACGGTCGGCGTGCGCCTCAATCCGCTCGAACCGATCCAGACTGACGCCAAACCCCCGCAATGCACGATAGGCGGCTTCGGCGCGCGCCATAGATAAGCGCCAGTTGTCAAAGTCGCCTCCGCGGTAGGGACGAGAGTCCGTGTGTCCGCGCAGGATGACCCGCTCTTTCCGCTTGGTGATGACCGGTGAAAGTTTACGCAGCAGCTCGACGAGCTGAGGGTTTGGGTTCGAGTTGCCGATTGAGAACATTTCAAATGTTGCCGTGTCTGCAAGGCGTATGACAATGGTCTTGTTCTCGGTGCCAACCTGGATCTTGGGCCCGGCACCTGCAGATTTTCCAAGGGCTTTTTTGATTTCGGCCGACAGTGCCTTCGCTGCGCGCACCAGTGCCCGTTGTTCCGCGATCTCTTTGGCCTTGGCTGCCTTCTTTTCGCGAGCGACTTGTGCGGGCGTTTTCGCTTCTACTGCTTTCGCGTTTTCGGCTGTGGATGCTTTCGGCACCGCAGTTGTTGTTCCTGCATTTGGCGGGGCAGTCCCAGATTTCGACGCGGTTGTTTTGTTGTCTTTATCTGTTTTTGATTTGCCGGCGACGTCAGGGCGCGTCGGAGCCGCATATGGTCCTTTTCCGGGCGATTTGGGTGGACTGACCAATTGTCCGTATTTGCGCGCGGCAACGCCTTCGTCGTCCTTACGGTTCTTTGCGTCTGCGCTTGGCCCAGTCGGAACACCCGGGATACCGCTTTCCGAGGGAGCAATGTCCAGCGGTGACACCGGATTGAACGGGTCAACGTAGGCGCGGCCGCTGATCGCCGCCGTCGTGTTTTCCGTATACTTGTCACGGCTGCGCGATTTCGAGCCGGCCGGCCCCTCATCCGCACCCAACAGCTGAGCGATCTTGTAGGGGTCGCTGATAAGATTACTATCCTTCTGAATATCGTGTTTTCGCCGCGCGGTACCGTCCGGATTATTTCTGTTCGACGTCGATGTTTCTTGAGGCTTTTTCTTCGTGACGTGCTTATCACCTTCCGACTTGAGCACTTTAGGTTCGACGCTGTCTATTCCACGTGCACGGGCGGAGCTATCCGTCAACTGCATCGGATTGAAGTAAGCCGCAACGCTTGCCTTCATTTCCGTGTTCGAAGCGTTCACAAGCCACATCACAAGAAAGAAGGCCATCATGGCCGTCATAAAGTCGGCATACGCGATCTTCCAGACGCCACCATGGTGCCCTTCGTCGCCGCCCCTTTTACGACGAACAATGACAATTTCAGGGGCTGGAGCGTCAGGGGGCTGGCTCATTGGCTTATTGCACTCTCGATGTCGGCGATCCAATCGCCGAGTGTCGTTTCGACAACCGTGTCATTCACGGAGACTCGAACGTCGAATGTACCACCCGGTACGATTTTGATTTGGGATATCCACTCGCTTCCTTCTCCACCGCTCAATTCGGCGACGTAGATTTGAAATAGATCCAACAGGTCACCCGGTCCGCTGACCGTTATCGAAATGCCGGAGCGTGGGTCCAGAATTCCGGAAATCTTCTCGGCGAGTTGCGCGATTGACTTTCGCGTTGCGCAGTCGACCAGGATCGGCTTCAGCACACGGGCCGTGCTGGCGGAGATCCCGCAATGGGCCTGCTCCATGGATCTACGGACCTCGGCCACGACCTCGTCCAGCGCCTCCCGGGACAATGTCGACCTGATCTCGGCCACGCGGTCGTCAACGAGTTCCTCGTAGCGCCCTTCCATCTCCTTGACGCCCTCGAGCCGGCCGTCATCGAAGCCACGATTATAGGCATCACGTAACTGCTCAGGCAGCGAGCGCAGTCTTTCGACCTTGCTTTCCGCGATCGGCACATGTTGTGGCGGTGCTTCGACTGTCGGCTGCGAAACGACGGGTTGGGGTTGCGGTTCCTCCGCAGCAACGGGAGCTGCGTACTCCTCGAGAAAGTGGTGGAGTGGCTGTGGCATTATGCCTCCTGCGGCTGATGCAGCCACTGCTTGAGAACTGTTGCGACTTGCTCGTCTCCGGCCTCAAGGAGTGCCTCGAGCTTGTCTTCTGCACTTGGGTCGTCGGACCCTAGGTACCTATCCGCCATGGACTGCTCGCGCTCTGGGCCGTTCCGATCCATTGTCGAGATATTCTCGCCGACTTCGGGTATTGCGATTGCTTCGGTGTCGCCTTCGAGCTGGGGTGTTGACGCGTTCTCTTCGACCAGCGTCTTAAATGTCGGGCGGACGACGAGCCACATGAACATGAGGGCGACAATGACAAACCCGAGAACGCTGACGATCGTGCCAACGTTCATGGCTAGGTAGTCCATCACACTCAGGCCGGGCAGCGGCTCAACGTTCAGGCGGTTGGGATCGAATGGAATTGCTGAGATTTCAACACTATCTCCGCGCTCCACGTTGACACCCGTTGACGCGACGACCAAGCGCTTAAGCTCCTCAACGCGGGCATCGATTTGTGCGTCTGTCGGCTCGCCACCAATCAGCGCCGCAATCCGCTCGCGATTCAGCACGACCGCAACGGTGAGCTTTTCGACACGATAGCCCTGCCGCTCGACTTGCGTTGTCTTGGTATTCAGCTCGTAGTTGGTGAGTTCTTCGCGCTTGTCGTCCTTCTTGCGGCTGCTATCGCCTGGCGTTGTCGGCTTTGGCTCTTCCGGAACGTTGCTGGTCGCCCCAACGGCAGCCTTGCCTTGACTGTTCTCAGAAACATTCGACTGGCGTACCACACGAACCGAGCGTTCAATGCGCGACTTCGGATCGAAAGTTGTTTCGGCGGTGCGCTGGCGATCGATATTCAGGCGCACCGAAAGACTGATTTGATAGTTTCCGACGCCGAGAACAGGCGCCAACGTGCGGCTTGCCCGGTCTTCAAGCTTATCGGCCATCACCGTTTCGAGTTCCGTCAGGCGGTGCGATGACATTCCAATCCCGTCACCAGCCTTGGCCAGGACGCGACCGTCTGAACTGGCCACGCTGACCTGTTCGGCGCGCATGCCTGCGATCGCCGCAGACACAATGTTGCGAATGGCCCGCGTCGTTTCAGACTTCCACGTCCCGTTGGTGCGCACGACAACGGAGGCAGACGGTTCGCGCCGCTGCACGCGGAACGTCCCCCGCTCACCGAGCACGAGATGGACGCGAGCGGCCTCAACACCGTCAAGGGATTGAATGGTTCGCGCGACCTCGCCTTCCAGCGCCCTGAGATGCGTGACGCGTTGCATGAACGACGTCAGGCCGAGTGAGCCCATTTGATCGAACAGCTCGTAGCCGGCTTTTGCATTCGAAGGCAGGCCCTTGCGCGCGAGAAGGGCGCGGGCGCGACGCGTGTCGGCAAGCGGCACCATAACCGCTGTGCGCTGCTCATTGACGTCGAACCGAATCCCCTCGGTGCTCAACGCTGTTGCGATCCGCCCGACATCTTGCGGTGTCAGTCCCGAGTAGAGTGACTGCATCGTCGGGCGCGACATCATATGCGCGACGGCGATCACGGCGACGATCGTCACGATACCGACGCCGAGCAGCGTTATCAGACGGCGTGGGCCGAGCTGCAAAAGACCCGACGTGAGCTGATTTATTTGTTGGGGAACCATCGGCTTCCAGGGACAAGGTGTTCAAAGACTTGAGTCTCAACAATGTCGATGGAAGCTTGCGTGAAGTTTGAGTCCCGCCGTTATGAGCGGCCCATTAGCCAATCTGGTACGAGACAGCAACACTTTCATTCGTAAGGAGAATACACCTGTGGCCGCATGCTGACGGTCGCGTTGGCGCGCGCCGGGCCACTCAATTATGGCCGGTCCATTTGAGGCTTCAGTGGTGTGGATGCTGCAAGGGCCCCGTTACATGAACGGAGCCCTTGCTAGAGATGTTAGTTCCGGAACAGCGACAGAATGTTCTGGCTCTGCGAGTTGGCGATCGAAAGCGCCTGTACGCCGAGCTGCTGTTGCGTTTGGAGAGCCTGCAGACGTGTCGACTCAGCGTTCATGTCTGCGTCAACCAGCGATGCGATACCGCGGTCGATCGAGTCCATCAGGCTGGACACGAAGTCTGTCTGGAGGTCGATACGGGCCTTCGAGGAACCAAGATCCGTAGCGGCCGTTGTCATTTCCAGAAGAGCCGCGTCGACCGCCTGGATGTAGTCGTCAAGTTCGGCATCGGTCGCCGTGTCAATATTGATCTCACCGGTACCATCAGCGCTTGCGATCACGATCGTGCCCGCTGCGTCGATGGAACCGCGCGCAACGTTGTTCGTGTCGGAGTCGGCAATGTTGTAACGCGATGAGCCGAGAATGCCGAGTTCATCGTCGTTGGCACTCGTGCCCGTATCAGCGTTGAACAGATAGACTGCGCTCACAGAGATCGCGATGGTGCCGACACTGACCGTTGCGCCGTTTGCGTTTGATGAACGTGAGAACGAGGATACGACGTTTTCGGTTGCGCTGTAGGTTGTTCCGGTGCCGGTTGTATCAACCGAGAGCCAGTTCTCGCCACCGAACGTGGCGGACGCTGCAATACCGCGCAGCTGGTTCTGCAGTTCGTCGATTTCAGTCTGGACTTTTGTCCGGTCCACACCTGGTTCGCGTGCCGCAACCAGTTTCGACTTCAGCTCGGTGACCACGTCGATCGAGCTATTCATCGCGGTGTAAGCAACGTCGACCAGCGCAGCGCCGAGGCCAAGTGCGTCTGACACGGCAGATAGAGACTTATTGTCGGAACGCAGCGTGGTTGCCATCGACCAGTATGCCGCGTTGTCCGCAGCTGTGTTAACGCGATAGCCAGTGGCGATACGGCTCTGCGTCTCGTTCAGGTCGCTGTTGGTGCTATTGAGGGCCTGAAGCGCTGTCATCGCGCCAAGGTTGGTATTGATGCTGTTCAGCATGTCGTATGCCCCTTAGGAAGACGTCAGGATTATGCGGGGACATACCGGATTGGCCGGCACAACGGAGCGGCATCATACCTTTGAGCGAACTCAAACCCGTTGTCTCTCGGCCGTTCTCGCATTCAAACCTTGCTGAAAGGTTAACGCGTGTGTCGTTACTGGCCAATTGCACGGCCAATGAAGCCTGCATGCCGGGGATACGACATCACCGTACAGCGACGCCCGAGACGACATGGATTCAGCAGAACGCAAAAAGGCCCCGTCAGTATGACGAGGCCTTTAAGAGCGGCGTAGATCTGAACGATCTTAACGGAACAGCGACAGGATGTTCTGGCTCTGCGAGTTGGCGATCGAAAGCGCCTGTACGCCGAGCTGCTGTTGCGTTTGGAGAGCCTGCAGACGGGTCGACTCTGCGTTCATGTCTGCGTCAACCAGCGATGCGATACCGCGGTCGATCGAGTCCATCAGGCTGGACACGAAGTCTTTCTGGAGGTCGATACGGGCCTTGGAAGAACCCAGGTCCGTAGCAGCCGTTGTCATTTCTGTCAGTGCTGCGTCGACGGCCGAGATGTAGTCGTCGAGTTGCGCGTCCGTTGCTGAGGCGATGTCGATTTCGCTCGTGCCGTCTGCACTTGCGATCACGATCGTACCCGATGCGTCGATGGAACCTTGCGCTACGTTGTTGGTGTCGGAGTCGGCAATGCTGTAACGTGCCGAACCGAGAATGCCCATCTCGTCGGCACCTGCACTCGTGCCACCGTCAGCGTTGAACAGGAACGTTGAGCTGATGTCGACTGAGATTGTACCAACACTAACAGTCGCGCCGTTTGCGTTCGACGAACGCGTGAACGAAGAAACGATGCTTTCTGTGGCCGTGTAGGTTGTTCCGGTGCCAGTTGTGTCAACCGACAGCCAGTTCTCGCCAGCAAAGTTCGCTGCGGCGGCGATGCCGCGAAGCTGGTTTTGCAGTTCGTCGACTTCAGTCTGGACTTTGGCACGGTCGACACCCGGCTCACGGGCAGCAACCAGTTTCGACTTCAGCTCGGAGACGACGTCGATCGAGCTTTCCATCGCCGTGTACGTTACGTCAACCAACGCAGCACCAAGACCGAGAGCATCGGAAACGGCTGACAGCGATTTGTTGTCGGAACGAAGTGTCGTCGCCATGGACCAGTAAGCAGCGTTGTCTGCTGCCGTGCTTACACGATAGCCCGTTGCGATGCGGCTCTGTGTTTCACCAAGTTGACTGTTGATGCTGTTCAGAGCTTGGAGCGCGGTTTGCGCACCCAGGTTCGTATTGATACTCGTCATTACGCATGCCCCTTAGGACGATAACTGTTACGCGGGGACATACCGGATCGGCCGGCACAACGGAGCGGCATCATACCTTTGGGCGAACCCAAGCCCGTTGTCACACGGTGGTTCTCGCACGCAAACATTGCTGGCGCGTTAATGGAATAGTTCGATCGCCGTATATCGCGAATTGGCGATCACGAACGGCAATGCCGTTGTATGCGGTCAGGTCAGCGTCATTTTAAGAAAACGATCGGACGAGCCCTCCGACCAATAGATTCCAGCCATCGATCAGCACAAAGAATAATACCTTGAATGGCAATGAAATCGCCGTTGGCGGCAGCATCATCATGCCCATGGACATGGTCAAGGTTGCAACGATCAAGTCGATCACGAGAAATGGCAAAATGATAAGGAATCCAATTTCGAATCCTCGCCGCAGCTCGGATATCATGAATGCCGGAACCAAAATCCGCATATCGACCTCTTGCGCGTTGGGGTCGACTTGGATGCGCTTCTCCGCCAGGTCAGCAAACAGCGCCAGATCCTGTTGGCGTGTGTTGGTCAGCATGAACTGTCGTAACGGCTTCGTGACGCGGGTATAGGCTTCCTGCTCGTTGATTTCGTTTTTGATCAACGGGTTGATACCTGTCCGCCAGGCCTCATCGAAGACTGGGGCCATCACAAAAAATGTCATGAACAGCGCTAGACTGATCAGCACCAGATTAGATGGCGTCGTAGGAAGACCCAGGCCGGCTCGGAGAAATGAAAGCGCAATGATGAACCGCGTAAAGCACGTGACGGTTATCAACAAGCCGGGCGCGATGGATAGCACTGTAAGCAGTGCGACAAGCTGAACGATACGGCCACTCGTGCTCGATTCGCCTTTTGGCAGCAGCTCTTCCAATGACGGAATCTGGGCCGCTGCATCCGGCGCGAGCAGAATGACACCTAAAATGAAGGTCGCGAGGTACCTGATCATTCAATGATTAAGCCCTTCAGAGCGACCCATTTCGCGGTACCACCTGTTCGAATACGGACAAGGTCGAGCAAATCCGATTGCAGATACTCAAGGCCAGTCGAGGACTCGATTTGCGCAAGCGATAGCGTTCGCGCGAAACGCACAAAGTCATCAGCAATGAGAGGCGTGAGCTTTTCGCGCTCTAGCTTCGTTCTCTTTGAGAACAGTACGGTCGCTTCGATACGAACGCGAATACCTTTTGGCTCGGTCAACGTGGCATGAATCGGCGGTATTTCCCAAACGATATGCCCAGCTTTAGCTTTACCGGGAACCTTCTTGCCCTCTTTCTTCGGCTTGTGCGGCTTTTCTGCCGCGGCCTTTTCCTGCACCTTCTTTCCCGTTTCGGCCGGTTTTTTCATGACCATTGAGCCAAACACAAACCCACCGCCCATCGAAACCCCGGTCAAGATCGCCAAAGTGATGATGGTGCCAAACATCGAGCCCGATTTGTTGTCAGTCTTGTCGGCCATGCGCCGCTCCCTCGCTTCGTGCTCGTTGGCGCCTTAGATCGGGCTGGCGATATCCAGGAACTGATGCAGCCAACCCGGCTGCTGGACTTCCATGTTGCGACCGCGACCGCCGTAGGAAACGCGCGCTTCAGCAATGCGTTCATATGGCACGGTGTTCTCGGCTGTGATGTCGCGCAGATCGACGATCCCGGTCACTTGAAGAACCCTGAGCTCGTAGTTCACCCGGATTTCCTGCTTGCCTTGAATGATCAGATTCCCATTCGGCAGAACGCCTGTCACAACGGCAGCGACGTTAAAATCGATGGTTTCCGATCGCTCGATAGCACCCTTGCCCTTGTGCTCCGAGCCCGAGTTCAGCTTTGAGTCTGCGTTCGCGGTACCGCTCGATGAACTGCCGTTCCAATCCTTGGAGTATCCGAGTTCGAAGCCGAGGTTGTGTTCCGAGTCCTTGGTGCGCTCGGTGCTGTTGTCGAGGGTTGCTTTGTCCTTGATCGATATCGTTACGGTGATCACGTCTCCGACGCGGCGCGCACGGCGGTCCTTAAATAGATCGGCACTGGTGTCCCGCCAAAGTGAAGCGGGTTGGAGCCGCGCCGGCACGTCTCTTGGTTTTGGCGGCGGCACGATTGCCGGCTTTTCAAGCCCCTCGCCAACCGGCGAGAGTTTCGGTGCTCTTCCAATATCTTCAAGCTGTCCGGCGCAGCCGGCCAGGTACCCTGCTGCAACGAGTACGATAAGCGCACGCACTGCGCGTACAGCGCCAGACGCCAAACCCGCAGAACGTGCCCGCAAATCTCCGCTCATCATGATATGTCCGAGGTTCAAGAGCGTCGCTCCCGCCGTGGGCCGTCGGCCGCGCCCGATATGACGGCTGCAAGTTTGGCCGCATCTTCAGCCGGCATCTCAGCGAGAATAGCTGCTGCAGCACGCGGTTCGAGTTTCGTGATAATGGCCGCTGACGTGGCCAAATCCAGTTTGGCGAGTTGGGCGGAGGCCGCCTCGGCCCGCATGGTCGCAAAAATGGTCACGAGGTTCTCAGTCGCGCGTTTCGAGAACGCGTCACGCTTCGCCAACCACTCTTTGAGTTCGGCAGCCCGCTGGCGCAATTCGACCAGACGCTTGTCGATCTTGGCCTGCAATCGCTTAAGCTCGCCGACCTGAAATGCGTACCGTGCTTCCTCGGCGGCGTTGCGAATGGACAGACAGTAGCGCTGCGCGAGCGACTTGGCCTTCGTCGTCTTTGTAGAGAACGGTGCAACAGCCGCTGCTTTTGTGGGCTTCGGCTTGGGCTTACTCTTGCTGGCGGCGAGGCTCGCGTTTGCAACAAACACAGCCGCGAGAGCCAAGGCCAACGCCCGATGATACGACTTCATCTGTCCAATCACGCCCGCCTCCGTTTCCGTTCCGCCCCGCCGTTGACGCCTGCGAGAGGTCTTGCCACGTCGCCAACACGCCTCCGCTGCGATTATTCCCGGTTATTGCACCACTAACTCAGCCTGGAGCGCGCCGGCCGTCTTGGTCGCCTGAAGGATCGCGATGATCCCTTGCGGTTTCAGGCCCATCATGTTCAGCGCTGCGACCAAGGTGTCGAGGTTGACCCCCTTGAGCTTCACGAACCTACCCTCTTCCTCACGCGCTTCGACTGCCGTGTCCGTTGTCACCACCGTTTGGCCGTCGGAAAATGGAAGCGGCTGAGACACATTCGGCGTTTCGGTGACTCGCACAGTGAGATTGCCATGCGCCACCGCCACCTCCGTAACCTTGACGTTGTGGCCAATCACAATCGTCCCGGTTCGCTCATCGACGACAACGCGCGCCGGCACATCAGGTTGAACACGCAATGCGCCGATGGCCGCGACCATGCGCGTCGGGTCGGTTCGCGGGGGGAGCTTCACGTGCACGGTGCCCGGCCCATCAACGCGCGCAGCCGCGCGCCCGTGAGCGCGGCGCAGAAACGTGTTGATCGCATCGGTTATTGCAACCGACGTTGCGAAATCCGGGTTCTTGAGATCAAACGTCAATGTGCCGCCGGCAGCAAGCTGACCTGGCGCCTTGCGTTCCACCAGCGCGCCGCCGCTGATACGACCGGCCGTTGGAACACCGCTTGTCAGAGTTTCGTTCTGCCCCTTAGCGTCGAAGCCGGAGACTATGACCGCACCTTGGGCGACTGCGTAAATCTTGCCGTCCGGTCCATAAAGCGGCGTCCTGATTAGCGCACCGCCCACCAGTGACGATGCATCGCCAATCGACGCAACCGTCACATCAATCTTGGTGCCCGTACCGGCAAAGGCCGGCAGTTCCGCGGTAATGATAACAGCGGCGACGTTCCGCGTCCGTGCTTCGGACTTGCGCACGTTGACGCCCAGCCGCTCCAGCATGGAGCGCACCGAAAGTTCCGTAAAAGGCGCATTGGACAGGCTGTCGCCCGTGCCTTTCAAACCACTGACCAGTCCATATCCGATAAGCTGGTTCGCGCGGACGCCCCGGACCGTTGTGATATCCTTGATCCGAACGGTTGCTGCTGCAGAAACGGCAAGGCTGCCGGCAAGGGCCAGCAGCGTCAAAGCGACCGCAATGAGCTTTTTCATTTTCGAATCCCAACCTCAACAACACCGCTCGGCCGAACGACACCGTGGATGATCGAGCCACTATCAACGTTGCGCACCCGCGCCGACTTCCCGACAATTCCGGGGCCCAAAGCCACGCCAACGGCAGTGATCCGCAACCCTCCGACCGCAAGAACCATTGAAACGCGCTCACCAGTCTTGAATGCATAAGCCTCACGCACCGCGCTCAGAGGAATCGCGCGCCCCGCGGGGAGCGTGTGCCGCGCCACCTTGCCTGTAACTTGCCGCGCATGCATGGCATACGACCGGCGTGCGCCGTCGGGCACGATCATGCGCGCGCTGCGCAGCGTTTCCACCGTGAGGCGGTCGCCCGGATAGACCGTGGCAGCCGGAACCGGCAGGTTCATCAGTCGCGAGCCGGCCAATGCCGGTTTTACAAGCGACAGGCCCACGACCGAAGCTAAAATGGCAGACCAAAGCTGCCTGCCGGCGGTTTTCATATCAGGCCTCCCGTCGCCCCAACGCTATTAACGAATGCCCTTGGACACAGTCCCGAGCATTTCATCCGCCGCCTGAATGATCTTGGAATTCATTTCGTAGGCGCGCTGCGCCGATATCAATTCCGTCAATTCTTTCACCGGATCCACGTTCGAGGACTCAAGGTAGCCTTGCGTGATTGTGCCGATGCTGTTTTCCCCCGGCACACCGGTTACAGCTGTGCCGGATGCCGTCGTCGCCTGGAACAGATTTCCGCTCATCGGCTTCAGACCGGCCGGATTTGCGAATATCGCCAAGGTCAACTGGCCAATCTCCTGGGGCTCTTGCTGCCCATCAATCGTTGCAAAGACCTGACCGCTCTGGTTGATCGTGATTTTTGTCGTGTTCTCAGGGACGGTAATATTCGGCGTGACCAGGTAACCGTCCGAGTTCACCAGCTGGCCGTTTGCATTCTTGTTGAATGAGCCGGATCGGGAGTAGACCGTCTCTCCGTTTGGGCCCGTGATCTGGAAGAAGCCGCGGCCGTTGATTGCGACGTCCAGATCGTTTCCGGTTTCAGCCAGTGCACCTTGAATGTGAATATTGCGTACTGCGGTCGGCTTCACCCCCAAGCCAACGCGGATGCCTGTCGGACTGCCGGCTTCGCCCGCAACGGTCGGCGCTCCTTCTGCTTTCTGTACCTGATAAAGCAAGTCAGAAAACTCTGCGCGACCGCGCTTAAACCCCGTCGTATTAATGTTCGCGACATTGTTGGAAATGACTTCAACGTTCAGCTGTTGCGCCGTCATGCCCGTCGCGGCAATTGCCAGAGCTTTCATACTACGTTCCTCGTCAAATCGTCATTCGGCTGACTTCGAGATACGCGGAAACGACTTTCTCCCGAACTGCGAGCGCGGCCTGCAAACTCTGCTCAGCGCTCATCACTTTCTGCACAACTTCATGAATGGGCGCCTGCCCCCTCAACCCCGAGATCGATGCGGCTTCCGCCGATTTCAGGTCGTTGGAAACTGACGCCATTGCGGCGACCATCGCCTCAGCAAAGCTCTCCGTCAGCTTGTTGGCGCTAGAGCCAGGTGCTGCGCCCGGCGTGTTGGACAGGTTCGTCGGAAACGTGCCGTCATTGTTACCGAGTGTCGGTAACGCGATACCGCTCAGTGGCGTGATCATCACCTTCCCCTCATCAGTTCAATCAGGCTGTTGACCATTTCCCGGCTCTGGCGGACGACCTGCAGGTTCGCCTGATAAGAGCGATTGGCTTCCCTGAGGTCCGTCATCTCGACGAGCGCGTTGACATTCGGGAGCTTGATATAGCCGTTTTCGTCCGCCGCGCTGTGACCGGGTCGGTGCTCCAAACGAAACGGAGTCGAGTCCTGGCCAATACTGGATACGCGAACGAGCGTGGCACCACTTGTCGAGTCCAAAACGGACTGAAAACTGATTGTCTTTCGCCGATACGCATCGGCACCGGCGGTTTCACCGGTCGAGTTAATATTGGCGAGGTTTTCTGAAACAACGCGCAGGCGCTGTGATTGAACATTAAGCCCGGACGACGCTATACGAATCGCGCTGACAAGATCGTCGGCCATGTGTTAACCTTTCGTACTTGCAAGCAGCATGCGATGGAATGCACTCAAAACGCCTGTCGTAACGGCGTTGGCGGATTTGATGTCACCGACTTTCGAGAGCTCGGTTTCCATACTTACGGTGTTGCCGGAGTGCTTAAATTCGGGCCCGGCAATGCTACGCAGCTCTACGCCACCCGGCGTGGATGCCGCAGGCTGGAAATGCAAGCGATGCGTTGTAGATATCGACGGCGCCACGTTGCTTAGAGTCTGCTCGAATGACACAACATCTTTAGCTTGATAGTTCGGCACATCCGCATTGGCGATATTGGACGCGACAGCGACGCTGCGCGCCGTCAACCAGGAAACGCGCTGTCCACCAAGGGCAAATACGTGCAAGTCGTTCATGATCGGCTCCAGTTTCAATGCCAATCTATAGTCACAATCTTGCGCCGACCTGTTGAGCCAAAAAAGAAGGAAAATTCAGTCATGAAACAGTAGGGCCCGACCGCAGCGTCAAATACGGGCGGATTCAAGAGCGCATTGAAATTTCGTCAAAGCGACATCGCCGCTGCCATTTACGTCTTCAGATTGCATATAGTCGATATTCACGGCAGCCGTGTCCGCACACACAATTATTCTATAAAACACTTCGATATTCCGGTTCTCGAACTTCATCGAGAACGAGATCCGCGGTGGCATTGTCCAACCCATCAGCAGTTCTGTGTCATCCACGAACTTGTTTGTTTTGGGCTTAAAATAGAGCTCACCGATTGATTCTAGTAATGATCTGACTGTTTCATTTTTCTGGAGTCGGACAAAAGCGATTAAATCTTCAACATTATGCTCGCGAATTTCGTTGGCGAACCCCGCAACATGTGCAGCCAACAAGGCCTCGTAATTTGGCAAATCAACAATCAGTTTCTGTTTCATGGCAGTCCAGCGCGTCTTTGTTATCGGATGGAAGGCGTAGGCAGCGGCGCGGGTTTCGGTCGCGACGATAGGAACAGAACAATTTCAGCAACGGCCCGGAAAAACTCCGGTGGAATCTGCCGGTCCGTCTCCACCGCGGCATAGAGGGACCTGGCCAGGCTACGGTCTTCAACAATCGGAATATCGTGGGATTCCGCAATTTCCCTGATACGCAATGCGAGTTCATCAACGCCTTTACCTACGACAATCGGCGCCGGAGTTTCCTCGCGGACATAACGCAGCGCGACTGCATAGTGCGTCGGGTTTGTAATGATTACGGTCGCCTTCGGGATCTCTGCGATCATGCGGCGCCGGTTGCGATTGAGTGCAATGGACCGTTGGCGGGCTTTAACTTGCGGATCACCCTCCATCTGTTTTTGTTCGTCTTTCACTTCCTGCTTGGTCATACGCAAATCGTGAAGCCATTTGTACCGGGCCCACATCCAGTCCGCGACGGCAAGAACGGCCAGGAAGGCGCCGACCGTAAACAAGACCTGCGCGGAAATGGCTGCCAAGGTCTGCGGAAGTTCTCTGGGGTCGAGGCTAAGCGCATTTATGACATGCACCTCGTAGCTCAAAGCGGCAATCGTACCGACGACGGATGCCAGGCCGAACTTGAACAGCGCTTTCCCGAATTCAAAGCGGCCTTGGGGGCCGAATAAGCGCTCCCAGCCCTTGATAATCGACAGTCGCTTGGGGTCAGGCTTGATCCGGTGAGCGACGGCGCGCGGGACGCCCTGAGACGACGACGCCAAGAGGCCAACCACAACGAGTATCAGCAGAACGGGACTGAGCGCGAGGACGACGTGGTATCCGACCACACTGAATAGTGCGGTGGCATCGCCAGCGACCGAGATGCGGATATCCGAGGACCGTTCGAGAAGCAGGCTTAGAGGCGCTGTCGTATTCGACGTCATGAACTGCAACGGACCGAGAAGGATCACCGCTGCCGCAAGAATAGCTGCGCACGAACTCACCTCGCGAGAGACAGGCGTATTGCCCTTCTCGATCGCGTCCATGATGCGCTTGGGCGTCGCTTCCTCTGTGCGGGACTGCTTGTCTGATTCCTCTGCCACGCGCCGACCTCCTCAGAATAGAAACTCGCGGCCCAGCCTCGCTGCGAGCGGCGGCGACTTGCGTCAGACGGGTGCGGCTATCGCCGGACCTGCCAAGACCTCCGTCATTGGGGGGAGGCACGTCGCCTGCGACCAGATTCGCCGAAGCGATTTGCTTCGCGATACAGGTGGATCGTCGCGCCAACGACAGAGACTGCCAGCAGCCGGTGCCGCCGGAAGTTGCCAGGCCGTGTCACGACGCGCTCTTGCCGCCGACGACTTCGGTAATCGATACCGCAAAGCGCGGGCCTGCGCCGTCAAGGACAATCACCTCGCCGCGCGCGATGATGCGGTCGTTGACGACAATGTCCACCGGCTCCCCGACCTTGCGATCGAGCGGGATGACCGATCCGCGCGATAGGTCCATCAGTTTGGAAACCGGCATCTTCGTGGAGCCGAGGACGATTTTTACCGATACCGGAATCTGCAGAACGGTGTTCCGTCCGGAGGCCAGCCAGTCCATGTCGCCTTCGGTCGCGAGCTCGTTGTCGCCGATTGCTTCCACGTCTATCGCATTTGACATGCTCTACCTTTCGCTCGTCACGTATGCCGGTGCCGGAGCGCCGCAGCACAGAGCGCTGCACGCACCGCTACCTTGTGTTTGTATTACCCGCAGGACTACGCAGCATTCGCGCCAGCCAGGCTCGACAGTTCCTCGAGATCCTCGACCGAAGGTCGGTCTGATGCCGATATCGCCTTGCGACCGTGCTCAACTGCAATCTGCGGCACCGCGCCATTCATCAGCGCGAGTAGCGTTTGTTTGGCGACCACATACCGTTGCATCTTCTTGGTGCGAATCAACTTGGTCTGGGTTGCAATCGGCGTCACCACCGCATAGGAGAAGAAGATGCCGGCAAATGTTCCGACCAAGGCCGCTCCGATGAGCTTGCCAAGAATCTCCGGCGACTGGTCGAGTGCGCCCATCGCTTTGATCACACCGAGAACCGCGGCAACGATCCCCAAAGCCGGTAGACCTTCAGAAACGGCAACGAGTGCGTTGTAGGCCTTGAGCTTGTCCTGCCGCACCGTTTCAATCTCTTCGTCCATCAGCGATTCGATCTCGTGGGTTCGCGCATTGCCCATGAGAATGAGGCGCATGTAATCGCAAATGAACGCGACAATGTCTTTGCTCTTCATCAATTTGGGAAACTGAGAAAAGATCGCCGACTCTTCCGGTGCATCAATATGAGCTTCAACTTCACCACGTGACTTCGTTCGCAATTCCCGCATAAGAAGAAAAAGGCATCCAAGTATCTCGAGATAATCTGATCTCTTCGGCATGTCGCTTGTGAGCGTCTCCATTAGCGCAACGCCAGTATCTTTAATGACTTTAAATGGATTTGCGACAATAAACGTGCCCAAAGCGGCGCCGCAAATGATCACATACTCCCATGGCTGCCAGATAACACTGACCTTCCCCCCCATGGCGGCAAAGCCACCGAGGACACAGCCCAGGGTTACGATTAGACCAACTATGATGGTCACCGCCGTGCTCCACTTTGAATAGCATCAATGCAAATATCTCATAATGCATAGGACCTTGCGTGGACCTGTGGTAACCGCGGATTTGTCGGCATGGGTCGCGCGGCGGATTGCGAAACGTCTCTGCGGAAAGGCCGACTCTCCGAACAGTGACATCGAAGGCACATCGCGCCCCGAAACCACGCGGCTGGCCGCCGCACCGCGCCTCTGGCTCAGCCCGCCGCAAGCCCGACACCAGCTGAAGCAGCGATAGTGCAGACCGAGAAATGGAGGATGGTATGTGGTCGACAATCGAAGCCTATCGACTTATTTCGAATGATTTGACCGCCGCACTCGACCGTAAGGCGCAAGAGCCTGATATAGAGCGTGAAATTGCATACTACCGCGAAAATATCGCAGATATCGATACGATAGACGATTTCATGGAAAATGATCGTATCTATCAATTCGCGATGCGCGCGTACGGTCTTGAAGAAATGATCTACGCCAAGGGCTTTATCAGAAAGCTCCTTGAGGAGGGTGTGAACGATTCGTCGAGCCTGGCGAATCAGCTTGTGGACTCTCGATACAAGGAGTTTGCGGAAGTCTTTAATTTCGAGGGCTTGGGCACGACGGCGACAATATTCGATCGCGCGCAAGAAGGCACTGTCGATTTGTATGTCCGGCAAAGGCTCGAAACCGATGCTGGCGCCGACAATGAGGGTGTTCGGCTGGCTCTGTACTTCCAGCGGCAGGCGCCAGACATTACGACCGGCTACGGTCTGTTGGCTGATCCAGCTGTGCTCAAAGTCGCGCAGACACTCGCCAACCTCCCAGAATCGTCTAGCTCCGTCGATATCGATCGCCAGGCCGAGATCTTGGAAGAGCGCATCGACATCGAGGACTTCCAAGACCCTGTGAAGCTCGAGGAATTGATGCAGCGCTTTACAGTGCTCTGGGAGATGAACAACGGTTCAACGAGTTCGACCTCGACGCCGAACGTTCTCATTGCAGGATCAGCTTTTGGAATCTCTGAAAGCCTGTTGTCACAGATCCAGAACTTCAAGAAAGGTTAGTTGAGGTCATGGAGTCGGGTCTCTACGTCGCGCTATCTGCCCAGCTCGCGCTTCAGCAGCGCTTGGATACGGTCGCAAACAACGTCGCAAACTCAGCAACGCCGGGCTATCGCGCGGAGCACGTAGACTTCGACACCGTGCTGTCCGAGAAGGGGTCCGAGTCGGTTGCTTTCGTCTCGGATGGCACATCGACGTTCTCGCCGCAGCCAGGGGCCGCAAAGCGAACCGGCAATCCGCTGGATGCTGCGATACACGGCCAGGGCTTTTTCGCGATCCAGACACCGGGTGGTACGGTCTATACGCGGGACGGCCGCATGCAGATATCCGCCACTGGTGAGCTTCAAAGTACCACGGGTCATCCGATACTCGACGTTGGCGGCGCACCCATACGCGTCAACGCGAACCTCGGGCCGATCGAGATTACGCGCGGCGGCAAGATTACGCAGAACGGCAA
Organism: Pseudomonadota bacterium; assembly: GCA_039186015.1. Lineage (GTDB taxonomy): Bacteria > Pseudomonadota > Alphaproteobacteria > Rhizobiales > Hyphomicrobiaceae > JBCBWG01. The sequence goes on from JBCDAH010000050.1 coordinate 23,530, forward strand.
TGCGGTTGCGTCGCTCGGGCTCTTCTCATTGCCCAAAGAGGCAGAACTGACGCGCTACGGCACGTCTGGGTTCACCTCAACCGTGCCCGGCGAGCCGGTTGTCGACTTCACGTCAAATGGCGTCGTTCAAGGCTATGTTGAAGGATCCAACGTCAACCCCGTTTCTGAGATGACGCGACTGATTGCGATCTCACGGACGTTTGAGGCGATATCGGCATCCATCGACCAGCGCGACGGCACATTTAGAGAAGCAATCCGCGTCCTTTCAGGCGGGAACTAAGGTCCGTGTCTCATCAAGCCCTCAATGTGAGTGTGCCGGCAAATGACGATGCGGCCACAGATCCACTCGCACGTTTGGCAACCGTGTTTGAAACGCGCGCGTGTGAACTGCCGACGTCTCGGCTTGGCGGGCGCATTACGGCAATCTCCGCAACGCACATTCAGGTTGCCGGACTGGCGACGACCGTTCGGCTGGGCGATGCCGTCGAAACGGACACGGGCATTATGGGTGAAGTTATCGCCCTACAGGATGGCATTGCCACGGTGAAGCTTTTTGCGTCGGCCCCACGCCTTGGTCTTGGGACCATCGCCTGGGTTCGCGATAGCCTGAGCCTCCGACCGACGCGCGCCTGGCGCGGGCGAGTCATTGATGCGCTCGGGCAGCCCATTGACGGCCGCGGCGATCTGCCGATCGGTGAGAGACAATATGACGTTGAAGTCGATCCGCTCCCGGCGATGGAACTCGACCGGCTGAGCGCTCCGTTGAAGACGGGAATTCGCGCCGTCGACATTTTTACCCCCCTGTGCGTCGGGCAACGCGTGGGCGTGTTCGCCGGCTCGGGCGTCGGAAAGACAACACTGCTGTCCATGTTTGCCGGCGCCACCAGCTTCGACACGGTTGTCGTTGCCCTCGTCGGCGAGCGCGCACGTGAAGTTCGCGAGTTCGTTGAAGATGCACTCGCCGAAAAGGCACAGCACGCCGTCATGGTCGTTTCGACCAGCGCTGAAGACGCCATGCGTCGTAAGCTATCTGCACAAACCGCCGTTGCCATTGCGGAGTATTTTCGGGACTGCGGCGACCGCGTTCTTCTGATCGTCGATTCCATCACGCGATATGCGCATGCCTTGCGCGAGATTGCGTCGGCTGCCGGCGAGGCGCCAATGGCACGTGGATTTCCGCCGTCCGTGTTTGCGAATGTCCCACGACTTCTCGAACGCGCGGGGCCTGGCCGACCGGACTCGGGTTCGATAACAGGCCTGTTCTCGGTACTGGTCGATGGCGATGACATCAACGACCCGATTGCCGACAACATTCGAGGCACGCTCGATGGACACATTGTGCTCAGCCGTCACGTCGCGGATCAAGGTCGCTTCCCGGCGATTGATTTGCAGTCGTCGATTTCGCGGACATCTCACCTCAGCTGGACAAGCGAGCAGGGCAAGTTGGTCTCGCAGCTGAAAGCGATGGTGGCCCGGTTTGAAGAAACGCGCGATCTTCGCGCTGCTGGCGCTTACCAGCCGGGTGCCGATGCGGAGCTTGACCAAGCCGTCCACCTCGCACCGCGACTTTACCAGGCCTTGATTCAAGGGCCCAAAGAAACATCGATTGATGATGCGTTCCTGGCTGTCGCAGCAGCGCTGCACACTAGCGAGCCAGAAGCGGAGTAAAGCGGTCTCAGCCGACGTTGTATAGCCTACCACTTCACCAACGTCGCGGTGTGGTCTGCCGCGTACTTCGCATCGCCCAGCAGAACGTGCTGGATGGAAAACTCAATCGGGCGGCCGGCCATGTCGAACCAAAGGCGCTCGATCCGCAACAACGGCTCGCCGAACTTGATGTCCATAAGGTTACTAAGCGTATCGTCGGCCTCGGTCATATCAATCAAATCGGAACACCGACCGATCATCACGCGGTCCTGCAAATCGTGGAGCTCCCCGTTTGCGTCGTCTGCCGGGCCGGTCTCGAAAATCTCGGCGAGGGTTGCGCGGCGCAGTCTGGCAAAGTCGCAGCTCTTGGGGCCACCGCCTCGCGTGATCAACCGTGTTACGGTGACAATATCCTCGCCGGAGTTCGCGCCCAGCCTCTCGGCATCGGTTGCATCTGCAGGCACGATTGATTGCTCGATAATCTCATAGCCGGTCGTCGACGGTGCCTCACCGTCTTTCCGAAATCGATTGAGGAGGCGCCCGGAAATCGACCTTCGGTCGGCGACAATCGTTCCGCGCCCGGGATGGCGGGTCACAAGCCCGTTGGCTTCCAAAGCTTGGATCGCCTTGCGCATCGTCCCGACGCTCACGTCGAATTCCCGCGCGAGATCATTCTCGCCGGGCAGGAACGATCCGACGGGCCACCGCCCCTTAAGAACAGCGGACTGGAGGATCTTTGAGATCTGCTGATAGCGTGGTCCGGCAAGCGTTGTATCAATTCGTACAGTGTCCATTGAGAAAGCGTTCATTCTGCCTCCAATATTTCACTGTGCTTATATCTGCTGAGTCTCAGGACCACTGACGCGTTGACTGCCAAGGACCATGGCCGGCTTCTTCGACTTATGGCGCTTCGCACAATAAGTAACGACTCGCACGCCCGACCGCTGGTCGTGAAGCTGGCTGCCAAAGTTCTCCACAGGGTTGCGAGGTTTTCCGGCGCTCCGGGCATCTGAGAGCGTTTCAGGTCTAGCTGGAACCATCCCAGACTTCTTTCGTTTTAGGGGTTCCTGGCCGGCCGCCCGGCGGAATGACGTCGTGAGTGGCCAGACGAGTGAATCAATCCTGGAGTGTGCGCTGGCGAAGCGATTTCGCCTATGGCGGACGGCCTCCAGACATGCGAGGGTGCGCGGGTCAGCGTTGGCCTGCGTTGGGAGGCAAATGCGACGTAGAGCCAATCCTCACGGTTCCGGCAGTGGCTCGTTAACCGAGAAAGCGATTGCCAGGTCGCAGTCAACTCTCTTGGAAGGGGTACGCGGTAAACCTAGCGCCATGAGTAAGCAGCAAACACAACGAATGATCGTCGCGCGTCTGTCGGGTCTGGATGACTGGCTCGAAAGCGAGGCGCCGTACGTTCAACACGACCAGCTCCACCTCGAGCCGAACTCGGTCGAGAGAGCGTATTGGCACCTGGGCTACCGTGCCGCCCTGCACGACGCTCTTCGCCTCATCCGAGAAGGCGGTCCCGACAAACCGGACACGCCCACGTCGTGTTCGGAGGACGAGTCGGGTGAATGAAGTTGCCCTGCGGCCGGAACCGGTGGAAGAGCTCACATTCCAACCGGAACGTCTGCATCGCCGTCATCGTCAGCTTGAACTTGAAGTGACTGCTTGAACCGACGAATTTCATCAATTCTTCTCTGAGTTCCTCATCCGAGCGACCGACCCGCTCGATCCGGAATGTATTTGCATGGTCGATGTGGCCCAGTGCGAATACACCGAGTCGCCGCGGGCTGACCGCTTGCCTTATCGTATCGACCTGGAGGCTGTAGGGGCCCTTAAGCTGTGTCGTCACGTTGTGGACCTCCTAAAGTCTGAAATCCGAATTCCTCGGTCGGCGTTGGTGAGTTCGCGACCTCGATGCGGGCCACTCACGCGCGCTTGCTCGGATCGCAGCGAACCTGGCTTTGGTTCAGAAACGTCATGCCCTCGATGATGACACTTTCGATGACTTTCTCGCCAATCGCGTCGTTGGCGCTGGCCGTGATGTCCTTTGCGACGGCTTTCAGATCTCTGCGTTCCATGGTGCCGTATGCGTAGCTCGGGTCATCGTAGATCGTCTTGAATGCGGCAGCCGTCGCATATGCGTGCAACGCCATTCCCAGCTTCTTCACCTTCAGCTCGTCTGCGGTGATGGTCACGCGCGCGATCACGTAGCCCGCAACACCGCGCTTATGAACGACTGGAACCGCAATCGGGGAGAGTTTGACGTAGTCGATGCCGCCGAGACTGCGCTTGGCTGGTCCCGGTGTGGGTGTATTCATCATCAGGGTGCCGTACGTGGCCAGCAGCGTCACACCGCTAATCCAGATGCCCAGTGCGATGGTCTTTATCATTTGCTCATCACCGTTGTGCTGACAGCTCGGAGTAGGTTCCGTCGGACTGCGACGTCTGCACGACGCGCGCGACGAGAGAGGTTATCTCCCGGAGGGCTTCAACATGGAGACCGAGGAGACGATGGTTGTCCGCCAGCCCTTCGCGGATCTTCTGCAGGCTTTCGATAGCCGCGTCGCTGGGCTGCGTATCATCCAAGGATGCCGACACCCGGCTGAGTTCGAGCGTGAGCTGGTTCTTGCGCGTCACAATCATTCCGATTTTTGCGTCATCACGTTCAGCCAGAGCCTGCCGTTCTTCCTGCAGAACGCTCGTCAGCTTGTCGGCGAGCCTCTGGATCACAAGATCTACTTGTGCAGACTGGTCGGCTTTTGGCTTGGCTCCGCCAGCGTTGCGGCTAGCGACTGGGCCCTGCGATTGCGAATATCCGTCCATGCTCACCCCTCTACCGATCTGTCTGATGGCCTGATCAAGGTTGGCGCCCAAGCGGCAAAGTCGGCGCGGTTCTCTGCGCTGCTGGCCGTGGCGTTGTCAGACGCAACGGCACGAGCGAGCGAGGTTGGGCCGTTCTCTGCCGTCTTCAGAAGTTGAAGGCGACCGTCACGGGTTATCTCTTCAGCGATCTTCTCCGAGAGCGCCGAACGCCATAAACGGCCTGCAGTGCCTTCACCGAACAGAGCGCCAGTCTCCTTCGGCAGCATGGCGTCAATCAGCATCCGCATCGTGAATGTCTCGAACGCCTGCATCTGCTTGGCCTTCGCGTCATCTGCCTGGGTACCTCTCGGCGGCGGGGCGTTCTGATTGGTCTGCGCTGCCCGCTGAGCGGAGCGGACCGTTGTCTCGAAACTCGGCTGCGTGACGGATAGCCCCGGCCCTGGCCCGAGGTTCGACGACGCGCCCGTCGTGACCCGATCGACGGTCGTTGACCAGCCGCTCGGCCAAATGGCAGCGCTTTGAATTGGAAGATCCAAGACCGATCTCGCCTGTGCTTCTACATGGGCCACGGGCGGACGATTACGAATATGCAAGACACGGTAGACGTCGCCGCGCAGTTCATCGTTCGATTACTCTACCGGCGCGAACTTGCGGAAGCCTGACGTCCCTGATCCGGCTTCGACGTGAGCGCAATCTCGAGAAGCTGCGTCTCCTGCACCTTGCGGTCACGTGCGTTTCGGCGGGTCAGAAGCATCTCGCGCAAGCGATCGACGATCCGGCCGCGCACGAGTGCATCCGTCCGCACATCTTGGAGATCGCTCTTCAGCGTAACCACATCAGCCTGACGGCGCTGCAAGCGTTTTTGCCAGACGTCTGCAAACCGACTGCTGACACTGTCTGCCGACGAGAGATTCGACGACGCCCATTCAATTTCAGAACATGCCGCTATCAGATCGTGCTGCAGACGGGCAGCCTCCGCTAGCTTCTGCTTTTTCAGGATGGCTTGGATGCGCACAAGCTGGCGTAGGCGTTTTGCCTGAGTGTCCGGCATCTCACAGCCCCTCGAGCGTTTGGCGCACACGGTCTGTGAACAACAGCAACAGTTCCGCGATTGCAAAGTGCGCCAGCAGCAAACCACCGGCGATCAGCACGGGTATCGAGACAAAGTAGGCGGGCACCTGCGGCACCAGGCGGTTGACCACGCCAAAGATGAGATTGACCAGAAGCCCGAAAATCAAGAACGGGCCGCTAATCTGGATTGCCAGATAGAAGGCCTGAGACAGCGTTCCAACAAGGAACTCCGTCCGGAAACCGATGTCGAAGCCTGAACCGATCGGATAGGCATCGAAACTGCGCACCAGCGCGCCTATAACGGCCCAGTGCAGATTGAGCACGAAGAACAACAGGGTAGCCGTGCTCGTGATCAACGCCGTAAGCGGGACCGTGGCCTGATCATCGATCGCAACGCCGCCGGGTTGCATTCCGAAGCCGATGTAGGCGGATATCGCGGTTCCGGCGAACTCCAAGGCGACAAGGTAGATGCGAGCAACCAGACCGATGGTAACGCCGGTCACAAACTCGGACGAGATCCTGAGGAGCAACATATCCGGGCTTGCGACCTGTGTGACAGGCGCCGCAATTGGCGAGATCATCCAGGCTAGAATGACCGCGAACATGAGCCGAATGCGCATCGGGATGCGCGGACTGGCGAATCCGGGCACCAGCATCATGATGCCGCCGACTCTGCAGAACACAAGAAAGACGTGGAGTACGAATTCGCTCGGTTCGCTCACGAAAGGTTTCCGAGGGATTCGATTTTCGAAACCCGGGCAATCTCGATATGCGACAACACGGATAGCGTCGGCATAAAGCGCTCGACCAGCATGCGCACGCACGGCCGGGCGTCAGCTGCCGTGACCAAAGCAATCCGCGCCGTTTTGCCCTGATGTTCTTCGACCGCAGCCGTGACGTCTTTGACAAAGTCCTCCAGCAAGCGCGGGTCCATGTCGAACTCGACAACTTCTCCGGACTGGTTGCGCCGCAGCGCTTCGTGGAATGCAAGTTCCCAACGGTTGCCAAGACGCAGGATCGAGAGCTTGTCGTCGACGGCAATGTCGCCACAGATTTGAGGCGCCAGCCGCTGGCGAACGTGCTCGACGACATGTTCGGCCCGCCGGACGTGAGGCGCGATTTCGGCAACCGCCTCCAAGATCAAGCTGAGATTTCGAATCGAGACCCGCTCGGCGAGCAGCATTTTCAAGACAGCCTGAATGCCCGACAACGAAATGTTCGCCGGCACAATTTCATCGAGCAGTTTTTGATACTCTGGCGGCAGACCTTGCAACAGATGCTGCATGTCGCGGTAGGACAGCAATTGAGACAGGCTGCTGCGGATAACCTCACTGAGGTGGGTGAGAAGAACCGTCATCGGGTCAACCGGTGTGAACCCTTCGACCTTCGCTTCCTTCGAGAACGCCTCCGGCACCCACATCGCCTTCATACCGAATGCGGGCTCCGTCGTTTCTTCACCCGGGAACGACGGCTTGGGTCCGTTCCCGATGATCAACAAGACATCACCGACCGGCAGCAGGTGATTTGATACGGTCGTCCCGTGAACCCGGATTTGATAACCGTTTGCCGGCAGCGACGGGTCATCGCTCAAACCGATTTCCGGAATGATGAAGCCATATTGCCGGGCAAACTTTCTGCGCATCTTTGTAACGCGCTGTTCCAATTCGCCGTGCTTCGACAGGAACGTGGCCGCCAACTGCGTGCCCAGCACAATCTCAACCGCGCTCAATTGAAGCGACTGCTTGATCGGCTGTCCTTCGCTTTCCTTCTTGCTTTCTTCTTCCGCACGGACCCGTGCCTCTTCCGCCGCAGCGACCGCCGCCCATCGTCGCGGTATCAGTATGCCGGCGAACGCCAGCAGCCCCGCCAGCACGGCGAACGGAAAGAATGGAAGCCCCGGAATCAGTGCGAATATGCCGAGCATTCCGGCGGTCAACAACAGTGCGCGCGGCTGGCTGGACAACTGACCCAGCACCGCGGCATCGGCCGCTTCGCGTGCGCCGCCCTTCGCGACCACCAGACCGGCCGCAAGTGAGATGATCAGAGCCGGAATCTGCGTGACAAGGCCGTCTCCGACCGAGAGTTTCGTAAACACGTCAACCGCATCAGCGGCCGCCATATCATGGCGGATTACGGCAATGGCGATGCCACCGAAAATGTTGACGGCCGTAATAATAAGTCCGGCGATCGCGTCACCACGAACAAACTTCGACGCACCATCCATCGACCCGAAGAATGCGCTCTCTTCCTCAAGTTCCCGGCGTCGCCGCTGCGCTTCCTTCTCGCCAATCAATCCCGATGACAGATCCGCATCGATTGCCATCTGTTTTCCGGGAACGGCATCAAGGGCAAATCGCGCGCCAACCTCCGCGATACGACCCGCACCCTTTGTGATGACCAGAAAATTGACCGTCAACAAGATCAGAAAGACGACAAGGCCGATCACGAAATCTCCGGCCATGACAAACGTCGAAAAACCCGAAATAACATAGCCGGCAGCTTCCTGCCCGGACGAGCCATCAGTCAAAATTAAACGTGTCGTTGCGATATTGAGCGCCAAACGCAACATCGTCGCGATGAGCAGCACCGTTGGAAATGCCGAAAAATCAAGCGGTCGCTTTATCCAGAGTGCGACCATGAGAATCAGAATGGAAAGCGCAAACGAGACCGCCAACCCCAAATCAACAAGAAATCCAGGCAAAGGCAGAAAGAGAATTGACAGAATAAAAAGCACACCAAAGGCGAAACCA
>JBCDAH010000051.1:0-31627 GCA_039186015.1 Pseudomonadota bacterium
GCCAGAAATCCCAGGCCAGAAATCCCAGGCCAGAAATCCCAGGAGAGACTGTCATGGTTGCACGATCGTCGCGTACGGCGCCGCAACGTCCGTCTGAGATTCTCGACAAATTCCAGCGAGTCCGCAAAGCCAGTCGCGCCCTGGCAGCCCCCTTGTCGGATGCGGACGCGACGGTTCAGTCGATGCCGGATGCAAGCCCTGCGAAATGGCATCTGGCCCATACGACGTGGTTCTTCGAAACCATGGTTCTCTCCAACGTGCCGACCTACCGACGCTTCGACGACGACTTCAACTTCCTGTTCAATTCCTATTACGAAACGCTTGGCGCACGGCAGCCGCGGCCACGACGCGGTATGATCACACGGCCGACGTTGGAGAGCGTGCTGCGTTACCGCGAGCATGTCGACGCGGCCGTGTATGCCTTGCTCGAAACGTCTCGCGACTTGGCCGTTTCCGAACTTGTCGAACTCGGTTGCCATCATGAGCAGCAGCACCAAGAACTTCTCCTGACGGATGTTCTCCATCTCTTCGCGCAAAATCCGCTGCAACCACCCTATAAAGATCCCGAGCCACTCGCCGTCGACCCCAACGCCAAAACAGAGCAAGGTTGGCATAACGTCGAGGGCGGTCTTGTCGAAATCGGCCACGATGGCAGCGGCTTCTCGTTCGACTCGGAAGAGCCGCGGCACCGCGTCTTCACTGCGCCGTTTGCACTCGCTGATCGACCTGTGACGAACGGTGAGTGGATCGCGTTCATCGAGGATGGCGGTTATCGCAATCCGCTGCTCTGGCTGTCCGACGGTTGGCATGCCGTTCAGGCGAACGACTGGTGGGCACCGCTCTATTGGCAGAAGCGGGATAATGACTACTGGACCATGACACTCCGCGGCCCCCAACCGGTCGACCGCGCCGCGCCTGTTGCCCACGTCAGCTATTTTGAAGCTGACGCGTACGCCGCGTGGGCGGGGCATCGCCTGCCCACCGAAGCTGAATGGGAGGTCGTTGCCGTCCAATGCCCAATCGACGGCAACTTCGCCGCAACCGGTCGCCTACGGCCGCGACCAGCCGGCCCAAGCACAAACCTGCCGCGCCAGATGTTCGGTGACGTATGGGAGTGGACCCGCAGTCCGTTCGCGCCCTATCCAGGCTTCAAGGCGGAGAGCGGCGCAGTCGGCGAGTACAACGGCAAGTTCATGTGTGGCCAGTTCGTGTTGCGCGGCGGCTCTTGCGTAACGCCGGACGACCACATGCGCGCAACCTATCGCAACTTCTTCCCACCCCATGCGCGCTGGCAGTTCTCCGGCCTGCGCCTGGCCAAGGATCTCTGACATGACCGCAGTCGCCGACAATCAACCTGCCGACGAGGCCACAGATCAACGCGCCGCATTCCGCGACGACGTCCTCAACGGCCTTTCCGCCGAGCAAAAATTCATTCCCAGCCGCTGGCTATACGACGACCGCGGCTCGGAGTTGTTCGAGGAAATCACAACGCTTCCGGAGTATTATCCAACCCGAACCGAAGCCGCGATCCTGACGAACAGCGCTCCAGAGATTGCCGCGTTCTGCGGAGAAGACGCCGTCATCATCGAGTACGGTGCGGGCGCAAGCGTCAAAACGGAGATCCTGCTCAACAGCCTCGCCACACCTCGGCTGTACGTCCCGATGGACATTGCCGGTGACTTTCTGGAGTTCGCTGCAGCCCGATTGCGGAAGCGGTTCCCTACGCTTGCGGTCCAACCGGTTGTGGCCGACTTCACCACCGACTTCGACTTGCCGGACGGACTTCCAAAGGAGAACCCTCGGATCGGCTTCTTCCCCGGCTCGACGCTTGGCAATCTCGATATCACTGAAGCGACCAGCTTTCTGCGTCGCGTGGCGCGCCACGTCTCTGCACCAGGCTCGAACCAGGGTCGCGCGCTGATCGGTGTCGATCTCAAGAAAAGCACCGACGTCCTCATTCCAGCATATGACGACGCGGCAGGTGTGACCGCGGCCTTCAACCGCAATCTCTTAACGCGCATCAATCGCGAACTCGGTGGCACGTTCCAACCGGCTCTGTTTCGCCATGAGGCCCGCTGGAACGCGCAGGCCTCGGCGATTGAGATGCACCTTGTCAGTCAGGACGCGCACGTCGTCTCGGTGTCCGGCACACGGTTTTCGTTCGACCGCGGCGAAACAATCCATACGGAGAGCTCTCGAAAATACAGCGTCGAAGGATTCTCGCAGATCGCGATGGAGGCTGGTTGGACCACCGACAAGGTCTGGACTGATGCGTTGGATCACTTCGCGCTTATCGGCCTTCATGCGCGATAAGCGCACGACGGCGCGGCTCCTTGTCGTACGCCGTACCGGCAGATGGCGCCGCGCCAGGCACGGTAACCAGTTCTCCGATGGCGCGCGAGGGGACTGCAAGGCCGGTGGGAGTCGCGGTTTCCTTGCCGGCTTCCAACAAAATCACACCGCCAACACCGGGCCAGACGCGGGCGCCCAACCGCTCGAAAGCAACGGCCGATCGCATCACAATCTGACGCTCGACCGGTGGCCAATGCAGCGCCCACCTGCAGTCCAGGGGCCTGAGCTGGGCTTGGCCCAACAAACGCTCAAGCTGGCCGCGGGAGTAAGGCCGCCCCTGGCCAAACGGCGTTGTATCCATCCTGGCCCAAACGCCGCTCCGGTTCGGCACGATGAAGAGCGCGCGCCCTTCCGGCGCCAGCACGCGCCAGATTTCCCGTAACATCGGACGGACAGCCTCGGAAAACTCCAGGCAGTGCACCACCAGCAAACGATCGACACACCCATCGGAGAGCGGCAACTGGGTCTCGTCTGCCAGCACGGTCATGGAATCCCCGGCGTTCGGCCAAACCACGGCGCCTTGGGATGCGGGCATAAACGCCCCGATCCGCCGCGCTTCACCACGGAACGCCCCCATAAACGGCGAGGCGTATCCCAGCCCAACGAGCGTCTCACTTTCGATGTGGCGCCAGCGCGCGCGGACGCGCGTGCCTAGGACCCGCCGCACGGTGTGCCCGAGCGGCCGATTATAGAAGTCCCAGAGCTCTCCGGCGTCCATGAACATATCATTCACATAGGCTGGTCGCACTCACATAGGCTGGTCGCCCTGGCCGTTGCAATCGGGGCCGCCCTTGCTACGGTCGCCACAACCAACGTCAGCGCCACGGCAATGAAGGAGCACCGGCATGACCACCGCGCTAGAAATTCACCAGTTTCCATGCCTCAGCGACAACTACGGCGTGCTGATCCGCGACCCGGAAACCAACCTCGTCGCATCCATTGACGCAGCCGACGCATCCGCTGTCAAAGCAGCACTTGCCGAGCGCGGCTGGACCTTAACGCACATTCTGACCACACACTATCACTGGGACCATACAGACGGAAATCTGCCGCTTAAGGAAGAAACGGGCTGCAGGATTATCGGCCCGAAGCCGGAGGCGGCGAAGATCCCGGGTATCGACGAGGCCGTTGGCGAAGGCGACACGTTCAAATGGGGCAACTTCGATGTCCACGTTCACGAAACACCAGGGCACACCGCTGGGCACATCATCTACCACATTCCGGACGCCAAGGTCGCGTTCGTCGGTGACACACTGTTTGCCATGGGCTGCGGCCGCGTGAACGAAGGTACCATGCAGGAGATGTGGGGCGGCGTGGAGAAAGTCGCCAAGCTGCCCGCTGACACAGTTCTGTACTGCGGCCACGAATACACGGTCGCCAATGCAGAGTTCGCACTCACGATCGAACCAGGCAACGCGGCGCTACAGGCCCGCGCCGAGGACGTGCAGGCGCGCCGCGCCGCCGGACAGCCGACACTCCCAACGCGCGTGGATATCGAGCGGGAAACCAATCCTTTCATTCGTGTCAACAGCCCTGAGATCCGCAGGAACCTCGGGCTCGAGACAGCAGAAGACTGGCAGGTGTTTGCCGAAGTTCGCGAGCGCAAGAACCGCGCATAACGCAGTTCAGATTCCGCCGTTGCTTAGTCTGCAAACGGCGAAGTCGGTCAATCAACGACACGAGGATATGGACGCCGGCCGAGGCAAGCAGGCCGGCAAAACGCTGGCCAAGCGGCGGCGTCCACTGCTGGCCTTTCCACGTGTCGGCCAACCCCTTCGACAGACTGGCGAATCGGCATGCAAACGGCGCCTGCGGCCTCCTCCTGAAGAGATTGCGGCAGCCACAAGGTTATCCACGACATTCTTATTCCGGACATCGCCACAACTCCCTGAAATCTAAGACGAACTGTACGTCTTCTTGACCTGACACCCAGATGTCCTTGCGAGGGCAACCCGACTCGTTGAGCGTCCGCACAAGAGAGAGTTTTCATTCGGGTTCGATGGGGGTCGGTTAAGATGCAGCGTGGGTCGTCAGGAACGATGCTAAGCGCGGTGTTTGTCGATTATGACAACATCTATTTGTCGCTTCGGCGCAAGAATGAAGATGCAGCAAGACGTTTTGCAAAAGATGCCGGCCGCTGGATTGCAGCACTCCAAGGCGGACAGCTGATTCGCCCGTCCATTCCTGGCGAGACGCAGGCGCCACGCCGGCTGGTAATGAATCGGTGCTACGGAAACCCCATTCCGCGCAAGAACCCGAACGAGAACTCGACGGACATGAACTCGTTTCCGTTTGTTCGGAACCACTTTCTTCGAACAGGTTTCGAGATTATCGACTGTCCCCCGCTGACCGCGCAGTTGAAGAACTCGTCAGACATCAAGATGGTGATGGACCTGCGCGACTTCCTCACGCACGAAACCTATTTCAATGAGTTTATCATTCTGTCGAGTGATGCGGACTTTACGCCGGTTCTGCACCGTCTCCGTGCGCACGATCGCCGCACGGTGATTTTCTCGAATGACAATGCGGCAGCAGCCTACACGGCGCTCGCCGACGGTGCCGTGCATGAAAGCGACCTGATCAAGTTCCTGATGGAAGGTGAACCCATCGAGGAAAATGATGAAACCGCTATCGTTGATCAAAGCGAAGCACGCGGTGCAATTGTTAAGGAAGTCGTGAAGCTCGTACGCGAGGCTCCTGCGCCGGTGCCGATCGAGGCGTTGGCCCAGCGCGCAACCCAGGCTTTGGGAACTGGAAAAACGTCCGGCTCGAACTGGGGGGGAGCTGGGACGTTTCTTGAGCTTCTGAAGGCAGATCTGCCGAGTGACATCCGGCTGACTGATACGGCGCCGTACTATGCCTGTGACATGCAACGGGTAACACAACAGACACTGCGGCCTGAGATTGCTCAATCAGCACCGGCTGAAGCGGTAACTCCTCCTCCTGCAAAGTCGTCACCGGAGCCATTGAAGCCGCAAACGACAACGCCGCAACCCGCGCCGGAGCCGGTAGGTCAGGCGCAGGCTGCGAGCGGTGTCGCACCGACAGCCGATCACTCAGCGGAACTGCAACGTTCCGTTAGTCGCATTCTCGACGCATCACAGGTCCCGGCGATATCTCGCCCCGACTATCGCGTGATCTTCGAGGAACTCGCTGCCGAAATCAGCGAGAACCAGCTGCAGGGCGTCCAAACAATCGCGCGTGTGGTTGAGCGCTTGAAGGCGCGCAACGTCGCGCTTCGGACAGAAGATGCGCGCTTTATTCTCGACGTCGTCAGCGAGACCGATCCGTGGTTCGAGAAAGATATCTCGGCAAACATATTTGCCGGGCGCTTTCGGAACTTCGTCGTCACACGCTGCCGGTCTCAAGGGTTGTCACTCTCGAGCCAGGAGCTGGATCTGATTGAGATGTGGTTCGCCGGCTCCGCACCCGAGCCGGAGCGGCCGGATGTAAGTCGCCTCATCGGACTTCCGGCAACGGCACCGAGCCCGGAGCAGCCATCGCCGCAACCGTCAACCGGAAGCGACACGGTTTCGACAGACCCGACCTACAAAGGTCCCGGCGCGCTGGACGATATGCCGAGGTTCGTTCGCGCCCAGTCTCGGACGTAGCGGCCCGAACACAGACGCGGCTCATCGCACTCAACGCCCGATCACAATCAAAAGGGCGCCCCCAGGGGCGCCCTTTGTTGTCCGACGGGACGATCGCTGCGCCCCACCCGGCCCCACGCAACTCAGACCATGAACTGGCCGCCGTTCGCCGAGATTGTTGAGCCTGTGACAAAACCCGCATCATCCGACGCCAGGAACGACACGCACCGCGCGATCTCTTCCGGTTCGCCGAGGCGGCCAACCGGAATCTGCGGAATGATCCGTTCGTTGAGCACTTTCTCCGGCACGGCACGAACCATTTCGGTGCCAATGTAGCCCGGGCAGATGGCGTTCACTGTGATGCCTTTGGCGGCACCTTCCTGCGCCAGGGCTTTGACGAAACCAATATCGCCGGCTTTCGCGGCGGAGTAGTTCGTCTGGCCCATCTGCCCCTTCTGACCGTTGATCGACGAGATGCAGATGACACGACCGAACCCGCGGTTGCGCATCCCTTCCCAGACCTGCCGCGTCATGTTGAACAGCGAATTCAGGTTGGTGTTGATCACAGCGTACCACTGCTCTTTTTCGAGCTTATGGAACATCGCGTCGCGCGTTATGCCGGCGTTGTTGACGAGTACGTCGCAAGGCCCAAGATCGGCTTCGATTTGCGCGACACCTGCCTGACACGCATCGAAATCGCCGACATCGAATTTATAGACGGGAATGCCCGTCTCGGCCTGGAACTGCTGAGCCGCCTCGCTGTTGCCGCCATAGGTCGCGGCAACCCGGTACCCTTTTTGCTTCAGTTCGCGGGCGATCGCCGCGCCAATACCGCGCGTTCCGCCAGTCACGATGGCAACCCGTGCCATGATACCGTTCCTCCTGTTGTTTCGATGCATTGGAACCGCCGAACGGGTTCGACAGAGATCGTGTTGGCCCGACGGGCCAATGTGATAGTGCGCCTGCCGCCGATCGCAGCAGCATGTACAGCGACACGCCGGCAGGATCCTGACGACATCGGATCAAGCATCCAAAGCCGTCAGTCATTCCCCTCAATCGCGCTGCACGCACATCGCGACACCCATGCCACCGCCAATGCACAGCGTAGCAAGTCCTTTCTTGGCGTCGCGGCGTTGCATCTCGAACAGAAGCGTCGTCAACACACGCGCACCGGACGCACCGATTGGGTGACCAATCGCGATGGCGCCGCCATTGACGTTCACGTTCTCCGTATTCCAACCCACACCTTTGTTGACGGCACAGGCTTGTGCCGCAAAGGCCTCGTTGGCTTCGATCAGATCCAGGTCTTCAACCGTCCAGCCGGCTTTCTCAAGCGCCATCTTCGATGCCGGAATGGGGCCCGTCCCCATGATCGAGGGATCAACGCCGACACTGGCCCACGACACAATCCGCGCCATCGGGGTGATCCCGCGCTTGTCCGCCTCTGCAGCCGTCATAAGGACCGCCGCGGCTGCACCGTCGTTAATGCCCGATGCGTTGCCTGCAGTCACCGTGCCGTCCTTGGCAAAGGCCGGACGCAGCTTGGTGACCGAGTCCAGCGTGACGCCGGCGCGGATATACTCATCGTCCTCAACAACAACCTCGCCTTTGCGCGTCTTAATCGTAACCGGGGCGATTTCGTCCTTGAACTTACCGGCCTTCTGCGCGGCTTCCGCCTTGTTCTGCGAGGCGACGGCAAAGGCGTCCTGCTCTTCCCGCGTAATCTGCCATTGGCGCGCGACGTTCTCGGCCGTGGTTCCCATGTGGTAGCCGTTAAACGCATCCCAGAGGCCGTCCTTGATCATCGTATCGATGAACTGGACGTCGCCCATTTTGTGACCGTTCCGCAGGTGTGAGCAGTGCGGCGCCTGGCTCATACTTTCCTGACCGCCGGCAATCACAATCTTGGCGTCGCCGAGTTGGACCTGCTGCGCACCCAAGGCAACCGCGCGCAATCCGGAGCCGCAGAGCTGATTCATGCCCCAAGCCGGGCTATCGACGGGTATCCCGGCGTTGATCGAAGCTTGGCGTGCTGGATTTTGACCCTGCCCCGCTGTTAGGATTTGGCCGAGGATCACCTCGTCAACGTCGCCGCCGGATACGCCGGCCCGGTCCATTGCGGCCTGGATCGCGGTCTTGCCGAGATCGTGAGCCGGAGCGCTCGATAGAGCGCCACTGAACGATCCCACAGGCGTGCGCGCGGCACTCGCGATTACAACGGTCTTATCAGCGTCGCTCATCGTGGTCCTCTTGCTCTTAGAGTTCGGAATATGGAGTTGTGAAAGCCATGCCGTTGGTTGCGCATGTCACCTGTACGCGCAACTGCAAACGAATCGCACACAGGCACCGTAAGATTTGGCACTGTGAAATTTGGCACCGTGAGATTCGGCACTGTGAGATTTGCGGCAGAGCCCATCGGTGATCTCAGCCCATTGGCACGCGTCACCTGAGAACTTAGGGGGGACGGCACATATGAGCAATCGCAACGAAGCAATTAAGCCTTTTTGCCAGTTATATGGGTCGGAAGATGGTGCAACGCGCAAGACGCGAAGAATTTGATTGGTGCAACGCACTAAACTTGTGCTAAGTGATACCAGGATGACGGATTGCTGAACTCTGGAAATTTCCGATGCTCGATCGTCCAGACGCAACCGGGACAAAAGACAACCCGATCGTCGTCAAAAAATATGCGAACCGCCGGCTCTATAACACTGAGACCAGCACATACGTCACGCTTGAAGATCTTGCGGAGATGGTCCGCTCGGATCGCGACTTTGTTGTGCAGGACGCAAAGAGCGGCGACGACCTGACCCACGCCGTCTTAACCCAGATCATCGTTGAGCAGGAATCGCGCGCGAACGGGCAAAGCTTGCTGCCTGTCCCGTTTCTTCGCCAGCTGATCCGGTTCTACGACGATATTGGCTTCGGCAGGATCGTACCGAGCTACTTGCAGATGAGTATTGAGACACTCACGCGCGAGCAGGAACGGTTTCGCAAGCAAATGACGCAGTCCTGGGCGCCCGGCACGTTCGACGCCTATCGCGAACAGGCCCGGAAGAATCTGGCGCTGTTCGAGCAGGCCATGTCTGTCTGGACGCCGAATACCGCTACGGATCACCAACCATCCACCCCATCGCCAACGGCTGGCGGCGAAACCTCGGTCGGTGACACGAATGCGCAGGGCGACAATCGCACTGAGCCGAACCCGGCAAGTGCTGAGGCGCGGCCACGCCAGGAAAGCCCAGAGCTAAGCGAACTGCGGAACCAGCTCGACGAAATGCAGCGCAAGATCGAGCAATTGGCGAAGTCGCGCAACGAAGGCTGAATTCAACCAACGCCTATCGGCACTATCGATCCCAATAGTGGCGCTGTTCGCACGCTCGCAAGCTCGCGGCTCGAGCGCGGGCCATACTGCGAGGACGATCCCAGGCTGGAATAGGCCACGAGTGATCAACAACCAGCGCGCGGGTTAGCCGTCTGGCACCCCAGGCCGCGAACGCGGCCCGGCGCGTCGCGCCGCCCCCGCGGAGGGCCCGAGCGCAGCGAGGAACAGCCCGTGAGCGATAAACAGCCACCGCGGGCTAGCCGTCGCGCACTGTTTCCAGGCTTTCGGGCATGCCGAAGTGGTAGCCCTGCAGATGGGTGACGCCTAACTTTTCGGCAAATTGCGCCGTTGCCTCATCGCCGACCCATTCCGCCACGGTGTCGAACTTCAAAACCTTCGACAGGTCGACGATCGCGCGCACGAACACCTGGTCGGCAGGATCATCGACCAGGTTGCGAACAAAGCTGCCGTCCAGCTTCACCACATCGACGTTGAGGGCCTTAAGGCAGGCAAATGTCGTATACCCGACACCAAAATCATCGATCGCGACGCGGCAACCCAGCGCCTTCACGCGGTCCACAAACACCGCGGCGACGTTAACATCGTGAAACGCTGCGGTTTCGGTGATCTCGATCAGCATGCGCTGCCCCAGATCCGGCACGGCTCCAACGGCCGTCCTTAAGGTCTCAAGCCAAGCCGTATCACCGCATGTGAGCGCCGAAACGTTCACGGACAAGCTGAGGCTTGGGTGCCGGCTCATGGCCGCGATGGCGAGCTCCAGACCACGACGATCCAGCGACGATACCAGACCCACGGCTTCCGCATCCGCAACGAAGTCGCTGGCCGCAATCAATCGACCGTCCGCCGTCCGCAAACGAACAAGCGCCTCATGGAAAACGACTTTCCGCGAGCCGGCCGCAACAATCGGTTGCACAAACAGCTCAAACCTGTCGCCTTGCAGCGCATTGCTGAGATCCGTTCCACGATCAAGCTGACGCATCGTTGCCCGCCCTGGGTGATCCGCCGTGAACAGAACGACGTGCGAACGGCTGTCTTCGCGTGCTTGCGCAACCGCGCGCAACGCAACCGCGAAGGCCTCACTCACAGTCGTTGCAGAGTCTGGGATAATCAGACCGCCAATTGCAATGGGTTGCGTGAAGTCCCGCGCGCCGGCGTCTGCCATACAATTGCGGACCGCCGTCACCAAGCGCCCTGCGGCGACATTCAGGCTGGTTCCATCACACGCGTTGAGAACGGCGGCAAACTTGGTCGTCGAATACCGCCCCAGAACATCACCACCGCGCAGGTGCAACCGAATGGCTTGGGCGATGCGCAACACCAGTTTGTCGCGCGCTTCAGCGCCATGAGTGTCGCTGTAACGCTCGAGCCCATCGACAGCAATCAACACGAAGCCGCAGCTTACGCCCGCAGCTGTCGACCGTTCCATCGTCGCAACTAGCGCGTCGCTCAATCGCGCGCGACTGAGTTGGCCCGTCGTCGTGTCAAAATCGGAGCTGCGCGTGCGGTTCACGGATTGAGGCCGGTCCGTCCCCAGCAGCCGAAGCACACCTTGTGCGCGGGCCGGGCGCCCGGTTTCGTCGCTCCACCACCGCCCGAAGTCTTCCACCCAAATACTGCTGGTTGACCGTAACCCGCTGGTCTGCAGTCGATAAGTCAACCGGTAAGGAACGCCCTGCCCCTGATCGTCCAGAGGGCTCAACAGCGTCGCAGCCGCATGCCGATGAACATACTCCGGCGCAATCAACGATCGGAAACGGTCGCCCGTCGCAATCATGTCGGCGGTCGCAACGCCGATCATCTCAGCCGCGTGCGGTTCCCAATCGAGCGTGTTCTGATCGAAGTTCCACGCATAGCCCGCTTCAGAGGCCGCGCAGTCCGGGGCACCAGGACTGGAGACATGCACGAAATCATTAACTGCATTGCCGAGGACCGGGGGCGTCGGACACGCCGTCTTGTGAGCGCTGGAGACGGGCGTGCTCGACACCGAGGATGAATGATCGTTGCCGCTCACGAAAACCGCCGGACCTGGAAAACTGAGACAATCAAACCGCACAGCGCCGCCAACGGATTGGACCAAGGCGCACGCACGAACACGGTCAGTCTAGAGATCATGACTTAAAAAGCTTTGAATCATAAGTCCGGTAAACGAAAAAAGGCGCACGAACGAAATGTCGTTCATGCGCCTGCGCAATTCAGATTGTGGCGACCAAACGGAATCGGACGCAGTGCTCTATTGCGACAACCCGCCGAAGCCAATATCACGCCGAGCAACCCGGATACCGATCGTGTAGCCGGCAATGACGTCTATTGCTGTTGCAACGGTGATGAAGAAGAAGACCGACGTCTGCGCTTCCTTGACCATCAGAAACTCGATCAGGCAGACGATGAACACCAGCATGGACAGACCATGATCGACAAGCGCTGTCGTGGCTGTGTAGGTGGCTTTCAGAATCTCGACGAACAATGTGATCAGCAGCAAGAGGATCAAGAGGTCACCCCAGGTGAACGTCCACCCGGCGGGGTTATTCAGCATTGGAATAACCACCATTGCGACCCGCAGGATCCCTTGCTCTTCTCCGCCCGTCGCGTCTGGCGCAACACCGGCCGAGCCAAGTGTGAAAACGATCAGGTTGTATAGGATCAGCACAATGGCGATCAGCGGCAACGCACGAATAGACATACTCTGAGATCTCCTACTTCAGCGCGGCCTTTGTACTAAGACAGTTTTATGGCCATTGTTCTGTCAATCCCGACGCGCAATCGGACGATCAGTCTTCCGATGTGTCTTTCAGGATCTGTTGACCACGATACACGCCGGTTTTGAGATCGATATGATGCGGCCGCCGCAGGTTACCTGTTTCCTTGTCTTCAACGTAAGTCGGTGCCTTTAACGCGTCGTGGGAGCGGCGAAAACCGCGTTTCATCGACGTCACTTTGCTTTTTGGTACAGCCATGGATGTGTCTCTGCTCAATCGCTGGCTGCGGCCTTAATCATCTGTACAGGAACCAAGCAGTTCCCAGCAGCGTCAGATCGCGCCAGACGGTGGAATACGTATACCGGCGCGAACAGGCCCAGCAGGGGACTTATTCGCATCAGCCGGCAGAGCCAGCCCTATATCGAGGAAATGCGCCCTTGGCTAGGGGGATCGCCGTATCCCGCACCATGCAAATGCTGTCTATAATCAGCCTTGCACACACCTCAGATCAAGGCCGCGCCACCCGGCACTTCTGGCAATCCGCCCGGCTCTCTTGCGAAGGAACCGATTCGGACGGGCCGGTCTCCGGCTCCTGGGATTGGGTAAAGCCGCTGCAAGCAAGGCCGCCTCACGTCTGGTCAGTCGGTTTGCAGGCTTTCCGAAGTGTCGGCGCGCAGCGGCCTCGGCACCGAAGATTCCGGGGCCCCATTCGGCAACATTGAGGTAAATCTCCAGGATCCGCCGTTTCGGCCAGACGAATTCCATGACTGGCGTCATAACCATTTCGAGGCCTTTGCGCGCAAGGGATCGATCCGGCCAGAGAAACAGGTTTTTCACAACCTGCATGGAGATTGTGCTGGCGCCGCGAATGGCAGCGAGATCGCCAGACTTCGATCGCCGAGCCGCCGCTTCGAGCTCGATCAGGTCAATGCCGCTGTGACTGCAGAACCGCGCATCCTCGGATTGGACGACGGCGCGGATGAGATTGGGTGACATCCGCTCGATCGGAACCCAGCGGTGATCAATCGAACGCCCACTCAGCATCTGGGAGATCATTAACGATGACGCCGGCGGATCGATGAACCGAAAGGCCAAACAGAGAACAAGCGTAATGACCGCAACGCCACCGAGCGCTGCCGCAATAACCACACTGCCCGCAACCATGGACTGCCGGCCACAGTCTTTACACAGACGCCAATAGTCCACGCGTCACGATCCCTAATACGATGTCACAACAAAAGATCTTAGCACACCATGGCTGCATAGGTATGACGCAAGCGGTGACAGACAGCGTCGACCCGTGATCAATTAACAGAGGTTGATGGGCCGTGACCCATCTGGGGCAAACCGTGCTGTTGGGACAAGGGGACACATGCCAGCGCCAGATACGAGTTTTCGCGATCGCCTTGCAGCGCACGCATCGGCAACTGACCACTATCTGACCGAAATCATCAGCCAGCAGAGCAGCAGAGAAAGAGTCCCGGAACGCTTGCGCGATGCCGTCAAACACGCCGTTCTTTCAGGTGGCAAACGCCTTAGGCCATTCTTAGTCATTGAATCCGCACAGCTTTTCGGCGTCTCACGGGATCGCGCGCTGCCCGTCGCCGCTGCATTGGAATGCATACATTGTTACAGTCTGGTGCACGACGATCTACCCGCGATGGACAACGACACACTGCGACGCGGGCAGCCGACGGTTTGGTCCGCCTTCGACGAGTGGACGGCAATCCTCGCCGGTGATGCACTTTTGACGCTCGCCTTCGAGATCCTGAGCGATCCGTTAAACAAGATTGGCTCAGCCGAGCACCGTCTTGCGCTCATGCAACGGCTCGCCACTGCATCCGGCTGGCTCGGTATGGTTGGCGGACAGTGTATTGATCTGGAGGCTGACAAGCTCGGCCAGCCGAAGGATCCGGATGAGGCGCATGTTCGCAAGCTTCAAAGCATGAAGACCGGTGCCCTGATCTGCTTTGCTGTTGAGGCCGGTGCAATCCTGGGCGACGCAACGCCGGATCAGTTCGCAGCCATAAGCCGCTACGGGCGCGCCCTTGGTCTCGCTTTCCAGATCGCCGATGACCTGTTGGATGTGGAAGGCAGCGCCGACGTGGTCGGCAAGGCAACCGGAAAAGACGCAGAGGCCGGAAAGGCGACGCTGATTGGCGTTTTGGGCTTGAATCGCGCGCGTCAGGAGTTGGAAGCGGCACACGACGACGCCCATGGCAGTCTCGCGCAATTCGGACCGGAAGCGGATATGCTGCGCGCGACGGCCGGATTTGTCATCAAACGCGACCGATAGCGGATTCCGACAGGCGCGACATCACAATCGGGTCCTTCGAGCTCTGCTAAGCTCGTTGTCCGCTGAGTAACAGAGAATGGAACGCCATATGACGGATCTCGCCGACATCAGTGCCAACGACGCGCTCGCCAAGATCAAGGCCGGGGAGATCACGTCGGAGCAACTCGTTTCAGCCTGCCTGGAGCGTATTGATGCGCGAGAGCCGGACGTTCAGGCCTGGACCTTCCTGGATCCGAGCCACGCGATTGCGCAGGCCCGCGCTCGAGACAAAGCACAGGCCCGCGGCGAGCCGATTGGCCCGCTTCACGGCATCCCAGTCGGGATCAAGGACATTATCGATACCGCTGACATGCCAACGCAGAATGGTTCGGCGCATTTCACCGATCATCAGCCGGAACACGATGCGCGATGCATTGCGGTTCTCCGATCTGCCGGTGCGGTGATTATGGGCAAGACCGTCACGACCGAACTTGCCAACATGACGCCCGGCAAGACTCGCAATCCGCATAATCCGGCTCATACACCGGGCGGATCGTCGTCCGGGTCAGCTGCGGCCGTCGCGTGTGGCATGGTCCCGCTCGCCCTGGGGACACAGACCGGAGGGTCCGTTGTTCGCCCGGCATCGTTCTGCGGCATCCATGGCTTGAAGCCGACGCGTGGGCTGATACCGCGAACCGGCGTCACGTTGCAGTCGCACACGCTCGACACCGTTGGCGTTTACGGACGCTCTCTCGCCGACATCGCAACGCTCACGCACGTCCTGGACGTCTACGACGCAACCGACGATGTCAGCTATCCGCGTGCACGGTCCACTGAGGCGCTGGCGATTGATCCGGAAAGTGATCCCGAACCGCGTCTCGCATTTTTCAAGTCGCCGGCATGGCCCGCCGCCGAGCCCGATGCCAAGGCCGCAATCGCGCGTCTGGTCGCATCACTTGGCGACCGATGCCCAGAGGTGGAGTTGCCTTCCGCGTTCGACACGATCATCGACGATCACCAGGCCATTCAGCTGGTCGAGAGTGATTATCATTATGCGCCGTTGAGAGACAAAAACGCCGAGTTGCTCAGTCAAGGGCTCCGCGATCGCATGGCGGCCGGTGCAGCGATCTTAGCCACGGACTACCTGACCGCTCTGCAACGCCGTGAACAGCACTACGCTCTGCTGACCGCCCTGCTCGATCGGTATGATGCGCTGGTGTGTCTGTCATCGACCGGCCCGGCACCGGCCTCACTCGCCACGACAGGCAACGCCATCTTCAACGGGCTCTGGACGTTCTTGGGTGTCCCAACCGTGTCCTTGCCGCTCATGACCGTCGGTGAACTGCCGTGCGGCGTCACACTGGTCGGCAAGCGCCGCGAAGAGACCCGCCTGCTTCGGGTCGCAGCCCGGCTGGAACATAGCCTGCGTTCGTAGATGCAGACATCGGCTGCTCGCGAACCGATCACGGCTTCATGAGGGTGGACAGGCGCGTTGATCGCCACGATGTGCGACGGCCGCTGTACAATCCCTATGCAGCCGCCCCTACGCAGCCGCTGGCCAAACGCCCGGAACGGCCGTTAAGGATGATCCGATCTGCCAATTCATCTACGTCTCCAGACACTTGGCCGTTTCCGACGCGCCTGACAGACCTTGATGCCGAGACAAATGTCGGCATCTGCCTTGGATTTGCCGTGACGAGACGAGACAGTTGCAACAGAGTTGGCGTTGAGCAGCTGCGAGTTCATGTTGTGCGACAAGTCCGCGTTTCCGCACGTCCGTCTGTGCAACCGGCCGCGAGTGACGTGCCGCTAGTGCTTGGCCCCGATGTACGAGTACTCGGTTGCTTCGAGACGACGGGTGAACTCGAAATCCACGGCGAAATCGAAGGTGAAGTTCGCGCTCAGAACATCACCCTCGGTCGTCGCGGCCGGTTGAGCGGAACCGCTGTTGCGGAACGGGTGACCGTTTACGGCATTGTCGAAGACGGCTTTATATTCGCCAATCGTATCGTGCTTGGCGAGTCGTGCGATGTCACCGGCGAGCTGTACTATAAGGCGCTGGATATTCAGTCCGGCAGCCTGTTCGAGGGTAAGTCCCGGCGCCACGACGACCCGAAGAGCCTGGCACCGGAAGCCCCCTGAGCTCAATTAAATCTGCCGATCCAGCCAGTCTGTCAAACGCGCCATCGCCGTCCGCAGTTGATCTGCCGAACGGAGGTAGCAGATCCGGAAGTGGCCCTCGCCGCCGGGACCGAATGCGGACCCTGGAGCCAGGCCGATGTTGGCTTCATCGACAAGTTTCAGCGCGCTCTGAAGGGAGTCGGTTTCGCCTTCTATACCGAACAGGAGGTAGAAGGCGCCGTCAGGTCGGGCAAAACGAATCCGATTGTAGGGCTGCAGCGCATCACAGACGATTTGACGACCCTCGGCCGCCTTCTCGATTTGCGCTTGTGCAATCGCCGCACCGTCCGTTAGCGCCGCCACGCCGCCGGCTTGCAGGAACGTTGGAACACCAGACGTGTTATACTGGATGTGGTTCTCTATGGTTTGCCCGAGCGAAGGCGGTGCTTGAAGCCACCCCATGCGCCACCCCGTCATCGCCCAGTTCCTTGAAAAGGTCTGAACAAACAGAATCCGGTCATCGTCTTCCCGGATCGTCTGAAAACTGGGCGCCACGTCGCCGTCGCCATAATAGAACCGGCCGTAAATCTCATCGGCAATGATCCAGAGGCCCCGATCGCGCGCAAAGTCAAGAATGGCGCGCAACTCATTTGCCGTGGCAGTCCAGCCGGATGGGTTCGATGGGGAGTTGATAAAGAGGGCCCGCGTCTTGGGTCCGCAGGCGTCGAACAGACGATCCAGATCCAGCGCCCATCCACGCTCACCGAGAACCATCGGCACAAACCGGACGTGCCCGCCGCGCGACAGGATCGCCCCTTCGAAGTTGGGCCATGCCGGCGCTGGCACCACCACCTCGTCCCCGTCACCGATGACAAGCTGCACAGCCATCTGGATGGCCTGCATGCCACCGCAGGTCAGGTTGAACTGCTCCATCGAAAACGGTCGGCCGTAGAGATTTGAGAAGTAGGCCGCAAGTGCCTCGCGAAGCGGCGGGATCCCGCGCTGATAGGTGTAGAAGGTTTGGCCGTCTTGGAGCGCGCGGGTTGCGGCTTCGGATATGAGTGGATCAGTCGGTGAATCTCCCTCGCCTGCCCACAGCGGGATCAGGCCATCACGCGTGCGCCCATAATTGAAGACCGTCACAATCCCGCTTTCGGGAAGCGAACGCGCCGAGCGCGTCAAACCATCGTACAAGTCGCTCATGATCTTAGGCTTTCTGTTAGGAAACTCGAGCCGAATGCGTCAGCGCGAGCCCCTCTTTGATTGAGATGAGATAATGGCCGTCTTAAACGCGGCTTTACTATTGAGGCCGCCACTGGGGCTACCTTTGGCCCGACGTCACGATCGCCGGGCGAAAACGCTGTATTTACGACGGATCGATGATCCCTTTGCCCATTTGCTGCTTATCGAACTTTTCGTAGGCCACGTCGATCTCACTGATCGGCCAGCGATCCGTGATCAGCTTGTCGATCGCAACGCCATTGTCTGCAATGAAGCGCGTACACTCATCCTGGATTCCGGACGAAAATGTCCAAGAGCCAATCACAGTCAGCTGACGGCGAATGAGATCGGGACTCACATCAAACGTCACTTGTCCGCCCTCGCCGACAAAAGCAACCTTGCCCCAGGTCCGTGTGCCACGCGCTGATGCGAGCCGTGCATCTGGGTGTGCGGACGCCTCCAGCGCATAATCGACACCCTTGCCGCCCGTGAGTTTCCTTAGCTCCTCAACCGAATCCGTATCGGCCGCGTTCACCAGTTCATCCGCGCCACAGGTATTGGCAAGCGCGAGACGATCAGCCGTCACGTCAACGGCGATGACTCGCATGCCCATGGCCTTGGCGAGCAGAACGCCGCTGAGCCCCACGGGTCCTTGACCAAAAACGGCCAACGTGTGCCCGCCCGCCATCTCCATGCGCTTCAGGGCGCCATAGGCCGTCGTCGTTCCGCAGGAGATTGCAGCGCCTGTCTCGAAACTGAGTTCATCGTGCAAGGGTACGAGCGTAAACGCCGGCACTTTCATGTACTTGGCGTGCGCGCCGTGTCCGGTCACGCCGTAGACCTGCATACCTCCTTCTTTGCACAACTGTGACCAGCCCGAACGACAATCCGGGCACACCTCGCAACCGGCATAGTGGTGGATCGAGACTCTCTGGCCGTCCGGCGCTTGGTGTTTTGGAACACCCGGACCGCGTGCGGCAACAATCCCGCATGGTTCGTGGCCATTGATCACCGGTTTACCGTCGCCGCCCAATCCGAGCTTGCGCGCCATTTCAGGCGCGCCGCCGGGCGCCCGGTAGAAATGCAGATCCGACCCACACATGCCGGACGCCTTGATTTCAACGACAACTTCCCCTTCACCGGGGGTCGGATCGTCAAAATCCTGCAGCTCGACCTGGCGAGCTCCCACAAAAACAGCACCCTTCACTAGCGTCTCCCCAAATCATGTCTTGGTGTTCTGTTGTGATTTTAGGGCTGGAAACGGCGGAGCCCAAACCACAATTAGCCGGGATGGGCTGCCTGGCATGGCCAAAAACGTGCTGAACCTTTGTCGTGATGCCATCGTTTCAGACAAGAGGCGGGGCCGTTCCTTCAGTACGCAACCCAAATCAGCAGGCAGATTGCAGCATCCGAGGACACTCATGCAAACAATCAAGGTCAATGGTCGAACCCATCGGGTCGACGTCGACGCGGACACCCCCGTTCTGTGGGTCATCCGCGATGAACTTGGTCTCACCGGAACCAAGTTCGGCTGCGGGGTCGCAGCATGCGGTGCCTGCACGGTTCACGTGGACGGAACACCGATGCGGTCCTGCCAGCTCACAGTCGAGGATGCTGCCGGCAGCGACGTCCGCACCATCGAAGCTATTGATGGTCCAGTCGCAAAAGCCGTTCAAGACGCATGGCGGAAGCTTGACGTCGTCCAATGCGGCTACTGCCAGTCCGGACAAATCATGCAGGCAATCAGCTTGCTTGAGTCGAACCGACAGCCATCTGACGAGGACATTGACTCGGAGATGGGCGGCAACGCCTGTCGCTGCGCAACGTACCAACGTATTCGCGCCGCCATCCACCTTGCTTCCAAAACGTTGGAGGCCTGATCATGAGACCGACATCATCACCGCACACCCCATTACTCTCACCTGAGGCGCCAACCGATACGACACGGCGCGGCTTTCTGATTGGTTCAGCTGCAGCGGCCGGCGCCTTGATTGTCGGCTTTGGCTCAAGTGGCCGATTTGCTGTTGCCGGCGACAGCCGACTGGTTCCGAACCCGTTCGTTGGTGTGCTTTCCGACAACACCGTGGTTGTCATCGCAAAGCACTTCGAAATGGGGCAGGGAACGACAACCGGCCTGGCGACGATCATTGCCGAGGAGCTGGATGCTGACTGGGCCGACGTGAAGGTCGAATTCGCACCGGCAAACACAAAGATCTACGCAAACCTGCTGTTCGGCGCTCAGGGTACTGGTGGTTCCACTGCGATTGCCAACTCCTTCGATCAGTACCGCCAGGCCGGCGCCATGGCACGCGATCTTCTCGTTCGCGCGGCGGCGAAAACGTGGAACGTACCGGCGTCCGAAATCACGGTTTCATCGGGAACACTGTCGCACGCCTCAGGGAAATCATCGCGCTTCGGTGCGCTCGTCAAGACAGCCTCAGAGCTTGTGCTGGCAGCCGAACCCAAGCTGAAGTCGCCGAGCGATTACAAGCTCATCGGCAAAGAGGGTGTACCGAGAAAGGACAGCGTTGCGAAAACGAATGGCACGGCCAACTTCGCAATCGACGTTAAGCTCGACGACATGGTGTACGCCGTAGTCGCCCGTCCGCCCCGGTTTGGTGGCAAGGTCAAGTCATTCAACGACAAGGGTGCGCGTGCTGTTAAAGGCGTGGTCGACGTCCAACAGATCCCGCAAGGCGTGGTCGTCTACGCAAAGAATACATGGGGCGCAATCAAGGGCCGCGAAGCGCTTGAGGTGGTGTGGGACAATGACGGGGCGGAAGGCCGCTCCAGCGATGCCATCATGGCTGAGCACCACGCCAAGCTCGACAAACCCGGCCGTGTGGCACGCAATGATGGTCAGGCCGATGAGGCACTGGCCGGCGCGGCCAAGAAGATCCGTGCAGACTTCTCGCTTCCCTTGCTTGCGCATGCGCCAATGGAACCTTTGAACTGCGTCATTCGGGTTAATCTCGACAATACGGCGGCAGAAGTCTGGGACGGATGTCAGTTTCCGTCATTGGCACAGCCAACGATTGCACGGATCCTCGGGATGAAGCCGGACCAGGTCTTCATCAATACAGTCTACGCCGGCGGATCATTTGGCCGACGCGCCACGCCGACATCCGACTATCACGCACAAGCGGCTGAGGCCGTGAAAGCGATTGGTGGTCGCTATCCCGTCAAACTCATGTGGACGCGGGAGGATGACTTGCGCGGCGGGTACTATCGCCCGATGTTCGCCGAACGGATTGAGGCCGGAGTCGACGAAGCCGGGAAACCGGTCGCCTGGAAACACAGCCTCGCTGGTAAATCTATTCTGATCGGCACGTTCTTCGAGAATGCGCTGGTGAAGGATGGAATTGACTCAACGTCTGTTGAAGGCGGCAACACGCTTCCTTATGCCATCCCGAACCTTCGCGTTGACGTGCGCAACACAGAAATGCCGATTCCCGTGTTGTGGTGGCGTGCGGTTGGGCACACCCATACGGCGTTCACGACTGAGATTGCAATCGACATGTTGGCAGAGGCAGCCGAACAAGACCCGGTGGCCTTTCGCCTAAGTCTGCTTGAAAGACATCCGCGCCATGCCGGTGTACTCAAGCTTGCGACCGAAAAAGCCGGATGGGGTACGGCCCTGGACAAAGGCCGCGGCCGTGGCGTTGCCGTCCATGAGAGCTTCAACAGCTTCGTCGCCCAAGTCGTGGAGGTGACAGCCAACGCAGACGGCGAAATCAAAGTTGATCGCGTCGTTTGCGCTGTCGATTGCGGCATCGTCATCAACCCGGACGTTGTCCGTGCGCAAATGGAAGGTGGCGTCGGCTACGGTCTTGGCGCGGCAATGCGCAACAAGATCACGCTGACGGATGGCCAGGTTGATCAGGAGAACTTCCCGGATTACGAGCCGCTCCGGATTTCAGACATGCCCAAGGTCGAGGTGCACATTGTCAATTCGACCGAGAAGCCAACCGGTGTCGGCGAGCCGGGCGTACCACCCATCGCACCGGCACTCGCCAATGCAATCTTCGCGGCCACCGGCAAGCGGATCACGTCACAGCCGTTCACCGATGCGGACATCACCTTCGCATCGTAGCCTGTGATGAAGAGAATTGAGGGGACAAACGCGTTCGCGAGTCTTTGTTTGCGCTGTTCGCAGGCTCGCGGCTCAAGCGCGGGTTAGCCGTCGAGCACTGTTCCAGGCCGCGACTGCGGCCCGGCGCATTGCGCCGCCCACGCGGAGGGCCCGAGCAAAGCGAGGAATAACCCGTGAGCGAGAAGAGTCTTTAATTGCGCTGTTCGCACGCTCGCAGGCTCGCGGCTCGAGCGCAGGCTATCCTGCGAGGACGGTACCCCAGGCCGCGAACGCGGCCCGCCGCGTTGCGGCGCTCACGCGGAGACCCGAGCGAAGCGAGGAATAGCCGTGAGCGAAAACAACAAGCGCGGCCTGTCCTTCAAGGACGGCACCCCAGGCCGCGAACGCGGCCCGCCGCGTTGCGGCGCGCCCGCGCAGGGCCCGAGCGCAGCGAGGAATAGCCCGTGAGCGAAAACAAGCCAAAACAACACGCCTTAGATCGGCTCCTCGCGCACGGTCAGGCCGAGCACGGCGTCAAATGAAATCGCGCCGGGGCCGCGCAGAACCAGATAGAGCAGCGGAAACGCCCATAGCAGCCGTTGATCGGAAATCGCAGCGTCCTGAACCCGGTCAAAAAAGCCACCGATGGTTGCCGCATCCGCGCCGTGAGCTGTGATGTCGACATAGGTCATGACGGCAATGAAGCCGAGCATTCCAAGACTTGCGGCCCGCGTCCAAAGCCCAATCACGATCAGAACCGGCAAAATGAACTCAGCATACGTACCGGCGTAGACCATCAAACCATGCGGGAAGAACGCGATCTGCGTCGCGTCAAATCCGGCTTCCTCCATCACCTTTGGAACGATTTGCGCGTAAGCGTTGGTGGTCGGGATCAGAATTTCGGGAAACGAGCTGCCAACTTTGGTTAACGCCGAATTCAAGAAATACATCAGGAGAACGCTGGCAAACGTGAGACGCGCGGCCAGTCCGATCAGCCACGCTTCCGTTGCGCGCTGTATGCCAAAAAAAACACCTTCATAGAGGCTGTTCAGCCCGCGAATGAGACCCATTTCCCTTCCCCAGTGCGAATGTTCAGTTCAGTCCCTCGTCGTCCGCAGCGTTCGTTGACGGCGCGATCCTCGCGACAAGTCCGGCACCAAAAACGAATTGCAGCAATTCTGCAAACCCCTCAGCATTCTGAAGCTCCAGTGCCGCCGCAGCATCCTCCAACGTTTCATGTGCATTAAGCAGACTGATGAACCTATATGCATCCGCCTCAATTCGCAGCACTTCAACGTCCAACTGAGGCCGAACGGTGACGCCAACCTCCCCAATCATGGCAACATCTTGCAGCTGTGTCTTCGCATCCTGGCCTTGATGAGCAGACCAAATAGAGAACACCGGCCACTCTGATGACACCAACCTGAGCGAGGGTTGCAATGCGAGCCGCGCGCGCCCGACCGCCGCGGGATCAATCTTGGCGAGCGCCTCGATTGCCAGCACAGGCGCATCCGGCGCGTGATAGCTTTCACCAATCGCCCATTCCAACCGCGCCACGTCGCCTAAGAACGGGAGTTGTTCGGCCGGCGGAAACGCCGCGATGAAATCGGGAAAGCCTTCGCCGTAGCGGATAATCACCGGTGTGCGCGGCGGAGACTGATCGACGAAAACCCGCGCCATGGCCTGGAAGAATTCATCGCCGACGAGGGCCTTCACAACGGGAAAACGTGTGCCTAATGCCTCGATCAGGCTGACGACATGGTTGTTGCGATAGACGTTGAACCGATTGCGCGACGCGTCCGGCCGCGACACCACGACCTCGTCTGGCACGGCCAGATTGCCGGCGCGCACCGCTTCGCCGAACGCAGACTGTAGATCACGCCACCGCATCAAACGGCCGCGAGAATTGGCGAACGCGGCCGCTGGTCCTTAACAGCGCATCAGCCTTTTTCGCTTCCTTCATCAAGACGGACCACTCCGGAATGTCGTCATCCCACTCGACAAGCGTTGGGAATGCGCCGAAGCGGGCAACCGTGTGTGCGAAAAGATCCCAAACCTCGTCGATCACTTCCCGATCGTGACTATCAATGAGCAGGGGCGCGCCATGGTCGTCCGAGTCCTGCGCGTGGCCAGCGAGATGGATCTCAGCCACGGCGTCTGCAGGAAAGCGGTCGATGTAAGCGTACGAGTCCGCCCCGCGATTGTTGCAGGACACGAAAACGTTGTTGACGTCGAGCAGCAGCCCGCATCCGGATCGGCGAGCGATCTCGGCCAAAAACTCTGTCTCTTCAAAATCTGCTTCGGCGAACTCGACATACGTTGACGGGTTTTCAAGCAGCATGCGTCGGCCCAGATGCGTCTGGATCTGGTCGATGTGCTCGCAAACCAGAGCGAGCGTCTCGTTCGTGTACGGCAGCGGCAGCAGGTCGTTCATGAACCCGGTCTCATGGGTCGACCAGGCCAGGTGCTCGGAAAAGCTTGCCGGTTGGTATCGGTCAATCAGCGCGCGCAGGCGATCAAGATGGTCTCGATCAAGCGGCAATGCGCCTCCAACTGACAACCCGACACCGTGTAGCGAAACCGGATAGAACTCCCGAATGCGCGTCAGATAATGATGTGGCGGCCCACCGTCACCCATGTAGTTTTCCGGATGAACCTCAAACCAGCCAACGTCCGGCCGGTGTTCGAGAACGGCCTTGTAGTGCTCCGGCTTCAGGCCAACGCCGGCGCGAACGGGCAGTATGTTGTGATCGCTCGGGTCTCCACTCAACATCGCTTTGATCACTCCTGTCGTGCACATGCAGTCCGCCGAGCGCGGCAGTTCATCACGAGCCGCGGCGCGGGGGCCCCCGCACCGCATATCGAAACAGCCGGCGCCGTCGCTTACGCCTTAGGCACGTCGCGTTTCAGCTCTTTCAAGCTACCCTTGCGACCGCCAGGGAGAACCTTGTCCCAAGCCAGCGTCTCGCAAGAACCAGCGGGCACCAGCGTCCAGGCGTTGCCTTGGTAATCAACCTTGGACGTGCCGGCGCACGTTGTGCCCGGTCCCGCAGCGCAATCATTCTTTCCTGCCAGAGAAATACCGAAGCACTTCTCCATCTTTGCGGCCTGAGCATCGGTTGTTGCTGCGCCGCTGGAGACGGCAGCTACCGCACTTGCGACAATAGCTGCTGCGGCGATTTTCTTGCTCATTCGTTCCTCCTGAAGTGAGTACAGCACCAGTTGGGCTGCACGCTAATAGAAAAGCCTCGGGGCCCCATCTGACAAACCACGTTGGCTCACGATCCGTTGAGGCAGCGCGAGCCGCGGGAAAGCACCGTGCGGCATAACCTGCGCGACACGACGCAGAATGCCGCTATTCACCGTGTTTACCGCTGATTGAACCGCCGTCCAATCAGAGCGCCCGCGATGTTCGTTTTTTGAATGTCGATTGCGCCGCCGGCAATCCCCCACCCCCAGGCATCGCGAAAGCGCTGCTCAGCCGCATATTGTTTGGAGTACCCGTAACCACCCATTAACTGCATGGCGTGGCCGGTCACCTCGCGCACCATCTCATTGGCAAAGCACTTTGCGATCGAGGAGTCAGCAATCGACGGAAACCCATCAGCTGCGCGTGTTGCAGCGCGATGTATCAGCAATCGCGCGGCCTCAACTTTCATGGCCATTTCTGCGATCTTGAGTTGCACAGCTTGAAACTCGACGATCGGCTTGCCGAATTGCTGGCGCTCCTGAACATAGGCGAGCACGTCGTCCAATGCCCCGGCCGCAAGCCCCAAACACATCGTCGCGTTGCCGCACCGCTCCAAGTCAAACGCTTCCATCAGTTTGGAAAAGCCGCCCGCCGGCACAATCAGATGGTCGGCTGGCACTGCGACGTTGTCGAAGAAAATGTCGGCGGTGGTTGTGCCGCGAAAGCCCATCATCTCTTCACGGGCGCCGAAGGTCAGGCCATCAACACCATCCGGAACATAGACGGCGCCAATACCCTTTGCCCCAAGTTCCTCGCTCATGCGGCAGTACACAACGTAACCATCCGCCGAGCCGCCGCCGGTACACCACCGTTTCGTGCCGTTCAGCACGATCTCATCACCGCGGAGGTCCGCCCGCGTCTTAAGATCGGTAAGCGCTGAGCCCGCATCCGGCTCGGACATTGCGACGGCAACAACGCTTCTGCCGCTGGTCACCTCGGGGATCAATCGCTGCTTCAGCGCATCCGTCCCGAACCGCTCAACCGCCTTGATGGGACCAACGCAAGATTCGAATATCGGAAAAGCCACGGCCGGATGCACCTTGGCGAATTCTTCGAGCACGATTAGTGCCTCGAGATTACCGAGCCCCAATCCGCCGAACGCTTCCGGCGTATTGATCCCGAGAAACCCCATGTCCGCGTAACGCGCCTTCCAGTCTTTTGACAACGGCACGTTGGTCGCTTCAATGTCTCGTGCAACAGAAACCATCTCGCTTTGGGCGAATTGTCGGGCCGTGTCCTGCAAAGCCGCTTGCTCGTCCGTCAACACAAAGCCCATCAGCGATAACTCCTCCGGTCGTTTCTTTGTTGCGTTCTGTTGTCCGTAGCGCGCCGCGACACTACACATTCAGAATTCTCGTAAATCCGTCTACGGCGTCACGTTCGGTGACAAGGCTGTTTTCCGGCGCAGTCCAATCCGCGTGTCCGAGCGACATTCCGGAAATCAGTATCTCATCATATGGGATCGCAAGTTCGCGATGCACGACCGGTCCATAGTTACACCACGCCGCCTGCGGACAAGTCTCAAGGCCGAAGCCGCGCTGTTATCATCATATTCTGCACAAACAAGCCGACATCAATCCAGGATCAGTACGCCAGTGCGCGCTCCATCGTGAAGAACAATCCGACCCGCGCTCCAAAGAACTGGAAGTTCTTGAGCGCTCGCCGCTTGCGGCCCGCGATGTCGTCGCGCGCAATCCCAACTGTCGCATAGAGATCGTAGCCGACTTTCCGCTTCCGACCGAGGTACGGCTCCCACCACTTTTGCGGCGCGTACGGATACTCGTCTTCGACCTCGCCGGCCTCCGCCGCGGCCGTCACGGCGGCGGAGAGGCGGAGCTTGGCGTCACCTGTTACGACAATGACCCGCCAGGGTTGCGTATTGGTGCCGGATGGTGCACGTGACGCAATCTTGAGGATCTCGCGGACGGTACTCTCCGGCACTGAATCCGGCCTAAACGCTCGAACAGATTTGCGTTCGCCAACGGCCGATAGGACGTCGAGTGAAGCAACGTCCGCCAGACGGTTGTCCATTTCGCCGATCCCCTCCATGCTCAAAAACGCGTCCGACTAATGACACACCATTCGCCGGCCGCGAACAAACCGACCACGAACCTGAACGGGACAAGATATGTCGACTTTGCGGGCCCCTCACCTGCCGCCCCAACTTGCAGATGCGATTGCTGCAGTTCCCCGCGCGCGGTTCATCCCGTGGGTCACGCCGCTTGAGCCGTTGAAGCGACTGATGGCGAGCGATGGCGCCACCGTGTTCGTCAAGCGTGACGATCTTACAGGTATCGGGCTTGGCGGCAACAAGGTTCGAAAGCTTGAGTTCTACTTCGGCAAGGCGGTGGCAGCGGGTGCGGACACCGTGC
Source organism: Pseudomonadota bacterium (assembly GCA_039186015.1). Classification (GTDB taxonomy): domain Bacteria; phylum Pseudomonadota; class Alphaproteobacteria; order Rhizobiales; family Hyphomicrobiaceae; genus JBCBWG01. Next base: position 27,296 of record JBCDAH010000051.1, read on the forward strand.
TCATTACCGGCGCCGTGCAGTCTAACTACGTTCGGATCGCGGCGGCATGTGCGGCACGCCTGGGTCTGAACTGTCACGTCCAGCTGGAAGAGCGCGTCGCGAAGTCAGATCCTCTCTACCGCACCAATGGCAATGTCCTGCTCGATGATCTCTTCGGCGCGAGTCGGTCGACATTCCCGGTCGGTGAGGACGAAAGCGCAGCCGATGCCGAGGTCGAGCGTCTTGCGGAGGAGATACGGGCTGCTGGACGCACACCGTTCGTCATCCCATTGTCGCCGAACAAGCCCCCGCTTGGCTCACTTGGATACGTGCTGGCCGCTCAGGAACTTTTGCAACAGGCGCCAGACCTCAAGCACGTGGTCGTGGCGTCTGGCAGTGGGTTGACCCACACCGGCCTGCTGTTCGGGCTGAAGGCGATGGGCTGGCCGGGGCACGTTCATGCCGTCTGTGTGCGCCGTTCGGCCGAGCAACAACGCACACGCATCGCAAACCACTGCGCCCGTCTGGCAGACTTGCTTGGTGTCGCCAATCCCGTTGCAGCCGAGGACATTGACGTCGACGATAGCAACCTGGCCCCCGGCTACGGTCAAATGAACCCTGCCATCGAAGAGGCCATGCTGGAGACCGCGCGTCTCGAAGGCCTCGTGCTCGATCCTGTCTACACCGGCCGGGTCTTCGCGGGCGCGATCGCCAAGCTTCGGAACGGAACGATCAAGCCAGGCGAACCGACAGCAATCATCCACACCGGCGGCATCCCGGCGCTCTTTGCCTACGAAAGCAGCATTCGCGAATTCGTTTAGCGTATCTTGGATTTCGCTGGAACCTGCACACCCCGTATGTCCACGCACGGGTAGCCGTGCGCACGATTTGATCTTTGCGCCGCCCGGCGGTTCCCTTAAGCTCTCGGGATTAAGCAACGGCATTGGAATGGCCGAACAGGACGGATTATCAGTATGCAGGCTGAGGCTGCAAACGCGCATGCCTTTCTCAGTGTTCGAGATATAAAAAAGCGGTTTGGCGACCTCGACGTGCTGCGCGGCATTTCTTTCGACGCCGAGCGGAAGGATGTCATAAGCCTTATCGGCGCATCCGGCTCGGGCAAGAGCACCCTCCTGCGTTGCATCAACCTGCTTGAGATTCCAAACGAAGGCTCAATTACGATCGAAGGGGCTGAGATGCCCCTGTCATCCCCGTCACCGAACGGGCGGCGGATTACGGATCGAAAGCGCCTGCGCGAAATGCGTGCGTGCCTGGCGATGGTGTTTCAGAGTTTCAATCTGTGGTCACACCTGACGATTCTGGAGAACATCGTCGAAGCCCCGGTCCATGTTCTCAAGGCGCCGAAATCCGAGGCCCGCGACCGGGCCGAGGCTTTGCTCGCGCGGGTCGGCATTGCTGACAAGCGTAACGCCTACCCGGAGGAATTGTCCGGCGGTCAGCAGCAGCGCGCAGCGATTGCACGGGCACTCGCAATGGAACCCAAAATCCTGCTGTTCGATGAACCGACGTCCGCGCTTGACCCGGAACGCGTCGGAGAAGTGCTCGATGTGATGCGGGACCTGGCCACGGAGGGGCGCACGATGCTCGTCGTCACACACGAGATGGGGTTCGCCCGCGAGGTCTCGGATCGCGTTATATTCTTGAACAACGGCGAAATCTGTGAGGAGGGTCCGCCCGACGTGATCTTCGGCCAACCTCAAACGGACGAATGCCGTCAATTCCTCTCACGCGTCTTGTAAGCAAGATGCGCAAGAAGCTCCGTGCGAGGGCGGAGACAATCCGTTGTCTCACCCTTTCACGCTTATGCATCGGGTCAGCGCACCCGGACAATCCAGCAAGGAGACGAATAACTATGCTTCGCAAAGCCCTGAGCCTGGCAGTCCTTGCCGCGGCAATGTTTGCGCCGGCCCTTTCGGGTACCGTCGCCGCACAGGACAAGATCAAGATTGCAACCGAGGGCGCCTACCCGCCATTCAACAACAAGGACGCCGCCGGCAACCTCGTTGGCTTCGACGTCGACATCGCGAAAGCGTTGTGCGCGGAAATGAAAGCAACGTGCGAGATCGTCGCCCAAGACTGGGACGGCATCATTCCAGGGCTCGTCGCCAAAAAGTACGACGCTATTATCGCGTCGATGTCGATTACGGACGAGCGCAAAAAGACGGTCGACTTTACCGGCAAGTACTATGCGAACCATCTGCGGATGTTGGCGAAAGTGAACTCCGGCATCAAAGGCACAGGTGACTTGTCCGGCAAAACCGTTGGGGCTCAGCGCGCAACCGTCGCGGCCAAGTGGGCCGAGGACAAATTGGGCCGTCGGGCAAGTGTCAAACTCTACGATACCCAAACGGCTGCCTACGCTGACCTTGAGGCTGGTCGCCTCGACGTTCTGGTCTCGGATGTCTATCCGGCCTTCGACTGGCTGAAGGGTAAATCCGGCTTTGAATTTGTCGGAGAGAAAATCGATATCGACGACCAGATCGGCATAGCCGTTCGCAAAGGCGAAGACGGGTTACGCGAGAAGTTGAATAAGGCCATCGCGGCCATTCGCGCAAACGGAACCTATGCGAAAATCAACGCAAAGTACTTCCCGTTTGACATCTACTAAAAAGCCGTCTCAGGCGGACCGAACACCAGTTTCCGTTTGGTCCGCCGTCCTGCCTCCAGGAAAGTACCTGCCAGAGCTATGACCGAACAAAGCGTGTTCGAGCTTCTCTCACTTGGAGATCGCGGGTGGGGTGACGAGCTTCTCGCCGGCGCCTGGCTGACGCTTCAACTCGCGCTGTGCGCATTGGCCGTCGGCTTGGTCGGCGGTTTGCTGCTCGCCGGCGCCAAGCTCTCCCACATCCGCGCGTTGCGCTGGTTTGCCGACACCTACAACGTGATTATTCGCGGCACGCCTGAGTTTCTCATCCTCTTGATGGTGTACTTCGGATTGGAACAGGCCGTCCGCAGCACAATCGCGGTGTTCGGCTATGATGCCGCTGGATTCGAAGTTCCCAAATTTCTTGCCGCCGTTCTCGGTCTTTCCGTGATTTTCATAAGCTATGCTTCGGAAGTTTTCCGCGGCGCATACCTTGCAGTTCCGCCGGGCCAGATGGAAGCGGCACGCGCATGCGGCATGTCCACGACACAAGCTTTCCTTCGTATTCGGTTGCCGCAAATGTGGCGGTTTGCCATCCCGGGCCTCGGCAATCTCTGGATGGTTCTTCTCAAAGACACATCGTTAGCAGCCGTCATCGCACTTGATGATCTGTTGCGCCAAGCCAAAGTCGCGAGTGAAACAACGCGCGAACCCCTCGTCTTTTACTGTGCGGCCGGCCTCATTTATCTGGTCATGACCGGCTTGTCGGACGTCATGAGACATCGCCTCGAGCGCTCTGCGCAACGCGGCATGGGACGCCAGAGCTGAGGGTCGCGCACAATGTTTACAGCCTATCGCGAAGCAAAGATCTGGCTCTCGGACAACGCATGTGCGGGCCTGGCGCCAATCACGCCCGAGCTTTTCGGCGCATCCTGCACGCGCTTTATGGATGGCATATTCGTCACCATCGAACTCGTCAGTCTAGCGAGCGTCATTGGCTTTGCATTGGCCATCGCCGTCGTCCTGGCGCGCGTCTCGGGAAACTGGGCGCTTTCGATCCCGGCCTATATCTACTGCTACGTGTTTCGCGGCACGCCGCTGCTCGTGCAGCTTTGGATTCTGTACTTCGGCATCGGCGCCCTTGGTGCAGACGGGCTGGGCCCGCTTTGGCCGTTCTTTCGAGACGCCTGGTGGGTCGGGCTTCTCGCCTTGATCCTGAACACCACGGCCTATGTTGCCGAGATTCTCAGAGGCGGCATCGAGAACCTGCCGAAGGGTCAGATCGAAGCGGCAGAAGCTTACGGGCTGAGCTGGACCACACGCATGCGGCGGATCGTGTTTCCGCAAGCCTTGCAAATCGCGTGGCCGGCATACGGCAACGAGGTGATTTTGCTGCTGAAAGCCAGCGCCTTGGTGTCGACCGTTACGGTCCTCGATCTCATGGGACAGGTCAGAACGGTGTTTTCGCGCAGCTACAGCCTTGAGATCTTCTTCTACGGCGCAATCATGTATCTGATGCTGACCGGGCTTCTGACCTTGCTCTTGCGCGCAATTGAGGCACGGCTCTCCAACCGCCGCGGCGGCGCAACAGCGCAATCATCGCCGACGCAAAGCTAAGACTTGTCGCGAGTTTTTACGTGCGCTGTTCGCACGCGAGTCTTTAATTGCGCTGTTCGCACGCTCGCAAGCTCGCGGCTCGAGCGTTGGCTATCCTGCGAGGATGGTCCCAGGCCGCGAACGATAACAAC
>JBCDAH010000052.1:0-31379 GCA_039186015.1 Pseudomonadota bacterium
CACAAGTAAGCCTCACACTCCCACGCGAGCGATATCACCTTCAAGCTCTCAACGCGCGCTCCGCCGAAATCGCCCCATCCGCTCAGTGCTACGCTCTATGGTTTCTTCTTCGCTATAAACAAAGATGCGGAAATCGTCCGTCTTATTGAGCGCCGCGACAGAGGCATCGCCTTCCAATTCCAAGGCAACTGAGCACGCCATCTGCATAAAGTCGTCTTCCGGATCTTGGCCTTCTGCCCAGGCAATGCTGTCGTCATATCGGATATCTTGCATTTCGGAGGCAATAGGGTCCCATTTGTCCTTGAATGCGTCACTCACTCCGAGATCGTCCATGTGATCGTCAAAACCCCACTCGGACGGGTCGGCATCGGTGCTGTCGTCTGCGCGTTGAAACTGGATGACAACGTCGCCAAAGCCACCAAAATGACAGTATAGAAGACACCCGCAAAACGAGATCGAAGGGTGGCGTTTGGCAACATCCAAAATCACCGCGTCAACGGCAGTCTTAAATGCGAAGCGGTACGTTTTCCAATCAAACTGAGTTCGGGAGCGCTTTGCGTTTCGTATTAGTCCTTCAATGCGCTGTGTGTACTGCTCGAGGAATAGCCGGTTGTCCTGATCCGTCTCGGCGTCCATGGCAGGTTGGAGAATTGCGAATTGCGCCTTCAGTTCGGCCGCCTCGGTCAAGGGCTTGGTACACACGCGGTACGCAACCATCCTCACGACTGGATCCGAATGATGAAGCAGAACCGGAAATAGCTCGTTTGCGGCGGCGTTCATAGACAGCCGCTGAAACTTCGAGGCCATTCGTCTCCGCACGTCCGGCTCACTATGCTGGAGCAGTTCTGAGAACAGGGCTCGAAATGGCTCGTAGACGTCGCTCTTGAGCGCGATCCCAACCATGGCCCAATCCGAAACACGTGCGTCAGGATGCATTGCACGACATCGAAAAGTCCGAAGATGTGTGTCATCGATCGGGACACGGTCATGAATGTCCCACCACGCATTGCACAGTTCGGTAAGCGCGGTCGTGATGTCAGGAGTTTTCGCGTGGTCCTTGACGTACGCAAGCCCCTGCGCTCTGTCGAAGTAGAACATTGCTAAGGAGATTTCACCGTTGCTTGCTGTTCGACTCGATCAGCTCTTACTCGCCCTTTGTATCGCATGCAATCGGTGACTTTGCCTACGGAAGACATGATCTAGGCGCTGGATGCCCCTGGTGCGGACGGCGGGACTCGAACCCGCACGAGCTAGGCTCTCAGGATTTTAAGTCCTGTGTGTCTACCGATTCCACCACGTCCGCGTCTTCACCAAGCCAGTTGCCAGAGCTGAAGATTGTGCCCGGATTGCATTGAAGTCCGGCCAGATGCGACTGGGCCCGAACCATCTCGGACCCGTCAGCCTCAACCAGGTTTCGGATCGAACCCACGAGCTACTGGGAGCGGCGTGCCACGTGGTGACACGCAACCCGGGTCGGGCCTTGGTCAGACAGCACAGGCATCTCCGACTTGCAAGGCTCAAACTGCAACGGACACCGCGGATGAAAGGCACAGCCAGGCGGCGGATCAATCGGACTTGGCACTTCGGCCCCGACATCTTCGAACGATCGGTCGCCCGGGACAACGTCGAGCTTCGGCACCGAGTCGAGCAACATCTGCGTGTAAGGATGCTGTGGATTTTCAAAGATCTGCTGTTGGGCACCCGTCTCCACGATCCGGCCAAGATACATAACGCCGACCGCGTCGGACATATGCTTGACGACGGCAAGGTCATGGCTGATCAGCAAAAACGTCAGGCCCAGCGAATACTGAAGCCCGCGCATGAGGTTTAGGACTTGAGCCTGCACGGAGACATCAAGGGCTGATGTGGGCTCATCGCACACAATGAAGTCGGGCTCGCATGCGAGAGCACGCGCGATCGCAATCCGTTGGCGCTGCCCGCCGGAAAACTCGTGCGGATACTTTTCCGCGTCCCGCGGGTCGAGGCCAACCAGTTCCAACAACTCGTCCACGCGCTCACGAACGGCCTGATCCCCGATCAGCAAACCGAACGTGCGGATTGGCTCGGCGACAATCCATGCCACCCGCCAGCGGGGGTTGAGGCTAGCGTAGGGATCCTGGAAGATCATCTGCACGCGACGGCGCTGACTGGACCAATTTGGTCCGCCGACCGGCATACCGTCGAACACAACCTGACCGGCCGAAGGGGCCGTAAGGCCGACAACCAAGCGTGCGACCGTCGATTTACCACACCCGGATTCACCGACCAGACCAAATGTACCGCCGCGCGGAATCGAGAACGACACATCGCTGACGGCTTTGAGATAACGTCGGGATTCACCCTCAATCACGCGATTGAGCCAAGGCTTCGACACGTCGAACTGACGGCTGACCCCCTGAACCTCCACGAGCGGCTTAGTCATGTGCCGCCGTCCCGAACGCCTGCTCGCGCCGCGCCGTCTCGCTGTCGTCCCACAGCCAGCACGCCACCGAACTCTTTTGCAGCGGGATCAGTTCCGGCCGCTCAAGCCGACAGCGATCAAAGCAGTCCTTGCATCGCGGGTGGAAACGACAGCCGTCGGGCATGGCCCCCAGTCGCGGCATAGTCCCGGGGATCTGCACCAACGTATCCGCCTCCTCATCGAGTTTCGGGATCGTGCCCATCAGCCCGCGTGTGTAAGGATGTTTCGGCGCATGGATGGTATCGGCAACAGGCCCAATCTCGACGATCCGCCCGGCGTACATGACAGCGATCCGGTCTGCCGTCTCCGCGATCACACCCATGTCATGGGTAATGAGAACAACAGCGGTGCCCCGTTCGGCACAGGCGCGCTTCAGGACGGCAATCACCTGCGCCTGCACCGAAACATCCAAGGCCGTCGTCGGCTCGTCAGCAATCACGAGTTCCGGGTCGGCACACAGGGCCAAGGCGATAACGACGCGCTGCCGCATGCCACCCGACAGCTGATGCGGATAAGCCGCCATGCGCTCCTCGGCGGCCGGCAATCCCACCTCCTGCAACAGCGCGATCGCACGGGCACGTGCCGCAGCCAGGTCGACATTCTTGTGCGTGCGAATGGTTTCGATGATTTGATCGCCAATCGGAAACAATGGATTGAGCGCCGTGAGCGGATCTTGAAAAACCATGCCGATCTTGGAGCCACGGATCTTCTTCATCTCCGTGCGCGACAACTGATCAATCCGTCTCTGGCGGAGGTGAATCTCGCCGCTGACAATACGGCCCGGTGGCGCCAACAGCCCGATGATCGCTTGCCCGGTCATCGACTTGCCTGCGCCGGACTCCCCGACCAGCCCAAGCACTTCACCGGGCGCCACGGTAAAGGACACACCGTCAATCGCGACAAGAGAACCGCGCCGCCCTGGGAACGCAACTCTCAAATCGCGTACCGCCAGCAGGTGTTCGCCGCGTTGCGCATCATCATGCGCGGCATCGATAAGCGACATCAGCGCAACCTCGGGTTAAGGGCATCACGCAACCAATCGCCCAACAGGTTGACCGACAAGGCCAGTGCAAGGAGGGTTAGAGCCGGAAACAAGAGGATCCACCACTCTCCTGAGAAGAGAAATCCTTGGCCGATTCGAATAAGCGTTCCTAGGGAGGGCTGCGTCGGCGGCACACCAACGCCAAGAAACGACAACGTCGCTTCAGCAATAATGGCAAGCGCAAGCCCGATCGTCGCAATCACCAGAATCGGTCCGACGGCATTCGGAAGAATATGGGTTGCCGTGATCCGCAGCGGGCTAACGCCAATCAAACGTGCCGCCTGCACGTATTCCTTCTCTTTCTCGACCAACACGATCCCGCGCACGGCACGCGCATACTGAACCCACTCGGATAACCCGATGGCGAGGATCAGGACCCACATGGCCGCCGCCTCTCGCTCGGTCGGCGGAATAAAGCCGCGCGCAACACCGTATATCAGCAGCGCTATGAGAATGGACGGAAACGACAATTGGACATCCGCAACCCGCATTACCATCGCGTCGATCCAACCACCCCGATAGCCCGACAGCAGCCCCAGCCCGACGCCGAGGATCAGTGAAAAGGCAACCGCCGCGAACCCAACAAACAGGGAAATGCGGGACCCGTAGAGAATTGCAGAAAAGATATCGCGTCCCTGGTCGTCCGTCCCCAGCCAGTAAACGTTGCCCGTGAACTCGTTTGGGGTCATTGGCTTGGAGAAACCGTCCATCAGGTTGAGGGTCGCCGGATTGAACGGTTCATGCGGCGCCACCCACGGCGCGAGAACGGCCGAAATCACAATGACGGCGACGGTTACGGCGGCAACGATCGCGACCGGAGACCGACGAAACGAATATGCAAGGTCGCTATCAAGTGCCTCGCGCAACCAACGCCCGAAGATCTCGCGGCGCGGCAGTACCGGTTTGCTGTCGGAGGTCCTGTCGGGCCGGGGTTTCATCTTACGGTTAGCGCCCTTGTGCATCGCGAATGCGTGGATCGACCAAATAGTAGAGAAGATCGACCGAAAGATTAATCGTTACGAAAATAACTGAGATTAACAGCAAATAGGCTGCCATCACCGGGACGTCGACAAACTGGATCGCATCAATAAACAGCAGTCCGACACCGGGCCATTGAAATACGGTTTCCGTAATAATGGCGAACGCAATAATAGACCCCAACTGCAGTCCCGTAATCGTGATAACGGGGACCATCGTATTCTTGAGAGCATGTTTGAAATGTAGCACTCCGTCGCTCAGGCCGCGCGCCTCGGCAAACTTGATGTAGTCAGTGCGCAGCACCTCCAGCATCTCGGCGCGCACGAGCCGCATGATCAGAGTCAACTGGTAGAGCCCAAGTGTGATTGCGGGCAGAATGATCGACTTGAGTCCGCTGAGCGTGATAAGGCCGGTGTCCCACCAGCCGAGATCGACGACGTCTCCGCGGCCAAACGACGGAAGCCATTTCAGTTCAACCGCAAACACCCAAATCAGAAGTATGCCGATTAAAAATGTCGGCAACGATACACCGATCAAAGACCCCGCCATAACGATATTGGACACGACGCCGTCGCGCCGCAACGCCGTATAGACGCCGAGACCGAGCCCGCCAAAAAAAGCAAGCAATCCCGAGACGAACGCGAGTTCGAGCGTCGCAGGCAAACGCTCTGCGATCACCTCAGTGACCGGGCGGCTCTGGCGATAGGAAACGCCGAATTCACCTTGCGCTGCATTCCCGATAAAGCGCAGGTACTGAATGTAGAAGGGATCATTCAGGCCAAGCCGGTCGAGCAGCGCCTCGCGATCGGCAACAGTCGCTTCCTGGCCAAGCATGTTTTCGACAGGATCGCCGACATATCGAAACATCGTGAAGGCCACCAGTCCAACGACGAGAAGGACAGCGATGGATTGGAGCACACGGCGCAATATGTAAGCGAGCATAAGCATCTCTCGCGTGCGGCGCGAATTCGCCCCGCGATCTAAACTCGGAACACCGGAAGACCCTAACGCAGTCTCCCGCCAGCCCTTACGACGTCTCCATGCGGCGGCATGTCGGCATCAGTGTTATCACGACTATGGACGTTCGTCGCCAGGGCGAGGTGTATGAGGCGAGATAGTCAGTCCTCTGGCCGACCTGAGGCGGCCGGCCAGAGTAAAGCATGCTGATCAGTTGCTATACTTGAGGAATTTGAAATGAGGTTGGTCTTCGGGCTGAACCGAGAACTCAATCTCATTCTTCATACCCCAGTTCAAAACCTGGTGGTGGATCGCCACGTAGAGCGCTTCCTTTTGCACGGTCGCCCAGATCTCACCAATCATCGTGTTGCGCTTTGCGGCGTCTGTTTCCGAAGCAAGCCCTTGGATCTTCTTATCAATATCCGCATTCACAAAGCGGGTTCCGTTCCATGAGCCGAACTTGTCTGTCGTGCTATGAACAAGGAAGTTGAAGATATACTCGGAGTCAAACGTCGGCACGCCCCAACCCAACATGTAGAAGTCGGTCTGCTTGGTTTTGATAAGCGGGAAGTGCTGCGCTTTCGGCTTGGAATCCAACGTGACCTTGATGCCGATCCGGCCGAGCATACCGGTTGCAGCCTGGCAGATCGCCTCGTCGTTGATGTAGCGATCATTCGGACAGTTCAGTGTGATTCCAAAACCGTCCTCATATCCAGCCGCCTTTAGCAGCTCTTTGGCCTTGGCAACGTCAGCCTTGGGATATGCATCCAGTTCCTTCGTCCAGCCGTTGACGAACGGCGGCATGATTACGCCCGTCGGCTGGGACTGCCCGCGCATGACCACCCGCTTGATTGCGTCGCGATCGATTGCAATGTTGATCGCCTGACGGACGCGCACATCTGCAAGTGGGTTCTTGCCGGATACCGTGTCACTCTTGAGATCCGCATCTCCCATGTTCATCCCGAAGAATATGGTTCGGTTCTGCGGAGCTGTTACGACTTTAAGCTTCGAGTCACCGGCGACCCTGGCCAAGTCTTGAACGGGTACGTCTTGGACGAGATCGATCTCGCCGGAGAGCAAGGCTGCAACCCGCGTGGCGGCTGACTTGATCGGCGTGTAGATAATCTCCGTCACTTCCAGCGGGAACTTGCCCTTACCCCAATAGTTCGGGTTGGCTTTCAAAACTGTCTTGGCGTCCGGAGCCCGGCTGACCAGCATGTATGCGCCGGTCCCATTGGTATTCGAGACCGCAAAGTTCTTTTCGCCGGCTTCGAAGTTCTGCGGGTCCTGGACGTTGTTCCTTTTCGCCCAGTCCTCGTCCATGACGAAGAGGTTGGTCATATTGTTGGGCAGAAGCGGGTTGGGGCCCTTGGTCGTAATGCGAACTGTGTGGTCGTCGACCTTCGCGATATCGGTCACCGACGAGAGGAGTTCCTTCATGGCCGATGTCGGACGCATGGCGCGCTTGAAAGAGAACACAACGTCGTCTGCCGTGAACGCGCTGCCGTCATGGAACGTCACGCCTTGGCGGAGCTTGAACTCCCAAACCTTGGGATCGCTTGTCGGCGCCCACGAGACAGCCAGAGACGGAATGATCTTGCCGCTCATGTCGCGATGGAGGAGCGTCTCATAGATTTGATGCGCAAGAGCATGAGTGGGGCCCTCGTTTTGCGCATGCGGGTCCAACGTCAGGCTATCGCCTTGCCGTGCCCATTTCAAAGTCTTCGCGCTGCTTGCCGTCGTCGTGACAACAAGACCGGCAATCACGGCAAGAGCCGCCGCAGTACTCACGTGTCCCAGCTTCATCTGTTTCTTATCCTCCGGTTATACACTTCACCACGACAACTTTGTCATTCAGTCAATCAAACGCAGTCGGGCTCAGACGGCAAGGCATTCATGTTAAGCTGATGCGTCGATCCCATCAGAAACACGCGCGAAAGCTCGCTGAGAACGTTTCAGACTGAGCCGGCACCAGCCTACACCCGAGTTTCGATCCTTCTGGCCGGCCACATGGGGTGCGGGCCGGCAAAGTAAGCCCGCCCACGGCGGAAATGATTTCATGCGTTGGACCGTACGTCAGACTGAGGCTCAGGCGCGCTGCCGCCCGTGCCTTATCGCAGCGCTCAGGAGTAGGAACAGCAGCGTTGCATTCAGCACGTGCCATAGGAAGTGTAGTCCGATGGGATCCAAACCATTGATGCGCGTATAGGGACAAAGTGCCTGGTCCAGTGAGCGGAACGTCAGCGATACGGCAAACACCACGGCAGCCGATATGAGATAGCCGCCGGCGGCATGACCTTTGACCGCTAACACGAGCCCGATGAGTGCCATCGCGATAAAGGCCGGGAAGTAGGCAACAGACCCATTCAGACAGGGACCGCCATCGCACCGCATCATGCTCGCTTGTGCCAGAGTGACAAAAAACACAACCAACCCGATCGCCACCGCCCACCACGGCAGGTTCAGATATTGGCGCAGCGCATACCCCATGTAGGCCATCATAAAAATGCCGATCGGGATAACATCTGCGAGAGATGCCCAGACTGTCGCGAAGGTGTGGAACAGAAAACTCCCGATCCCGATGATGGCGACAACCGCCACCAGGATCAGTTCCGGTAAGCCCGTGCGCCCTTTTGGCGTCGCCATCCATTGTACAAGGGCCAAAACAGCCGCGATGAGGAATGCGACATTGGTAACGGCGTTGATCGGCTCAGCCCAGAACGCCGTGTCCAGACCGCGCTCACAATAGGCGAACACCTGCTCGTACATGTTGGCTTGCCCTCGCTCATGATCCTATCTTTCGTCGCATCACAAAGCGCAACGCCGGTCCATAGGCAATCCATAGAGTGAGCGCTTGGATCAAGAGCGAACCCAAAATGACACCAATGACGCCGAACCAAGACACCTGCTGGACAACTCTGTCGAATGTCAGCATCAAGCCGCCGAGACCCGAACTCGTGAATAGGCTTGCGACAATCATGTCGACAATATCCGTCACCAGCGAAACGATGGTTGAGCCCCACACCAGCTTTGACATTTCGTTGTCAACCGGCGTTCGGCCGGCACGACGCGCAAACGCCACTCCGGCGTATACCGCTGCGATCATCGCGGTAACGAGATAGATGTTGCGATCGAATGCGAAACCGAGAAACGGCTGGACACTGCTCACACCAAGCATTAGCGCATAGTTGGCAATCGAAAACCTAAAGAGCGGGCGCCAAACCGGAAAATGTGCTACAGCTTCCGGAAAAATGGGAAAATCCTCCTATTCCAGATTGCGACGTAAGCCACCCTGCAACACGTCCGTCACAATACATGCGACAGGCGCAGCCCCGCGGCTTGCGGCTTGCGGCTCGTGGGCCATGTTCGAACACCCAAAAGCTGTTTTGAATGTCACCCGCGGCACTGACTGGTGCGATCGTGGCACCGCGGCGATCAGCAAGATCATGTCTGCAATCGGCGGAAGCTCTTCGCCGACTGGAACGCCCGCGATCAGGCCCGGAAGAAGAGGGTTCCAGCTGAACCTGAAGCGCTTTAGGAGCGCTGCGAACCTGGTGTCATGAGGCGGAGAAGAGGCCCATATGCTCCCCATAGGACAAGGGCCTGAACGAGCAGCGCGATGGCAAGCAGTGCAAACAAGCCAACGATGGTGAACTGCTCCTCAAAGTCGGTCAGCAGCGCGTAGAGGGTACTGATGCCGCCGTCTGCGAACCCAGCAAAGACCACAAGCGCGGCGCCGGCGAGTGCAAATGAAATCAGGTTCGAGCTCCAAACCAGCTTGGTAACTTCATAGCCAGCTGGCGTGCGTCCCACGCGCGTCACAAAATTCCATCCCGCCCAAAGCGCCGCGGCGATGGACATGAGCGTGCTGACGCTACCGTACCCCAGATCAAGGCCCGACAACTGATCGACGGCACTCACACCTATGACGAGAGCAAATTGCGCCACCGCAAACCATACGATCGAGGGCCAAGTCGATGCAGTCGTCGCAGGTCGCTGATCGTTCATGCGTCCTCAGCCCTCAGCGTCACCTTAATCCGGACCTTAACTCGGGCAGTCCTTCCAACGCGCATTTCAGCCGTGACAATTTGCGCGGCCCAGTCCACCTACCGAACGGGCGTCCTAAGATGTCTTCTCGCCGGCGCCGGGCGCCAGTCGCAAACCCAGCTCGCGCAGCTGCGACGGCTGGACGTCACTGGGAGCGCCCATCAGAAGGTCGTTCGCCTGTTGGTTCATCGGGAACATCGTGATTTCCCGCAGATTTGCCGCGCCAACCAAAAGCATGACGATGCGGTCAATCCCGGCTGCCATGCCACCGTGCGGCGGCGCACCGAATTGGAAGGCGCGATACAGAGCGCCAAATCGCTCCTCGACCTGATCCGGTCCGATCCCTGCGAGACCAAACGCTTTGACCATTGTCTCCGGAATGTGGTTTCGGATCGAGCCCGAAGCGATCTCGAAGCCATTGCACACCAGATCGTACTGCTGTGCCTTCAACGCGAGCAGTGCGTCCGTACCCTCCGCCTCCGCGGCCTCAAGCGCAGCGAGACCACCTTGCGGCATCGAGAACGGGTTGTGCGAGAAATCAATACACTTGTTGTCCTCGTCCCACTCGTACATTGGGAAGTCGACGATCCAGGCGAGCGCGAAACGCTCGGTATCGACGAGTTCGAGCTCCGTACCGATTCGATCGCGCGCCAATCCTGCAAACTTGGCGAAGTTGGACGGATTGCCAGCCGTGAAGAACACGGCGTCGCCAACTCCCAGATCAAGCTGCGCGCGGATCGCTTCCGATCGCTCCGGGCCAATGTTCTTGCCAATCGGACCTGCCGCCTCGCCCTCGCGGAAAAAGATGTAGCCCAAACCAGGCTGACCTTCGCCTTGCGCCCAGGAATTCATGCGGTCGCAAAAGGCCCGTGATCCACCCTTCGGCGCCGGAATTGCCCAGATCCGAGCCTTGGGGTCCTTCTCGATCATGTTGGCGAAGACCTTGAAACCCGAGCCGCGAAAGTGCTCCGTCACGTCCTGCATTTCGATGGGGTTGCGCAAGTCCGGCTTGTCGGTGCCATACTTCGCGATAGCGGTATCGTACGGAATACGCTGGAACACCTCCGTAACAGCTTTGCCGTCAGCAAAGTCGGCGAAGACCCCGCGGACGATCGGCTCCATCGTCTGGAACACGTCCTCCTGCTCCACAAAGCTCATTTCGACGTCGAGCTGGTAGAACTCGCCGGGAAGCCGGTCAGCACGCGGGTCTTCGTCCCGAAAACATGGCGCGATCTGAAAGTAGCGATCAAAGCCGGAGATCATGATCAGCTGCTTGTATTGCTGCGGTGCCTGCGGCAATGCGTAAAAGCGGCCCTGGTGAATGCGGCTTGGCACCAGAAAGTCGCGCGCACCTTCCGGCGACGAGGCTGTCAGGATCGGCGTCGTAAACTCGAAAAACCCAGCAGCGGCCATTTTCTCACGCGTGGCCCGCACGATGTCGATCCGGCGCATGATATTGGCGTGTAGCGTCTCCCGGCGGAGATCGAGAAACCGGTATCTGAGGCGCAGATCTTCCGGATAGTCGGGTTCGCCAAACACCGGAAGCGGTAATTCACTGGCTGCCGAGAGAACCTCGACCTCCGTCATGACCACTTCGATCGTGCCGGTCGCCATGTCCGGGTTGTCGGTACTTTTGCCGTCCGTCCCCGTCGGACGACGGCGTACCTCGCCGTCGATACGCACCACCCATTCCGACCGCAGTCGCTCGATCGTGGAGAAGACCGGCGAGGACGGGTCCGCGACACATTGCGTGATGCCGTAGTGGTCGCGCAGCTGGATGAACAACAGTCCGCCCATGTCATAGACGCGATGGCACCAACCGGACAGGCGAACCGACGCGCCGATGTCACGATCGCGAAGCTCGCCACAAGTGTGCGAGCGGTAACGGTGCAGTGTGGCCTCGGCCATGGCGGCGTGCCTCGTGTTGCAGTGGGCCTGTCGGGATCGCGCCGGAGAGGCCATGCGGCAACCCACTTGTCAAGCGTCTGCCGCGAACGGCGCACAATCCGTGTGGTGTCATCCGACCGCTGAGTGTGCTGTCGACAACAGTTCAGAATAGATTCGCTGCCGTTCCGCGCACCAATCGCAAGCTGACGCGCAGCCGTACCCAGGCCAAACGCACCGGCGACAGCTGCATTTTTACCGTCATTTGCACCGAGTTCATCGAAACCTTGGAAGCCGCGCCGATTTGCGAATAATCCAGATTGCGGCCACAGAATCGCGACAACAGGCTATATGGCAGATATGCAGGTTATCATCGAATCACACGCCCTGGCGGACGCCTGCCAACGTTTGTCGGAGCACCCCTACGTCACGATCGACACTGAGTTTTTGCGTGAGAATACGTTCTGGCCCCAGCTCTGTCTGATCCAGATCGCAAGTGACGCAGAAGCCTTGATTATCGATCCGCTGGCACCCGCGATCGATTTAGCGCCGTTTTATGCTTTGATGGCTGATAACTCGGTCATCAAGGTGTTCCATGCCGCGCGCCAGGATGTGGAAATCGTCTGGTACGAAGCCGATCTGATTCCGACACCGCTGTTCGACACCCAGGTCGCCGCCATGGTTTGTGGTTTTGGCGACAGTGTCAGCTACATGAACCTCGTCAAAAAAATCACTGGCGAGAACATCGATAAAGCCGCCCGTTTTACGGATTGGCGAAAGCGCCCGCTGTCCGAGAAGCAGTTAACCTATGCGCTCGCCGACGTGACACATCTCCGTGCCGTTTACCAAACGCTTGACGACGAGCTGACGCGCACGAACCGGGCAGACTGGCTCAGCGAAGAAATGGCAACGCTGACCAACCCGCAGACCTACCTGTCACGACCGGAAGATGCTTGGCGCCGGCTCAAAATGCGGGTCAAGAACCGGCGGGCAATGGCCGTGTTGATGGAGCTCGCAGCCTGGCGGGAACGCACGGCGCAAAGCGACAATGTCCCCCGCAATCGCGTCATCAAGGACGATGCGCTCTACGAACTTGCAAATCAGGCGCCAAAAGATGCCGCAGCGATCGGCAACATGCGCGGAGTTCCGGACGGATTCCATCGTTCGGCCCGCGCACGCGGCGCACTCGCGGCAATCCAGGATGGCCTGAAGCGGAAGCTCGACGATGTGCCATCCCCGCGGACCGGGCGCGCTATGAGTGCCGAGAGCGCAGCCCTGCTGGACCTCTTGAAGGTGCTTCTGAAAGCCTGCGCGGCGGAGCATCGCGTCGCGCCGAAACTGATTGCTGACAGCGATGACCTCGAGCGTCTGGCACTTGAGGACGAAGCGAATATCCCGGCACTCGGCGGTTGGAGATACCACGTGTTTGGTGAGCAGGCGCTCAAACTTAAGCGTGGTGAAATCGCGTTGTCTGTCAAAGACGGTCAGGTGGTGCCGGTCGCGCGTTGAGCCGTCTCGGGCTGTCCGCCTCTGCCTTTGCGACAGCAAAGCCCGTCGTCCGCACAGACAGGGCATGTTCTACGACTTCCGCGGGTCATAGCCATTCTTCTCGCGCCATTCCGACATGAAGTACGCAAGGCTCTCGTCGATTTTGCGCGGCAGGACGATTTGTAGCTTCACGCGATGATCTCCGCGCGTGCCCGTATTCGGGTTTTCCACCCCCTTGCCGCGAAGGCGCAGCATCGTGCCCGAACTCGTCCCTTTGGGCACAATCAGCTGCACCCGCCCGCTGATCGTCTCAATCTCGATCTTGGCGCCGAGCACAGCCTCATCAAGCGCAATCGGAACCTCAGACAGGATATCATCGCCGACGCGTTCAAACTCCGGATGCAGCCGAACCTTGACCTCGACAAGTGCATCGCCTGCCTCGCCCCCGCCGATTCCCGGTTGACCTTTGCCGCGCAATCGCAGGACCTGACCATCGCTGGTGCCAACCGGAACCGTGAGATCCAGAACCCCACCGGACGGGAGCGTAATCCGCTTGCGGGCGCCGCTAACGGCTTCCATAAAGTCGACATCAAGGGTGTAGCGTGCGTCGCGTCCACGCCGCGAAAACCGACCGCCGGCGCCGGCCCTCTGGCCGCCCTGGCCAAAGAAGTCCGAAAAGATGTCGCCAAAACCAAGATCGTCTGCGGGGCCACGGCCCTGTCCGGCAAACGGCCCGCGCCCGCTGCCGGCCGATTGATAGCCCCGTCGCTCCTCGCCGGAGCCATCGATCTCACCGCGATCGTACCGCCCGCGCTTTTCCGGATCGCCGAGAATGTCATACGCCTGCGACACGCGCTTGAACCGCTCTGCGGCGGCTGTGTCACCGGGGCGCAGATCGGGATGCAGGTCTTTCGCGAGACGCCGAAACGCCTTGCGAATGTCGTCATCACTCGCCGAACGGGACACACCAAGTGTCGTATAGGGATCGTCAGCCATGTTTGAGGCGACCTTCACGGACACATGCACAACCCGGCGCCAACAGGCCCCAACCACCGCGACGTAGCACGGTCGGAGTGCAGCGGGCATTCGTTGCGACTTCGTCAAATCGTATCATTGGCAACGTGTGGCGAACAGCCCGCGACATACCAGCCCATGGCCGGCCCATGACCCCGTCCACTACAGAGAAGTCAGTCAATGAGCTCGCTCCGGAACTCAAGCCCGAGCAACTGGGCCAGTGACTGGAAGCGACGCTCAAGACGATCACCAACGAGACTGCTGAGAGCTTGCGGCACCGTCAAGATGAGTTCGGTCTCGGTGACCGCAACGGGTGTGCGCGGGATGACACCAGCCATCCCGCATGACAGGAGGTGGGCTGCACGCAATGCTGCCGCTAACACACGGGCGCGCAACATCATCCGCCGCGGAACAAGCTCGCGCAGCTTTGGCGACAAAGCCTCCCCATTCGTCTCGCCAATCCCGGCATGTCGCGCATAAACGGTAAGGGCCAGAAACAGTCTGCCGGCGTGATCGAGGCCGGTTAGGGCCGCATGCGCGACAACATTCAAACTCTGCTCGCCACGGTAGTCAGGATGGGCGCGCCAGCCGATATCGGACAATAAGCATGCCGCATGCCGCAAGCGGCGATCCTCGTCTGTCTCGGCGAATTTGCCTCCGGCAAACAGCGGCGCTGTCCACGCGACCAACTCATGCGCATGGGCCGCCGATCGCGATCTAAGCCGCGCGTAGGACTCGCAGAACGCAATCAACGGATCTTGCGCAGCCACGTCTTCATCGAGGTGCTCATAGAGCACGCCTTCGCGAATGCCGAAAACGGAGAACACCACGCTGTCGGGCCGTACGGTCTTGAGCACCTGCTCCATGGCCGCCGCCCCATAAGGTAAGGTGTCCCGGCGTTGCCGCGCCACAACCTCGAAATGTGGAACCTGGTCCAACCGCTTGGTTCGCCGTATCTTCTCGCAAAACGCAATCGCTTCATCCGCCGGGATGGAATATCCGTGCATCACCCGGATCGGATAATCGGTTTGCGCCATATGCAGCTTGGCCAGGGCGCGCCAGCTGCCACCAACGGCATAGAGACGCTTGGCACCGCTGTCGCGCAGCCACGGCACATGGCCGATCTCAGTCGCAATGGTCGCCATGGCCTTGGACATGCGTCCATCGCTGACGTCGGCCAGCCGTAACGCCCCGAGAGGCAGTGTTGCCGCGTTTTTAACGGAGCCCTTTCCGATATGCGTGAGCTCGAGGCTGCCGCCGCCGAGGTCGCCAGCGATGCCGTCAGTGTCGTTGAAGCCCATCATAATACCGCAGGCCGCCAGCTGAGCCTCCCGCTCACCGGACAGAACCTCGATCTCGGTTCCGAGCACGTCTGTTGCCTGTGCGACAAACTGGGCACCATCGGCTGCATCCCGGACCGCCGCTGTTGCGACCGCCTTTAAGTGCTTGACGCCAAGAATTTCACTGATCGAGCGAAACCGTTGCAATGCGGTGAGAGCTCGCGCAATGGCATCTTCGCCCAGTCGACCTGTGGACGCGAGCGACCGGCCCAACCCGCAGAGTTCTTTTTCGTTGAAGAGAGGCGTCGGCGCCCGCACCGCGCCTTCATAAACTACAAGCCGGACCGAATTTGATCCGATATCGACAACGCCGACCGGCTCCAGCTCAGGAAAACGGCCACGCTCGGCTGAGGATGTGGCATCGCCGCGGATCAACTTACCAACTGAGAAAGGGCTCACTGGTCCGCTCCCAAAGTTCCTGTGCGCGCTTGGTATGAAGCTGACTCGTGGCCATTGCCCAAGTCCAATCTGTGATCAATCTATCGCGCTTGATTAACGTCGAAACGTGGCGGCTTACTTGATTCCAGAGCCTGGCCACGGCCTGAAAGACTTGGAATCTTCATGAAGTAGTCGTGGGAGTTAAACGGCTCCTCGTCCGCGCCAGGAAGAATCCGCTCCGCCGAACCGTCTTGCAGGATACGCCAGCTCTGCTGATTATCCTTTAGGTTTGCAACCATCACTTGATCTAGAATCTGTTCGTGGACCGTCGGGTTGTTGATTGGCGTCAGGGCCTCAACCCGCCGGTCAAGATTGCGCTGCATCAAGTCAGCAGAACTGATGTATACGGCTGCTTGCCGCGAGGGCAAGCCGTGCCCTGCCCCAAAGCAGAATATGCGCGCATGCTCCAAAAACCGTCCGACGATGCTCTTCACCCGGATGTTTTCAGAAAACCCGGGTATACCTGGGCGCAAACAACAGATACCGCGGACCACCAGATCAATCGCAACACCGGCCTGTCCAGCCTGATATAAACTGTCAATGATCCCGGGATCGACAAGTGAATTCATTTTCATCCAGATCGCACCGGGGCGTCCTGCTTTCACGTGCGCGATCTCATCCTCGATGTGCGTCATGATCCGTTCGCGAATTCCGTCCGGGCTCGCGGCCATCACTTCCAGTGACGGCGGACGACCGTAGCCGGTCACGAAATTGAAAATGCGCGCCACATCCCGGCCAATTGCCGGATCATCTGTAAAGAACGACAGGTCCGTGTAGATCTTTGCCGTGATCGGATGGTAGTTGCCCGTCCCGATATGGCAGTAGGCCGACACGCCCTCGCTTTCCCGTCGTACGATCATGCCCAGCTTCGCGTGTGTCTTGAGCGACTGCACGCCATAAACAACATGCACGCCGGCTTTTTCAAGTTCCCGCGCCAGCGAGATGTTTGTCGCCTCATCGAAGCGGGCCTTCAATTCGATGACGGCTGTGACCGACTTTCCGAGTTCGGCCGCCTCTTTCAGGGCTTCCACAATCGGGCTGCGCTCGCGCAGGGTGCGATAGAGCGTCCATTTGATCGCAATCACATCAGGGTCAGTTACGGCCTGACGCAGATACCGTAAAACAGCGTCGAATGATTCGTAGGGATGCTGGACGACGAAATCCTTGGCGCGGATCGCCGCAAAGACGTCGTTGCTCGACTCCTCGATCCGCTCTGGAAAGCGTGGCGTAAACGGAGCAAACAGAAGCTTTGGACGATCTCTGACGATCAGCTGGGAGACATCAGCCAACCCTACCAGCCCGTCCTTGATGAACGTGGATTGGCTATCGACCTCAAGATGTCGAATGACGAACTTCTGCAGTACGGACGGCATTCTCGCATCAATCTCAAGCCGAATGACGTTCCCGCGCCGACGCCTCCGAAGCAGAGCCTCGTAATGGCGCGTCAAGTCTTCTGCCTCTTCCTCATACTCGATGTCGCTGTCGCGCAGGACGCGAAATAGGCCCTTCGCCTTAACGGAAAAGCCGGGATAGATCTCCTCAAGGAACAGACCGATAATCGTTTCCAAACTGACAAAGCGGATTTGCGACGCCTTTTTGCCTTTTCGACACGGCAGCCGCGTAAAGCGATCCACTTGCGGCGGGATCGGCACCAAGCCATTCATCGGCCGTCCGTCATCGTCGACAAGCTCAAGCCCTAAGGTCAGGCCGCGATTTTGAATGAATGGAAACGGATGTGCCGGATCAACATTAAGCGGCGTTAGGATCTGGAAAATCCGGTCCATAAACAAGTCGCGAAGCAGCGTGCGTTCATGATCTGTGATTTGATCCTCTTCGACCAGGAGGATCCCAGCATTCGCCATCTCTTTCCGGATGGAGCGCCAGCGCTCGAGTTTGCGCGCGACGAGATCGCTGGTGAACCGATTGATCTCGCGGAGTTGCTGCTCCGCCGTCAGCCCGTCCGCGCTCAGGTCCTCGACACCCTCGCGGACCTGCCCTTCGAGCCCGGCCACCCGGACCATGTAGAATTCATCCAGGTTAGAGGCCGAGATCGACAAAAAGCGCAGGCGCTCCAACAGTGGATGGCTTGCGTTGCCCGCCTCTTCCAGCACACGCAGATTGAATTGCAGCCAGGACAACTCGCGATTGTAGAACCGCTCTGCGCTGTCCATCAGATCCGTTTCATGCCCGTTGACGACGCTGGGTCCGTTGGTGACGCTGCGTCTGTAATCGGATGTCGACAAGACTGCCCTCCGCACGGAGCCGTAACACTGCCGCTTCATGCAGCACTGTAAGACTGATCCCTCACCATCGTCGAGGCTGGAACACCTATGCTCTGAACGAGTTTAGTGAAACAACCTATTGGCCACTTTCGTCAATCCACCGTTAATCGCGCTGTTGCTGCGGCGGCCCGCCATCAGCTTCCGCGATCCGATCCGCAAGGACCTGCCCCGCCAATATCCTGGTGACACGGCGGCGATCAGCAAGTGATCTGCGATCAATGCGTGCAACAATGTCGTTCGCCGCTTCCGCGGACCGCTCCATATGGCGGAGAATATAGGACACCACGAGTGGCTCGACCTGCAGCTGGCGGTCAGAGAAGAGTTTGACGAGCAAGGCGCGCAGCAATGCGTCATCGGGCGCGGAGATCTCTGCGCCCGGCAACGCCCGGAGCCGCGATCTGAGATCGGGTATCCGGGCACTGAGGGCGCCCGGCGCACAGCGCGACGTCAACAAGACCGTACATTGGCTTTCGCGCGCGTGATTGAGCAGATGAAACAACGCCCGCTCGTCCTTCAGCTCGCGATCGATGTCGTCGACAGCCAGAGCAGCGCCGTCACCGAGATTGGCTACAACCTCTTCCGTCAGGTCGGCGCCGGATAGGACGGAACCACCGCTGCGTGCGCGCCATACCGATACGAGGTGGGACTTCCCGCAACCGGCAGCGCCATAGATGAGAACAGCCGGGGCAGGCCAAGTCGGCCACTGCTCGACGAACGCGACCGCCGCTTCGTTCGCGCGACTGACAAGAAAGTCCTCTGCCCCGAATGCGGCTCGGAACGGTAGCGCAAGGGGGAGTTGGCGCGGCCCGTCTGCCATCGCTATGCCGACCCGTCTCTCGACTGGTCACCGCTTGCAACAACGTCACCAGTCCCAAACCGACCCTGATAGAGGCGGCTGCCGAGATAGATCTTCAACGCAAAGCGGACCAACACACCCATGGCCGCCGCGAGCGGGACTGCAACCAGAACACCGACAATGCCGAACAGGTAGCTGAATACCATCAGCGCAAAAATCAACCACACTGGATGCAATCCGATCTTGGACCCGACGATGTTGGGTGCCAGCACACCGGCGTCGAGGGCCTGGGCGCCGGCAAAAATCGCGATCACAGCCAGAAGCAGTCCGTAATCCGGCCAGGATTGAACAATTGCGAGACTTGACGCCGTGATCAATCCAAGCGCCCATCCGACAAACGGTACGAACGTCATAACCCCGGTCATGATCCCGACAAGCAGCCCGTACTTCAGGCCCGCCGCACTGAGGGCGATAACGTAGTACGTGCCGAGGATCAGACAGACGAGCCCCTGCCCGCGAATGAACGCTGCAATCCGATTGTCGATATCAGTAACAATCTGGCGCAACGTGTCCTCGTGATCCCGCGGTACCAGGGTTCCGAGCCGCTCCACCATCGGGTGCCAGTCAACAAGAACGTAAAACGCCACCAGCGGCGCAATTAGCAGAACGGCCACGACCTCGATAATCGTGCGACCTTGCGACCAGATGGACTGGGCGACATAGCTTGCGATTTGCGCCCAGTTCTTCGAAAGCTCCGCCAGGCCTTGATCAAGGCCGACCTCGAAACTTGTAAAGTTCTCGCCGAGTTGCGCGCGCGCCCATGTTTCGAAAGCCAGACGGAGCCGTTCGAGCTCACCCGGCAATGTTGCAACCAACTGTTGCACCTGCGCCGCGGCAAGCGGCAACACAAAGACCAGCACCAGAACCAGCAGCATCACGACGACAAGGATAACACTTGCGGCCGCCACAATCCGTGGGAGGCCGAGCGCCGTCAGTCGGTCTGCGATCGGATTCAGGGCGTAGGCAATGACCATGCCGGCGACAAACGGCAGAAGCACCTCGCTCAGCGCCAGGACCGCAAGCGAGAACAGGAGACCCAGCACCAGCCAGATCAATAACTGCCGATCGCCGCGGAAACCACCTGCCCGGTCGTTAGACATACTCGCCGGGGCTCCGTTTGCTGAAAGATATCGTCAAACAACTTCTAGATCGTCTCGGACAAAACTGGAACCGTCCGACGTCCCAGCAAACCGACCCGGCAAACCAGCCCGAGGCCGAAATCCTATAAAAGCCACGCGCGTAACCTGTCAAAGCACCTACACGGCTGAGCCAACAGCTCAATCGAGACCAGCGCGCGCGGGAACCTGTGGATTACTGGAGAAGCAAGCCATTGTCCGTCTCAAGCAGGTTGAGCCCGTCTCGCGCAAGCTCATCGCGCAACGCTTGTTGGCCCTTGCGATACGATACGGCAATCTGCGCATCCCGCGTTGAGAGACCGTTGATCTCCACGTTTTCAACGCCTGGAACCCGCTCGATGGCATCGCGAATGCGCTTCCAGTCCCGCAGGCTTTGAAACCGCACGGTCATCTCGACAACACCATTGTTGGCGGCCAACGCGCCAGCTGCCGGCGCACGCGACGGTGCCGACACCGCCTTCCATCGCCCTTCAACAATGCCGAGCGCAATCACAGCCGCCAGTTCCATCGTGTACTCAAAATCTTCGGGCTCGAACCGGAGCGCGCGTTTGATCGACAAGGGCCCGACAGCGTCCTGCCCCGCCAGCCAGAAACTGAGGCGTTTCGCTGCCAAGTCCGGTTGCACCATCGCCAATACGACGCGCGGCACGCCGTATTCACCGGCCAAGATCCGCATGCCACTGCCGCGCTGTTCAATCAGCATTTTGATAGTGTCGCTATGGATCTCTTTGCGGAGCAATTCCAGACGCACCGGTGTCAGCGCGTTCGTGAGATCCAAATCGCGCCAAACAGATCGCCAAAGACGTACGCCGGCTGCGCCTTGATAGGCCTTTGGCACGGCGCCTTGGACAGGCTCAGGCGGACGATAAGCCAACACGACGGTTACGGGATCAGCCGGCGTGTCCACAAAGGCCACCCCAGCGTCATCCAAGAACTTGCGCACGGCCTTTTCCCGGAATGAGAAGTTCAGACTCGCTTCATACCGGGTTCGCGAGTTCCGCTCAGACGCAACCGCAACGCCGTCGACCAGCTCAGCCGCACGTTCCAGGGGCAAGGACCTGATCTGTGCATAGCGTGTCACTGGCACGAGCCGACGCAGCAATGACCGAAACGCCGAAATCTGGCCGTCTGCGATCGCTTTGCGTTTTGCAGCGACGGCGTTGCGCGCTTCGGCCCCAACCGGGTACTTCGCAACGACAAACACATTCGGATCCGCGGCCGAGGCCGATGGCACCGCCACGCCACTGCTTGCAATGCCAATACAGCCGGCATACGCCAGAACCACCCGCCACGCCCGCGTCGAACACCACTTCGGTCTTTGATCCACAGTCATGTGCATTGCCGCTCCGCATTTCACTCTGCTAGAGCGTGAGACTTCGAGGTCGACATGCCGAACAACCAGCAAGCCCCAGACGAAAAACACGCTCCAGATCAGATTATGAGAGCGAAATGCATGTTCCGACAACAACGCTCTTGCGTTTCCAGTCGCAACCAACCCGCTCTTGGCCAACCCGCTCCGGGGATGTGATGCCTAGAGGTTTCCGGCGAGATTGTGTTGGCGTCAATGGTAAGTGCGCAAATCACGTACAGCGATGCAGACCGGATGCGCTCATCAACCGCCTGTTTCGGACGTATCGCCCGATCCCGTGCCGCTTTGGTTACACAGCCCCGAAGCTGGTGATGGACCCGGGGTAAGAAGGAGAGCCAATGTCACGCGCGAACCCCGGGCGCAATGCGCCGCTCACCTATCGCGATGCCGGAGTCGACATCGACGCCGGCAATGCCCTGGTCTCCGCGATCAAACCGCTGGTTAAAGCCACGCAACGCCCTGGTGCCGAATCAGAACTGGGGGGATTTGGCGGCCTGTTCGACCTTAAGGCTGCCGGCTTTACTGACCCAATCCTTGTGGCCGCCAATGACGGGGTTGGTACGAAACTCAAAATCGCGATCGAAACCGGCCAGCACGACACAGTTGGCATTGATCTCGTCGCGATGTGTGTCAACGATCTGATTGTACAGGGGGCAGAACCCCTGTTCTTCCTGGATTACTTCGCGACCGGACGTCTCGATCCGGGTATTGCCGAGGCGGTCATTTCAGGCATTGCCGAGGGCTGTACACGTGCCGGCTGCGCTCTGATCGGTGGCGAGACCGCCGAGATGCCAGGCATGTATGCCGACGGAGATTACGATCTGGCGGGATTCTCCGTCGGGGCTGCGGAACGTGGCCAGTTACTTCCTCGGGACGACATATCGCCGGGCGATGTCCTCCTGGGATTGCCGTCAAGCGGTGTCCATTCGAATGGCTATTCACTTGTTCGCAAACTGGTCGCGGATCAGGGTCTCGATTGGGACCAACCAGCGCCTTGGTCACCTGACACCACACTTGCGGCGACCCTCCTCGCGCCAACCCGGATCTACGTCAAACCGTTGCTGAAGGCGATCCGCGAGACTGGCGCCATTAAAGCGCTTGCCCACATCACCGGGGGCGGCTTGATTGAGAACATCCCTCGGGTTCTGCCCGACACGCTCGCGGCGCGCCTTGATCTTGGCGCCAGCCCGCTTCCGCCCGTTTTCCAATGGCTCCAAGACCGATCCGGCCTTGGACAAGACGAGATGCTTCGCACCTTCAATTGCGGAATCGGCATGGTTGCGGTCGTTGGGCCAGACCAAAGTGACGCTGTGCGACACGTGCTCAATGAGGACCTTTTTGACCCTGTTGGAACCGTGGGAGAGGTCGTCGCGCGGGCCAATGCCTCAGACCCGGCCGTGTCCTGGAGTTAGAGCAGTTTGACCCTAGGCGACTGAAAGCTACGCCATCGCCTAAACGCAATATCCCCGCACAAAGCCGATGCCTTGTCTTTCGCTTGATTAGTCGGAGAGACCTGCAAATGGCTGTTTCAGAGGCGCGGCGCGCGCGTATCATGCGTTATGCACAGATGATCGGCGAGAGCGATGTCGACATCACGGGTTGGACCGACGAAGAACTGGAACAACACTCGGAGCAGTGCGCCGAGGAAACGCGCGAGTTTCTGAACGCAACCACGGCAGCGGACGAACTGCACCTGTTCGCGACCTATTGGAACTGGGATGAGGATCCGGAATTCATAAAGATGGTGGCAACCCATGACCATGCAGATGCCGGGACGCTACTTTTGGTCTATTGGCGCTCCGCCCCGGAGTACAATCGCCAGTTTCCTGGTCGCGTGAACCCCAACGACACGCTGGACGGCCCGGTGCTGCTTGCGATTCAAAAACTGATCGAGGCGCGATTCGTTGATCGAGATATCCAGACGTGGGACATCCCGTTCGACCCGGCAAATGACGATGGACTGAGCCGAATTGGCCTATATGACATGTTTCGAGATAAGTTCATCGAGGATCTTCCGGAGATCATGTATCAGGCGCTGCCTGGACGCACGACACCTTAACGCTTAGATGATGTCCGCCGTAGGCGGAATGGTTCCAGCGGGAGCCGAAAGACGAGAGGCGCCGCGGTTGCCGGAATCCGTTTGGCCCGACGCCGTGAGACACACACACGCATGACACCTCAACTGCCTGGACGCATCAAGACCGCTATCCTGATCTCCGGGCGCGGCTCGAACATGATGGCACTGGTCGAGGCGGCCCGCGCCAGCGACTATCCGGCCGAGATCGCACTCGTGCTGTCGAATCGCCCTGAAGCGCCGGGCCTTGCTTGGGCGCGCGATCAGGACATACCAACCGGCATTGTTGATCATCGTACGTTTCCGGATCGCGAGGCATTCGAGGCGGCGCTTCAGGGAATGCTGCTGGAACACCAAATTGCGTTCATCGCGCTGGCGGGCTTTATGCGCGTCTTGACGGCGCCGTTCGTCGAGCAATGGGCCGGTAGAATGATCAACATTCACCCGTCTCTTTTGCCGGATTTCAAGGGCTTGAACACATACGAGCGTGCCCTCGCGGCCGGAGTCGCGCGATCTGGGTGCACCGTGCATTTTGTCGAGCCGGAAATGGATTCCGGGCCAATTATTGTCCAAGCGCCCGTTGCCATCGAGCGGGACGACACGCCCGACGGTTTAGCGGCCCGGATCCTTCGTCAGGAACACAGGATTTATCCGTTGGCACTCGGATGGGTCACCTCCGGCCGTATCAAACTGGACAACGGCGTCGTCACAGTACGCGGCACACTTGGAGTCGACGCAGATGGGGTCGACGCAGGTTCAGATACGGTCGTCCCGGCACTCAGCTGCAACACGCGTTCATAATGTTTGCAACAATCCCCCGCGGCGCTGTGTCCTTTGGCCTGCGAGGCTATGGACAGGTTGTAATGGCCGATGGTAGCTCTCCCTGGTTTTGAGGGGCGCTGCATCACATCGACCTCGTTGTCAGAGGCTTTCCACAAGTCATACGCGGTGGCAGCAGTTGCAGCTGTGTCACACTTGACCTTAGTCAAGGTCACAGGCCCCGATGCTCAAGAAAAGGTGCTGAGTCAGCGCAATCCGCCAGTGGCCCCGGGATCTGGAGACCGACCATGAATGCGATCACATCTCACGTCGACAAGCTCGGAGACGCGTCGTCGGTCTGGTTCAAACTGACACCGCTCCTGAAGGTCGCCGGCGGCTCGAACCCGATGACGATCCTCATGCAAATGGGGGAGCGTTATGGCGGAGTCGTACCCATCAACATGGCGGATCAGCGCGTCGTACTGCTCTATGATCCCGAGCACTTCAAGCGCGTCCTGGTCTCGAATGCGGACAACTACATTAAGTACTTCGACGGACTGAAGCCGATTTTCGGCAAGTCCATGATCACGCACGATGGCGCGATCTGGCAGAAGATCCGGATGCCGCAACAGCCCGCATTCCATCCCGGCGTCTTCGCGGAGTACATCCCATACTTCCTCGAAGCCATTGATACCAAGACGAAGCTCTGGGAGGAGAAGGCGCGAACGGGCGAATCGTTCGAGATGGTTGAGCAGACTTGGACCCTCGCGGCCGACATGATCTGCAAGGCCCTGTTCGATCGTGAGATGCCGTTCAACCCGCACTTCGTCTTCAAATGCGTCAAGACGTACACGGACGTCATGAACCATAAGTCGGTGCGGCTGAAAAAAACATCGGGTGAAGAATTCGAGATCACAGAGGAAGACACGGCCAAGGCAATGGAAACCTGGGCTGGCGTTCCACCAACGGTGATTGCTGCCGATCCACGCGAAGAACGCGAGCGGACGCTGCTGAAAATGATCCAGGCTGCCGTTGCGGATCCTGAAATTCCCGAATTCGACGAGCAACAAGCCGTGGACGAACTTAAGCAGTATCTGTGGGCGGGCACGGAAACAACGGCTCTGACATTGGCCTGGGCCATGTATCTGACGTCAATACATCCTGAGGCAGCAGACCGTATTCGCGCTGAGGGAGAGGCCGTCTGCGGAGACCGCACGCCGAACGCTCAGGACTATTCCGCGCTGGCGTACACGCGGGCGGTGATCCAGGAAACCATGAGGATCTATCCGCCGATCTGGGGCTTGATCCGCGTCGCCGACGGTGATGACGAGATCGGCGGCAAGCCGATCAAGAAGGGCGATCGGATTGTTCTGTTTGCTTACGGTGCCCACCACAATCCGGCGTACTGGGAAGCACCGGAGGAATTCCGACCGGAGCGATGGATGGGCGACGCTGCGAAAAAACGTGTCAAGTACTCGTACCTGCCGTTTGGTGCAGGAAAACGCTCTTGCATCGGCGGCGCGATGAGTCAGGTTGAAAACACCTTGGCGTTGTCCATTCTGCTCCGCCGCTTCCAGCCGGAATATGTCGGAACGAAACCTGCGGGCATCAACGCAACCGTGACGTTGACGCCGAAGGGCGGGCTCATGTTCAAAGTCCACGAGCGCTAAACATATGCCTTAAATGCAGAAGCGAGGTGATGCGGACCAGAGACGCGGACCCGCTGACACTTAGCGAAAGGGCGCTACCGCAGCGGCACCGAAAGCTTGAGCTGCCCTGTAACATTCGGCGAGTCAGCGTCCGTGCTGCGTTCAATGCCTGTTGTCACGTCCAATGCGTACATGTCGGGCTGCGTCAGCGTAATTCCGGCACCAATCGCTCTATGCGCCTCGCTATCCGCTTTCAGTGAAAAGTGCCGTTTGAGGATCGCGCCGGTATCCAAGTTGACGGAGCGACTGAAGGTCGGCTCCAAGGTCAGTTTGTTGCCACGAAACGCGGCGCTGTCATCGGAAGACCGAACAGCTTCCAGGCCCCGCGCGAACGCCGCGCTTGGCGCGAATACAATGCCGCCAGGCAAGTCGAACTTTCCGCGAAGCCGTGCCTGAACAACGCGATGTTGGCCTTGAACAGCCTGGTCGGACCAGGTCCCGGTTTGGTTGCTCCATTGCGCCGTTGCATCGAACGTGAGTGGCGGCCCCAGGCGCATTATAACATAGGCAGAAACGCCATGGCTATCTTGCCAGGTGTCGTTGTCGGTTTCCTCGCCAAGACGCACCATCATACCGAACACGGTATTGCGGCTCGCACTGTAGTCGATGCCAAACCGGCCGTGCGTTCGTCCCGGGCCGCTGTCATCGATCTCTTCCACATCGAACGCGCCCCAGACATCGAATGGCGCCGAAAGGTCCACAGCCGCGGACTTCGGTACGACCAAGCGGTCCCCGGCCAGTGCTCTGGCATCCTCGATGCGCTGCGCAATGCGGCTGTTGGCGAACCCAGCGAGATTGCGTGAGCTTCCTCGGAACGACCAGACATCGCTATCCGCGGCGAGCGTCACAGGCACGCGGAGCCATGTTGCGGCAATCCACGGCGTACCGTCCCGCAAACTGGCAAGACGCCCGTCAGTCGGATCCTCATCAAGCAGGGACGACATCCGCGAGACACCTGACATATCACAGGATGACGCCAGATCGTCGGTCTCGCTCTCATCGCACGCCATCGCGACGGTCGCACACAACGTGCACAGGATACCGGCCCGAAAACCAACCGCCAACGATGACCGCATAACCCGACAGACGTCACGGAACATCTGAGACATACGCTGCCCTTTTGTTGACTTGGCCCAGAACCGGCACATGAACCCGCACATCAGACACGGCACGACGAACCACAGGATTCGGACAACCGTCAGTCACGCATAGCAAGAATTTGGGTGTGCAAGGTCCGGTTGCCAACGCGCGAGATCAGTGAAAACCGGCACGATTGTGCATTCCAAATCGGC
Source organism: Pseudomonadota bacterium (assembly GCA_039186015.1). Classification (GTDB taxonomy): domain Bacteria; phylum Pseudomonadota; class Alphaproteobacteria; order Rhizobiales; family Hyphomicrobiaceae; genus JBCBWG01. Next base: position 27,127 of record JBCDAH010000052.1, read on the forward strand.
CTCACAGGTCAGCTGCGACGATTGGAGACACTTTGGCTCAACAGCCCGCTATCGTCCGCAGCCCCGCTTTTCGAACAGACGTGCGATAGCAATCAACGCGGGGCGGAACTCAAAATGCATGGTGTCGTAGTGGTACCACTTACCACCCCAGATGAAGCCATGCCGCTCGAACACATCGACAACCGCGCGTGGAACCTTGTTGCGGTAGGTCGGGACGTTTCCTGGCTGACCACCCGACCAACGCCAGTAGTCGGCGTACTTGGTGTTGACATCAATCGCGGCTGCAAAGCTGTGAACGCTCAGACGCTGCGTGCCGGCAATGAAGCGCCAGTTGAACGTCCCGGCAGATTTCGCAAAGACACGGCGGTACTTTCTGGGCAGCTTTGCAAGATCAGCGGCGACAGCCCGTAGCGCCTTGTCGACGCCGGCGACACGCGTGACCTGAACCTTTGAACCAAACCACGGTATCGACACCAGGGTTTGCGCCACCGCAGAACGGCTGTTGCCGTAGACCGCCCGCATAAACGCGTCACTGCGGATCCGGCCGGGGTCGAAATTGCGTGCTGGCTTGCCCGTCTCGCATTCGCCGAGCGGGTAAACCTGGCTGAGCATGTCTTCGATGTCAGCGTTTTTCAGCTTGTCCTGATGCGACTTTTGCCGACCGTCGTCGATGACCAACTCCGCGCCTGTTGCCAGCCGCAGTGTCCCACCGGAAACGTCACGGATCGCTGACGGATAGGCTTGTTTCAGAATCTCAAGACGCTCGGCGAGGCTCACGGTCTCGGCTGCTTGGGCGTGTAACGACGCCGGACACAGCGCTGCAAGCCCCAACGCGGCGCCCAGCAGACGCCGCACCGTCAGCGAACAGACAAGAGATTGGCTGATCACAAGGTTCACTCCGTCCAATCAAAATGGCTATCGCGCCTCAGCACCCGTTGCGACGTTCCCAACGCTTGATGCGATTGACCTGACGCCGTTCCCAGCCCCGTAGACGACCATACGGAGGGAAGCAGCCACGACCGAACACGGACCGGGCACGCGCCGAGCGGAAACAGTACCCGCGGCGTGCAAAGATTGCATTCCGTGCATACCACAGCTCGCCGCAGCTCATGTACGCATAGTCCTGCGCTTCGGCGCGATGCGATCCCATTCCGAGCGCAACGCCGGCGAGTGTGGTTGCCACTGCGACTGACGCCACGCAGCGCCCAAGCCACGTCAAACGATCTTGTAATTCTGACACGATGTCGTCTCCCTTCTGGAAACGGCCCCGCACACACCGATGCGGACCGGCTCTGCCTGCGCGGCACAGTGGCATCCTACCCATGCCGCTGATATTCAGCAGACTAATTTCCAGAAACGAACGATAACCCGCGTCATCAGGCAATTGCCGCTAGATTTCTGTCGACAAGGTTACGGGCCGGCCCGGCACCGGCCCGTTAAGCAGCTTAGAACGCCGGCTGCGTTTGGCGCCGCCGCTGGAACAAGATGACGATGCCGAGGAGCAGCAACGCCGGCAGGTAGAAGAACTCCTTCGGATAGCGTGATCTTTCCTGCCGCAGCTCCGCGATCTGCACCGGGTTATCGCCATAGAAGTCGAACTGTTGGCCGATCTTGGCGAAGCTGGATGTCGGCAATGGCTCATCGAGCTTGGCCACGTCGCCTTCATTGGCCACCAGAAGACCCAGCGCCTGCAATCGCGCGCCGCCAGCCGGTTTATCCGGCACGGTAACGACCAGAGTCGTACGTTCCATGCGATCCGGATTGTCCGCATTCGGTCCGCTGACTTCGAGGCGGAGTTTGTCTCCCGGTTTGGCCTCATCGATAACCTGCACAAATGCCGTTCCCGGCGATGAGGCGTATCGCGGCGAGACCTGATCCAGCCAGTAGCCCGGTCGGAACAGCGTGAACGCAATGAGGAGCAACGCCGCGGTCTCCCACCATCGATTGGGCGCAAGGAAATAGCCTTGAGTTGCGGCCGCGAATAACATCATCGCCATAACCGCGACGCCGAACACAAAGAAGGCCTTTGCTGCGCTGACGTCGATCAGCAAGAGTTCGGTATTGAAGATAAACAGGAACGGCAGCAGCGCGGTACGAATGTCGTACATGAAACCCTGAACACCGGTCTTGATCGGATCGCCACCGGAGATCGCCGATGCCGCAAACGCGGCAAGCCCCACGGGCGGCGTGTCATCCGCAAGAATACCGAAGTAGAACACAAAGAGGTGGGCTGCGATCAACGGAATGATCAGGCCACTCTTTGCGCCCAAAGTTACAATGACTGGCGCCATGAGCGTGGAGACAACGATGTAGTTTGCCGTCGTCGGCAGACCCATCCCAAGAATCAGGCTCATCCCTGCCACAAGCAGGAGCATGAGCATCAAGCTGCCGCCCGAGAGATACTCGACGAACTCGCTGATGATCTGGTGCATGCCGGTCAGCGACACGGTCCCGACAATGACGCCGGCGATCCCCGTTGCAACCGCAATCGCAATCATATTGCGAGATCCGGCGATCATGCCATCGACCCATTCGCCGACGCCGCGCCAGGTGGCGCTGCCGAGCTGGCTGACCTCACCGCGCATCATGGCTTTGAGAGGATGCTGGGTCAGCGCCACGGCCGTCATTGCCATGGTTGCCCAAAAGGCCGAGAGCGTCGGAGACAACCGCTCGATGATGATGCACCAAATCAGAATGACGATCGGCAGGATGAAGTACAGGCCGGTAATCGCAACATCGGCGAAGTACGGCAACACCGAATCCGACTTGTTCGGATCATCAATCTCCAGATCTGGATGTCGCGACGCCCGCATCAACAGCACAAGGTAGGCCACGACGCAGGCGGCGACAGCGACAAGGAATGACCATTCAGGCAATGCGACCTTGACCCAACCCAGACCGAAATAGACCAAGCCGGTCAAAATCGCGATGACGATAAAGCCTGTGAGGAAGCCAATCAGTCGCCGGGCCAAACTCAGCACGGCCGGCGGGCGATCGAGACCCTTGAGGCCCAACTTTAGCGCCTCCAGGTGCACAATGTAGATCAGCGCAATGTACGACACGAGCGCTGGCACCAGCGCGTGCACAATGATGTCCGTGTAGGCCACGCCTGTAAACTCGGCCATCAGGAACGCGGCCGCGCCCATCACCGGCGGCGTCAGCTGTCCGTTGGTTGACGAGGCGACTTCAACGGCACCGGCCTTTTCGGGCTTGAAGCCCGTGCGCTTCATTAGCGGGATCGTGAACGTCCCGGTCGTGACCACGTTGGCAATCGACGAACCGGAATACAGGCCACTCATAGCAGAAGCACACACGGCAGCTTTCGCGGGACCACCGCGGAGGTGCCCGAGAGCGGCAAAGGAAATCTGAATGAAGTAGTTGCCGGCGCCGGCTTTCTCCAGGATCGACCCAAACAGCACGAACAGGAAGATCATTTGAGCCGAGACGCCGAGCGCGACACCGAACACACCTTCGGTTTGCATCCAGTAGTGCCACATCGCCTTACCGAACGATGCGCCTTTCCACTGAATGACATCAGGCAGCCATTCCGCCGATCCGAAGAACGTGTATCCGAGGAACACGCTGGCTACGATCAGAAGCGGCAGACCAAGCGACCGATAGACGGCAACGCCAAGAATGACCAAGCCAACCGCCGATGCAATCAGGTCCGGCGTCGTCGGCAAGCCAGCGCGAACGGCGATCTCGTTTTTGAATACAAACAAATACAGGCAACAAACTATACCGACGATACCCAGTACCCAGTCATACCAGGGCACGTAATTCTTCGGACTGCTGCGGAACAGCGGAAACGCGACGGCAGTCAAAAACAGCGCAAAAGAAAGGTGGAACAGACGGATCTCAGTGTTATTCAGAATAATGTTTACGCCGAAGACGTCCGCCATCCAGAACGGAACATTCGACGAGTAGAAGATCTGAAAAACAGCCCAGATGAAACACGTGACCGGAATAAGCCCGGCCTGCCAGCCACGGGGATGTCGCCCGCCAGCGTCGGCGGCAGCGGCCATCTCGGCGGCGGCATCTGCGGAGCGTGCGGAAGATTCGGGTGCGGTCTGATCGGGATTCGTGACCATGGGCACGCTCCTTACGGCAACTTTGATTGGGAAGAAAACAGACGTCTTGAGGGGACACGGATACAATTAGGGCGCCCAAACATGTTGGGCGCCCATGAGATCTTGGTGGTTATTTCAACCAACCCTTCTCTTTGTAGTACTTTTCAGCGCCAGCGTGGAGCG
>JBCDAH010000053.1:0-31045 GCA_039186015.1 Pseudomonadota bacterium
CAAGTGAATGTCTTGCTGCGGGAACGGAATCTCGATGTCTGCATCGCGGAAGGCTTTGACAACGCCGAGCAGGATCTCCGTCTTGGCCGAGAGCATGCTGTTCACGTTTGGGATGTAGGCGCGAACCGTGAAATCCAGCGAACTCGCGCCTAAGCCTTCAAAAGCAATAAACGGTGCAGGATGTTGGAGCACTGACGGGCAATTCTCGGCAACCTCTCGCAGGATCGCAATCACTTGATCGGGATTGGCGTCGTACGATGCTCCAACCGGAACGACCACGCGACCGAGCGTGTTGCGATGCGTCCAGTTCTGTACCGTGCCGCTGATGAGTTCGGAATTCGGAAGAATAAGGCTGGCGCGGTCGAACGTCTCGATTTCAGTAGACCGCACGCTGATGCGGCGCACGTGGCCTTGGTGATCCCCAACGACGATCCAGTCGCCGACCTTGATCGGGCGCTCGACCAGCAGGATCAACCCCGATACGAAATTGTTGACAATGGACTGGAGGCCAAAGCCGATCCCGACCGACAGCGCACCCGCGATGATTGCGATGTTGGTCACGTCGAGCCCGGCGTACGAAATCGCCGCGAGAACAGCCAGCGCGACGCCGGCATAGCCCATGAACTGATGAATCGAATGGGCGAGGCCGGGATCCACGCGCTGCGGCGCAAGCCAGGATGTCTTCATCCACCGCTGGATCAGGCGTGTGGCCAGGATCAAGCCGACGAAAATTGCAATCGCAAGTAGAATGCGGGCCGGCGAGATGTGAACCTGGCCGACTTCAAACCCAAATATGAGCGTCCGCGTCCATCCGGCAATGTCAGCGGACGAAAACCCCCACGACAGCAACAGGATTGGCACGGCGATCAGGAACATCAGGCCGTTGAGGATCCACGCCAATGGCCGGGCGACGCGCGGGCCGCGCACGGCTTCAAGCCAGCTGCCGGATGCGGTGGCTGATGCAGCTGCGACTTCCGGCTCGTCGTCGAAAGAGGTAACGGCCGCGATCGCGCGATGGATGAGGAATACCGCTAAGCCGCCGGTTGCAAGCAGCATCACCTGGCTCATGACGAAGCGGCCAAGCGCCAGGTAGCCCAGCATGGATGCGACCACCACGCCAATTGCCGTCGCGTAGGTGGGGATCTGCAGCCAACTCAAGATGCGCCCGAGAAGGCGGCCGCCTTCCGTGGCTTCCGCGCGTTCGACCGGTGTGTTGATCAACACAACCAGAAGCGTCGCAAACGCAAGATTGATCAACAGTGCGGATGTGATCACTACTGAGTCCGGAAGGCTGAGAGCCTGGCCGCTTGCGACAACGACATGATCGATGCCCCAGACCAGCGTGAGCAGATGCACAATCAGGCTGATGCGGGCGGCACTGACGCTGTCGACGCCCACAAGCCGCATGCGTGGTTGCGCCGGGAGAAGAACAGCACGCGCAAGTGCGGCAACGACGACGTAGGTCGCGAACACCGTCAACAGAGCCGCCAGAATTGGTGTGATTTGCCAGTTCGTGAGATCTAGCGCGACGACACAAACGGTCAGGAACACACCCGCTATCAAGCGCGGTGCGGCAAATGCAGGTGCGATAAAGGCCGCGATCTTCGTGCGTCGCAGGAAACTCAGCGGCTCGTCGTCATCTGATGTGCCAAGGCTCTCAAAGCGACGTTGCACCCAGGCATCGCGAACATGTACAAGCCCGCCGTACAGAATGCCGGTGAGCACGATCAGCAAGAGCACAATGAGACCTGACGCGGCCAGTTGATCGAACCAGGTGCCAATAACGGTTTGAAACTGCCGAAGCGCCGTTCGCCCATCATCAGAGACTGCGCGACCGATGGCTGGCACCAGCGGCTCTGATGCGCGGCTCAGGAGATCTCGGGTGACGAGCGCGCGGCGGCGACCTTGGACCCGCGCCAGCAGCTGTGCCGCGCGCTCATCCGTTAGCTGGAGGCGTTTTGTGGCACCTTCGATGTCGGTCAGAGCCGTGTTGAGTTTCGCCCGTTCTGCCTTGATCTCGTCACTCTCGTCGCGCTCGCCATCTTTCGGCGGTGGCCCCAAACGCGCAATCTGCGCTTCGATTCGCGGCCCGATCGGCGCGAGGTTGCCGAGCGTGGTTGAGATATCCGTCCGTAGCGCTTCGATGTCAGCTTGTGTCGCCGTAAGCCCGAGCGGGTCGTTGACCAGGCGTTCTGCCGCATGGGTCAGACGTTGCAACTGGAGCGGCAGGCGCTGGACGTCGCGAGCCAGTTCGTCCGACATCCGGATCGTGGCGGCTGACGCAGGCTGATTTGGCGCGGATGACGGCGGCTCAGATGTCGCTTGTGCCGGCGTATTGAAAGGCTGGGCATCAGCAGCGCCCACGGTCACGGCGTGGCCGACTGCGCAAAGCGTCAGGACCAGACCGACAATCGTGATCACTCTCAAGCGCGTCCAGTTCATTGCGATGTTCCCTGCTGACACACGCGGTCGATGCCCTCATTTGATTCGAGAACGAAGCTGCAACACGCAGTTATGGTCACGCAAGCATGGCCAGACAAGCCGGTGCGACGCGCGCCCGCACGCACGCACGCGCTCGGCGCTCTGACTCCACGTTTCAAAAACGCTGCAACCGCCGTGCCGGTTCCTACAGCCTGCCTCTCACCGGACGTTTACGCGAACGCGGCACGACGCAGGTCACCGTTACTCTCCGACCGCTTGCGGCCGGTGCAGTGCGGAATGAACAACACGGGGCGCCTTGGCATCTGAGCCGCGACCGAGCCGCTCTCCACCGTGTTCGATCCCGCTTTCTACAACAATGTCAATTGGCCCGCCGATCATGATGAGATGTTCGACACCGTCTCGTCGCACAATCATCAGCTTGCGGCGTCCGTCCAAATTCGTTTCCTCAACAAGCCCCAATCGCTTCGCCGGTTTATCGTGAAACAGTCCACTTCCGAACGCGACTCCGGTGCTGCCCGTACGCACGTAACCGCGAACCAGCATGCCCGCGACGGCAATCAAGCCGACGATAAATACGAAGAAGAAGAGCCAGGACAGAATATCCATCATTGCGCATCCCCGGTGCCCGAATAGGCGGTGACCTTGTTAAGAGTGTTCGTTTCTAGAAGTGCGGCCACACGGTCAAGTGCCGTCGCGCACCTGCCCCCAAAACCTTGTGTTCCGCGACCATGGCGCCCCGCTTGTGCACGTCACGTTTGGCGCATCGTATTCGGCATCAGAATCTGGCACGCTCAAGAATGACGCTCGGATTCCGGGAAAATTAACGAAGGTGTCTCAAGTGTTGTCATGTGCTCCACCGCACTGGAGCAAAAGCTTGAGCGTGAACTTATGGGCCCCGAGCTCGCCGGAAAGTTGGTATGCCGCGTATCAAAAGTGTCGTCCCGACAGTACAAGTCACTGTTGATCAAGAGAATCGGCTAGCGTCTCTCGCTATGAGCGATGCGCAAATACTCGGAGCCAATAGGCGCGCACACCAACCTGGCAATCTGCCGAAAGGCGGCTGGGTCATGGCGGCCGTCGGTGTGCTCATTTGCGGAACGGCCGTTCTCGCTTTTCTCACTTCGTCTTCTGCTGCGCCGGGTGTGCTGACACTCCTCGGCGTATTTGCCGCACTGGGCATCTTTTTCGTGTTCGGCCTGCTCGCAGGTCATATCCGCCTTACGGCGCGAACCGAGAGCGATGACGTGATCGCGGCTGCGGTCGACAACGTCGACAACGCCTTGGTCGTAACGGCGCGTGATGGCACCGTGGTTTTCGCGAATTCTGCCGCTGAGACCACATTCCATTGGTCGTCGAATGTCCAGTCCATGGCGCTTGAGCGCGTGTTTGCGGGCAGCACGGCCGGCAACGAGGCCTACTTCAGATTAATGCGCGCGCTCGACCGTGGCGCAACACGTCGCGAGGTCGTCTCGCTTTCCGACCTCCCCATCCGACGCGGCGAAACCATCCTGCGTGTGACCGTGCGGCCGTTGGACGCGAGATACGCTGCGACTGCGCTGGATGGCGGCGGCGTGTGGACGATCGAGGACCTCACGCAGGATCGCTTGCGCGAACGCCACGTCCGCGAGCAACTCGAGAATCGGCTTGCGGTGTTTCAGTCCCTACCGGCAGGCTTGCTGGTTGCGGAGGCCTCGGGTCGCATCGTGTACGCGAATCCGCAGCTCTGTTCGTGGCTTGGCCTGGACTGGGATCCGCGCACGCGCGAATTGAACCTGTCAGATCTGGTCACCACCGACGGTGTCGAGCTTCTCACAGGTATCGCTGCGGCGTCTGACGAGATCGACACGGCGCCGACAATCGATCTGGACTTGATCCGAGACGACGGAACGATCTGGCCGGCGACATTGCTGGTGCAGCCAGCGGGACCCGCTTACGGCGCACTCACGGCCCTCGTTCTAGATCGCGATACCCGTATTGCTGAGCGATCGTCAGTCGATGAGCCACTGGCGACGGAGAGCTTTGCTCAGTTTTTCCGGTCGGCACCGTTCGGGATCGGCGTCATCTCGGCGGATCGCATGGTCCACAGTTCCAACGCTGCATTTTCGCGACTTCTCTTTGATCCGGCAACGAATCGCAATCGCGATGCTCTCACGGTCCTAGGCCGCGGCCTCGACCAGAGCGCGCGTGATGCGGTCTCACAAGCCCTTGAAGACGCCTTGCAAGGCAAAGCAAACATCGCGCCGATGGAAGTGTCGATTGGCGAGGATGCATTGAATACGCGCCGGCTGTTCTTCGCGCCGTTGTCTCGGAGTTCGCAAGCCGTGGTCTATGTGCTTGACGCGACCGAGCAAAAGGCGCTGGAGATGAAGTTTGCGCAAAGCCAAAAAATGGAGGTTGTCGGCAATCTTGCGGGTGGGATTGCGCACGACTTCAATAACGTGATGACAGCGATTATCGGCTTTGCTGATTTGCTGTTGGGCACGCACCGGCCGGGCGACCCGGCCTACCAGAACATCAAGGAAATCCGCTCAAGCGCGGACCGTGCTTCAGATCTGGTGCACAACCTGCTTGCCTTCTCGCGTCAACAGCAGTTGCAACCCCAGGTGCTGCAGTTGCAGGAGCTGGTCACGGATGTCTCCGTGATGGTCAAACGCGCACTTGGCGAGCACATCGAACTCAAGATCCACTCCGGCCGCGACTTGTGGTTTGTGAAGGCAGACCGGGGTGAACTAACGCGTGTGATTATGAATCTCGCCGTCAACGCGCGCGATGCAATGGCGGAAGGCGGCACGTTGACGATCCGGACCAAGAACGTGTCCGAGCGTGAATCGCGGCGTCTGGCGAAGCAGGGCATGACGCAAGGCCCGTACGTTCTGATCGAGGTCGAGGACACCGGCGTTGGCATGTCATCGGATGTGCTGGACAAAGTGTTCGAGCCGTTCTTCACAACCAAGGCAGTTGGCAAAGGAACCGGGCTTGGCCTGTCGACCGTCTATGGCATCGTCAAGCAAACCGGCGGCTTCGTGTATCCGGAGATCACGCCGGGTGAGGGGACGGTTTTCCGTATCTATCTGCCGCGCGTCGAAGCCGACACGCGTGATGTCGACACCGATACGGCGCAGGAGCGCCCTCAAGGCGACCTGACCGGGACCGGCCGGGTGCTTGTCGTGGAAGACGAAGACGCTGTGCGGCGTTTCGCCGTCGAGGCGCTCAAGCGCCAGGGCTACGACGTCGCATCCGCTTGCGACGGGGTGGAAGCGCTCGAGATTCTTGAGGACAATGGCTACGCGGTCGATTTGATCGTCAGCGATGTGAAAATGCCGGAACTTGACGGGCCGGCCCTATTGGATCGGGTGCGCAAAGTGCGGCCGGAATTGAAGTTTGTGTTTGTCTCCGGTTACGCAGATGATGGCTTCTCATCGTCACTCGAATCGGACCCTCACAGCACGTTCCTGCCAAAACCATATTCGCTGGCGAAGATCGCTGCGACGGTGAAAGAGCGGTTCGGGGGGTAGCGTGTTACGACGACGTGGTCACTGTTCGTTGCGTCGTTGCGTTGCGTTGGGTTTCAGTGTCTCAAGAGCACGCGCGACTCGTGCGGTAAGTCGCGATGATGTGCACAGCTTGAAGTATCGTACACAACTTGAAGTATAGAGTGTATACGGATATTAAGGCAGCTGCGGCGGCATACGTTTGAGGTTTGTTCTCGAGAACAAATAGTGTACATTTGAGGTGGCATTGTGATTCACCTCGAATGACGAGGACAGACGGAGGCGCAAATGACGACACCACAGCTGCGTGTGATCGAGGGGAACAAGGTGGATAAGCAGAAAGCTCTTGAGGCTGCGCTTGCCCAGATCGAGAAGGCCCACGGCAAGGGCTCGATCATGAAGCTTGGCGCCAATGACCATTCGATCGACGTCGAGGCGATCCCAACCGGGTCGCTCGGGCTCGACATCGCACTTGGTATCGGTGGCCTGCCGAAGGGGCGGATTATCGAGATTTACGGGCCGGAATCGTCCGGTAAGACGACGCTTGCGCTCCACGTTGTTGCGGAGGCTCAGAAACGTGGCGGCATTTGCGGGTTCGTTGATGCCGAGCACGCGTTGGATCCGGTCTACGCGCGTAAGCTTGGTGTGCAGGTCGAAGACCTTTTGATTTCCCAGCCTGATACAGGCGAGCAGGCCCTGGAAATTGCAGACACGTTGGTGCGCTCCGGCGCAGTCGACGTACTGGTGGTCGATTCGGTTGCCGCCCTGACGCCGAAGGCTGAACTCGACGGTGAAATGGGCGACAGCCTGCCAGGATTGCAGGCGCGACTGATGAGCCAGGCCTTGCGGAAACTGACCGCGTCGATTTCGAAGTCCGGCTGCATGGTCATTTTCATCAACCAGATTCGCCTGAAGATCGGTGTGATGTTCGGGAACCCGGAAACGACGACGGGCGGCAATGCGCTGAAATTCTATTCGTCTGTTCGTCTCGACATTCGCCGGATCGGGCAAATCAAAGATCGTGACGAGCCTGTCGGCAACCAGACGCGCGTCAAAGTCGTCAAGAACAAGGTGGCGCCGCCGTTCAAGCAGGTCGAGTTCGATATCATGTACGGTGAGGGCATCTCGAAAGTCGGCGAAATTGTCGATTTGGGTGTCAAAGCTGGTGTGGTCGACAAGTCGGGCGCTTGGTTCGCGTATGACGGGAATAAGATTGGCCAGGGTCGCGAAAATGCGAAGTCTTTCCTGCGCGAAAATCCGTCGATTGCGCGCAAGATTGAGCAGTCGGTTCGTCAGAAATCCGGGTTGATCGAGGAAGGCATGCTTGGCGAGCCGGAACCCGATGACGACGTTACGATCGATGAAGACGGTGTCATCGTTGAAGAGCGGCCACCGCGTAAAAAGGCATAGCGGCACGATCGTCCGCTGTTTTGCATTACCGGCCCATGCGCGCAGCCTTGCTTGATGCAGCCTTAAGCGAGCAACCTTAAGTGACATGCCGGCGCGGCCGTCCATCTCCGTGATTTTGTGGGCGCGCCGTATGTGCACAAAGCTGTTTCTGGGAGTTTCAGAAAAGCGATGCGTTCGGATTGCAAATCATCCGATTGCAAGCCGCCCGTGACGTTGTCATAGCACGGCGAGCGCACGCCTACTCAGTGGGCGTGCATTTGCTCATCTAGACAGGTCGCGGGCGCAGCCCTAAAACGCCCCATTCCCGTATGCATCCGCAGCGGACGGGAGGTGCAGCAAGATCATTGAGCGTGACCAGATATGACCGGCGTCAACGAAATACGTAAGACGTTTTTGAGCTATTTTGAGCAGCATGGTCACGAGATCGTCGCGTCGTCACCGCTTGTCCCACGCAACGATCCGACGTTGATGTTCACGAACGCCGGGATGGTGCAGTTCAAAAACGTTTTCACCGGGCAGGAACATCGTCCGTATCAGCGGGCCGTCACATCGCAGAAATGCGTACGTGCGGGCGGCAAACACAACGATCTCGACAACGTCGGCTATACGGCGCGTCACCATACGTTCTTCGAGATGCTCGGGAACTTCTCATTCGGCGATTATTTCAAGGATGTCGCCATCGAGTTGGCCTGGAACCTGGTGACCAAGGAACTCGGGCTCGATGCCTCGCGGTTGCTTGTCACGGTCTATCATGAAGACGATCAAGCCTTTGATCTGTGGAAGAAAATTGCCGGCCTCCCTGAAGATCGCATCATCAGGATTGCGACGTCCGACAACTTCTGGGCCATGGGCGAGACAGGTCCATGCGGCCCATGCTCGGAGATCTTTTTTGATCATGGAGATCATATTCCCGGTGGGCCGCCAGGCTCGCCTGATGAGGATGGTGACCGGTTCATCGAGATCTGGAACCTGGTTTTCATGCAGTTCGAGCAGGTCACGGCGGACGAACGGGTCTCGCTGCCGAAACCATCAATCGACACGGGCATGGGACTTGAGCGCATTGCCGCGGTTCTGCAGGGCACGCACGATAACTACGAAACGGATCTGTTTGGCGCGCTGATCGGGTCAATCAGAAACTATGCGCCGAAGCTCTCACAACGTCAGATCGATCAAGGCGTCGGACAGGCCGGGCATATCGGCCGCGAAGGAGAGGCGCCAACGGCACCGGAAAAGGTCATCTCAGATCATCTGCGCTCTTCGACGTTCCTGATCGCGGACGGCGTTCTGCCATCGAACGAAGGGCGTGGCTACGTATTGCGTCGGATCATGCGGCGGGCCATGCGTTACGCACATCAGCTCGGCTTTGAAGAACCGCTGATGTACCGCCTCGTTCCCACACTCGTGCGTGAGATGGGCGATGCCTTTCCGGAGCTGAAGCGTGCGCAAGCCCTGATCGAGGAAACGCTCAAGCTCGAGGAAACGCGCTTCAAGAAAACCGTGCAGCGCGGGCTCGACCTTCTGGAAGGCGAGACGGAGAACCTCTCCAAAGGCGATACATTCAGCGGCGCGACGGCATTCAAACTCTACGATACCTACGGGTTCCCGTTGGATCTCACTCAGGACGTTCTGCGACGGCGCGAAATCGACGTTGACGTTGCCGGTTTTGAAGCCGCGATGGAGACACAGCGCGAGGAGGCCCGCAAGGCGTGGCGCGGGTCCGGAGAAGCGGCCACGGAAACGGTGTGGTTTGAGCTGCGCGAGGCCGTCGGCCCGACAGAGTTTCTTGGCTACGAAACGGAGGATGCGGAGGGCGTCGTCCAGGCCATTATCCGCGACGGTGCGCAGGTCAACGCAGTGGACGCAGGCAGCGAGGCCGCGATCGTTATCAACCAAACACCGTTCTACGGGGAGAGCGGCGGTCAGGTCGGCGACCACGGTATCATTGCGGGCGATGGGTTCCGTTTCGAAGTCGCCGATACGCAGAAAAAACTTGGAGACGTCTTCGTCCACTTTGGAACTCTCGTAGAGGGCAAGCTGTCGGTGGGCGATGCCGTTCGTCTTGAGGTCGATCATGAGCGCCGCACGGCAATCCGGGCCAATCACTCCGCAACGCACTTGATCCATGAGGCCTTGCGGCAAGTTCTCGGCGATCACGTTGCGCAGAAGGGGTCGTTGGTCTCGCCGGAGCGCCTACGCTTCGACTTCTCACATCCAAAGTCGATTGATCCGGATGAGCTGGAGGCGATCGAAAAACGCGCGAACGCCGTAATCGACCAGAATAGCGAGGTCGTGACGCGACTTATGGCCATTGAGGACGCAATGGAAACCGGCGCCATGGCGTTGTTCGGCGAGAAGTACGGTGATGAGGTGCGGGTCGTCGCGATGGGCGATCCGGATACCAGCGTCAACCCGAACCGGCCGTGGTCGATCGAACTCTGCGGTGGCACCCACGTGCAGCGCACCGGCGATATCGGCCTCGTCCACATCGTCGCTGAAACAGCGTCTGCAGCCGGTGTGCGCCGGATCGAGGCTCTGGCGTCTCAAGCCGCGCGCGACTATCTGGCCGAGCAGGATTTGCGCATCCGTGAGTTGGCCGGCGTTCTCCGGACAAAGTCGGAAGATGTCGTGCCGCGCGTGGCCGCGCTTTTGGACGAGCGGCGCCAGCTTGAGCGCCAGCTCTCCGAAGTCAAAAAGCAGCTCGCTCTGGCGGGCGGCGGCGGTGGAGAGAGCGGTGCCGGCGCCGGCGCATCGATCTCGGAAATCAAGGGCGTGAAGCTTCTTGCGCGGACGGTGCAGGGTCTCAACCCGAAAGACCTGCGCGGCTTGGTCGATGACGGAAAAACGCAAGTCGGCTCGGGCATCGTGGCCATCGTCGGCGTGACGGAGGACGGAAAAGCCGGTCTGGCCGTCGGCGTCACCAAAGACCTTGTGGACACGTACAGTGCCGTGGATCTGGTTCGTGCCGGTTCAGAGGCTCTGGGCGGCAAGGGCGGCGGTGGTCGTCCCGACATGGCCCAGGCTGGCGGACCTGACGGCAGCAAGGCCGCCGATGCCATCGCCGCGATTTCGGCGGCGTTGTCAAAGTGATTGCCGGATCGACCGTTTGCCCAAGGGCTTGATCGCTGTGGCGCCGCTGCCTTTGCTACCGCGAAGTCGGCAGGCCGGCTAACGCTTAACGCCGGTCTGCCGACTGCAGTGCTGCTACTTTTTCTTCATGTCGTGGCCATGATGACCGGCGTGATGGCCCGGTTCCTGGGCGCCGATCTTGGCGGCCTTGAACGAGACGGCAACCGCTCCCGCCTTCTCAAAAACCAGACGCACCGAAACCGTATCACCTCTGGCAATCTGTCCCTTGAGCGCCATGAACATGATGTGGTTGCCGCCCGGCTTCAGTTCTTCTTCGGCGCCGGGGGCAATCGTGATGCCGTTTGGCAGCGCGCGCATTTTCATGACGCCGTCGATCATTTTCATTTCATGGATCTCGACAACACCGGCGATCTCGGACGTGGCGGAGACGAGCCGGTCCGCCTCGGTCCCAGTGTTTTTGATGCGCATGTAGCCCGCAGCCACCTTGGAGCTGGGCGGTGTTGCGCGCGTCCATGGCTGCGACAGAACAAGCGCACCATGTTTGATGTCGTTGGCAAGTGTAACGGAAATCGGTGCGGCAATCGCCAGCAAGCCGAGCAGAAGGGTCGAGAGAGATCTCATGGACGTCTCCAGTCGATGAGTCGCGCGCTCACGCACACGTATGTGCAATGAGGGCGGCGCAACTGTTTCAAGACTAAGGGTTAAGCATGGTCAGTTTCAGCCACGTGCGGGCGGGCCGCGCGGCCATGCGCAACCAAGATAGTGCCGTGCCACAAGCTGGCTTCGGGATGTTGCGCTCAGCCGTTGGCCGGCATCGCTGGGCGCGGCGATCGCGACTGCATTGGATGCCGGAAGCCCGGGTGCGGCGGATAGTAAGCACGCATCGCAAATCGCAGTATCGAAATGCGGGGTATCAGAGGCTGCGTTTCCGCCAATACAAAGGACGGGCAGCGTGCCGTCTGGAAGCGCGTAGGCCGACAGGTCGACCGGCGGAGATGCGTTTGCGGCCGAGCGATGAAGCCACGGCGCGACAAGCGTGGCCAACGCGTAAAGCGCAACAAGCCACACGACACCAGTGCTTCGCCGGATTACCTTCCCCGTCATTCGGAAACACTACGGCGCGCTGTGATCAGGAGCCATGCGGTCGATCAGCGCTCTGTCGCAAACGGCGTGACACAATTCGGCATTTGGCCAGCAACGGCCTTGCGCAAATAGAAACAGGCGGCCGAAGCCGCCTGTTCCATGTCGAAAACCGGATTGCGGTTTAGACGGAGTAGTACAGATCGAACTCGACTGGGTGCGGCGTTTGCTCGAACCGCTCGACCTCTTCCATCTTCAACTCGATGTATGCGTCGATCATGTCGTCCGTGAAGACGCCGCCCATTTTCAGGAACGCCCGATCCTTGTCGGCATGATCCAGCGCTTCGCGCAGCGATGCCGAAACCGTCGGGATTTCAGCAAGTTCTGCCGGCGGCAGATCATACAGGTTCTTGTCCATGGCCGGGCCTGGATCGATCCGGTTTTGAATGCCGTCGAGGCCGGCCATCAGCATGGCCGCAAAGCCGAGATACGGGTTCGCAGTCGGATCCGGGAAGCGAACTTCAACGCGTTTCGCTTTCGGGCTGTTGGTGAATGGAATCCGGCAAGATGCGGAGCGGTTGCGCGACGAATATGCGAGCAGAACCGGCGCCTCGTAACCCGGAACCAAGCGCTTGTACGAGTTCGTCGAGGCGTTCGTGAATGCGTTGATCGCCTTGGCATGCTTCAGGATGCCGCCGATGTAGTGCAGGCACGTCTCAGACAGATCCGCGTATTGGTTACCGGCAAACAGCGGCTCGCCGGTTCTCCAGATCGACTGGTGGCAGTGCATGCCGGAACCGTTGTCGCCGAAGACCGGCTTCGGCATGAACGTTGCGGTCTTGCCGTAGGCCTGAGCGACGTTGTGGATCGCATACTTATAGATCTGCAGGTGGTCGGCCATGACCGTCAGCGTTTGGAACTTGATGCCAAGCTCGTGCTGCGCGGAACCGACCTCGTGGTGGTGCTTTTCGACGGAAACGCCCATTTCGGCCATCACGGCCAGCATTTCCGAGCGAATGTCTTGTCCACTGTCGATCGGCGGCACCGGGAAGTAGCCACCTTTCATCCGCGGGCGGTGCCCGAGGTTGCCCATCTCCATTTCCGTGTTGGAGTTTGCGGGCAGCTCAGCGGAATCGACGCGGAAGGCCGTGTGGTAAGGATCAGCGCAGAAGCGGACATCATCGAACAGGAAGAACTCGGCTTCCGGACCGAAGAAGATCGTATCACCGATCCCGGTCGACTTGACGTAAGCTTCCGCGCGTTTTGCGATAGAACGCGGATCGCGCTCATAGGGCTCGCCGGTAGATGGTTCGATGACATCGCAGAAAATCGCCATCGTGGTCTGGGCGAAGAATGGATCAATGTGCGCGGATGACGGATCCATGATCAACATCATGTCCGAGGCTTCGATGCCTTTCCAGCCGGCGATCGATGAGCCGTCGAATGCGTAGCCGTCCGCGAATACTCCCTCATCGATGCATGACGCTTCCGCCGTCACGTGTTGCATTTTCCCGCGCGTATCTGTGAAGCGCAGATCGACGAACTTTACGTCCTTTTCCTTAATCGCATTGAGGACGTCCGCAGGTGTAGTCATCGTCTCTCCTCTTGGATGAACCGTTCCGGTGAGTTGGAAGCAGGTTTGATAGAGCTGGTGCCGAACGATGTCCGGCGGGTTATCGGTTCATATGGCTTCGTTGCCGGTCTCACCGGTACGGATGCGAACGGCTTGCTCGACGTCGCTGACGAAAATCTTGCCATCGCCAATGCGCCCGGTCCGGGCAGCCGTCTGAATGGCCTCAACGGCCTTGTCAAGCATCTCCTCAGCGAGGATCAGTTCCAGCTTAACTTTCGGAAGGAAATCCACCACGTACTCTGCGCCGCGATAGAGCTCCGTGTGGCCCTTCTGGCGTCCGAAGCCCTTGGCTTCGATCACTGTAATGCCCTGAAGGCCAATGTCCTGAAGTGCCTCCTTCACTTCGTCGAGTTTGAACGGTTTGATGATCGCCTCAATCTTCTTCATAGGTTCTGATCCTGGCCCAATTCTGATCACCGTCGCCCGGCCACCCCAAGCACGCTGCGTGCCAGTTGCGTGCTGAAAGATTTCATTAACAAAGTCAGAGCGTTACAGCTTCATCGCCCAGAAAGGCAGCACGACGAGAGCTTCAATATGCCCAATAAATTGGCGATTTGCCCGAAAATTCTACAACTTGCTCCTGCGCTTGCAGTTGGACTGCGGCCGACTTGGGCTTCAGTGCACCGCCAATGCCTGACGACGTTGCAACATGACGAGTCTACAATACGATATGCCGGCTGATTTCGAACTCCTCACGGCGGAAGAAATGGCCAAGGCGGATCGCCTTGCCGTGGCTGCTGGTATTCCGAGCCTGACGTTGATGGAGAACGCCGGCCGCGCGGTTGCCGATGAGGCGACGCGCATGGTGAGCCGAGGCCGTCGAATCCAAGTGCTTTGCGGTCCGGGCAACAACGGCGGTGACGGTTTCGTTGCGGCGCGACTCTTGAAGGCGCGGGGGTTTGATGTTGCTGTCAGCCTCTATGGTCATCGGGATCGGCTGAGAGGCGATGCGGCCGCGATGGCGGCGCTTTGGGACGGTCCCATTCAACCGCTAATCCAACAGGCGCCACAAGCGTCTCACAGCGGCAGCATTCCGGCGGGTTCTGTCGATGTGTCGACGTTTGGGCCCAACGACGGCCTGGTCATTGACGCCTTGTTTGGTGCCGGGTTGCGGGGAGACGATCCCGACGGGGAACTGCGGCGCTTGTTTCTCGCGTTATCGACCATCTCCGACGAGCTTCCGGTCTTAGCCGTTGATGTGCCGAGCGGCATTGACGGTTCCACCGGGCGCAGCCTGGCAACGGGCACGGGTGCTCCCGGCGAATGCCTGTGGGCTAACCGCACCGTGACCTTCTTTCGGCGCAAGCCGGGCCACCTGCTGTTTCCAGGTGCGGATGCCTGCGGAGACGTGGTGTGTGTAGACGTCGGTATCCCATCCGGCGTGTTGCAGGACATCGACCCGCAGGCCTTTGCCAACGATCCGGAACTCTGGCGCGATCTGTTTCCGCGGCCCTCACCGCGGGCACACAAGTACGATCGGGGCAGCGCGCTGGTTGTGTCCGGCGGGCTGGAAATGTCTGGCGCGGCCCGTCTGGTCGCGCGCGGCGCCCTGCGCGTCGGTGCCGGCTTGGTCACGGTTGCCGCACCGCCATCGTCAGTTCAGGCGCATGCGGCGCAACTTAACGCTGTGATTTTACGACAGGGGCAGACACCGGACGCGCTGCAGAAGCTGCTCGCCGACGGCCGCCTCAATGCCGTGATCATCGGTCCGGGACTTGGGCGCGGTGGTGATGTTCTCGCGCAAATCACCACAGTTCTCGCCTCTGATGCTGCCGTCGTCTGCGACGCCGACGCCCTGACCGCGATCGGACAGGCGCAAGACGAGATATTCGCGCTCATCAAAGCCAAGCCGGATCGGCCGGTCGTGTTCACGCCGCATGACGGGGAATTCGGCCGTGTGTTCGATGGTGGGACAGGCTCAAAGCTCGAGCGAGCACGCGCGGCAGCTGCGATGAGCGGAGCCATTATTGTGCTCAAGGGGCCGGATACCGTCGTGGCCGCGCCGGATGGTCGCGCGGTGATTAACGCAAATGCACCGCCATATCTGGCAACGGCTGGATCCGGAGATGTGTTGGCCGGTATCCTGGGCGGGCTGATGGGGCAGGGTATGCCGGCTTGGCAGGCGGCCGCAGCCGGCGTGTGGCTCCACGGCGATTGCGCCAGCCGCTTCGGGCCGGGGCTGATCTCGGAGGATTTGCCTGAGCAGCTGCCAATCGCGTTGCGAGCTCTGTTGCGTCCTCAAGACGCGCCCTGAAGACCAGCCGGGACGCGCGGCCAATTGGCAACGCCAATCGGCGAGATGCACATGGTTGCGCTTGATTTACCGGGCAGCCGCATCGCTAAGTAGGCCCGCATCGTCGCTTTATTCGAAACAGCATCGCTATGGCCAAAGACAAACAGAAATTCAAAGCTCGGAAGTCCAAGAGCAAGGCGAAACAGGGCGCGGAAACATCGGGCAAGGCCACGCGCAAACCTGTCCAGGGCAACGCCATGCGCATTGCCGTGATTCCGGGTGATGGGATCGGAAACGAGGTTGTGCCGGAGGGCTTGCGCGTGCTTGAGGCCGCAGCCAAGCGGTTCGATCTGGGATTTGAGTTCGACGATTACGACTGGAGCTGCGAGCGCTTTCAAAAGACCGGGCAGATGATGCCCGATGACGGTCTCGATCAGCTCCGTGATAGCGACGGGATATTTCTCGGCGCTGTCGGATATCCCGGCGTTCCAGACCACGTCTCGCTTTGGGGACTGCTGATCCCGATCCGTCGTCAGTTTCAGCAGTACGTCAATTTGCGCCCGGTTCGTCTGTTTGAGGGGCTGACGTCGCCGTTGGCCGGGCGCAAGCCGGGGGACATCGACTATTTCATCGTCCGCGAGAACAACGAAGGCGAGTATTCGTCCGTCGGCGGTCGCATGTTCGAGGGCACGGAGAACGAGTTCGCCATCCAAGAGGCCGTTTTCTCGCGCCGGGGCTGCGATCGGATTATGCGCTACGCATTTGAATTGGCGAGCACGCGCAAGCGCAAAGCGGTCACATCAGCCACCAAATCGAACGGGATCTCGATCTCGATGCCCTACTGGGATGAGCGGTTCGAAGCAATGTCTGCTGAGTATCCGAAAATCGAGACAGCGCAGTTCCACATTGATATTCTAACGGCACAACTGGTCCGTAATCCCGATTGGTTCGACGTGATCGTCGCCTCGAACCTGTTCGGCGACATTCTCTCGGACCTGGGCCCGGCAACAACCGGAACAATTGCCATAGCACCGGGGGCAAACATCAATCCGGAGCGGGAGTTTCCGTCCATGTTCGAGCCGGTCCATGGCTCAGCTCCTGACATCGCAGGGCAGGGCATTGCCAATCCGATCGGCCAGATTTGGTCGGCCGCGATGATGCTCGATCATCTCGGTCACACCGAAGCCGGTGACGCGATTGTCGCGGCGATCGAAACCGTCATCGCCGAGAAGATCGCAATGACGCCAGATATGGGTGGCAAAGCCAAAACAACGGATCTTGGCAAAGCAATTGCCGACATCGTTGCGGCTTGATGCATGTTGCGTAGGCGCGCGATGCACTTTAGACGCGAGCATATTGCTTCGATTTAAGCCAAGCGATTAAGCAGGCAGGAGGGCGCGACGATGACTGTACGTTCAATGCGTCTTTCCGACACTTTGGCCAATGCCCTGGCTCACACGATCGTCTGCGTTTGCCTGGTCTCGGTTTTGGTCCTCACAGGCCCACACGCGGCCGCCGCGCAATCCCTGTCGCGAGATGAGATTCTGCGTCAGGCAGCTGAAGCGCGCGCAAAAGGAGAATTGCGTAAGGCCGTCCGCCTGCTGAGCCAGGTTCTTTCGGAAGCTGGTATGGCCAATGACCGGCGCGCCATCATTCTGAACGATCGGGCGATGGTTTATGCGCGGCTTCAGGCCTACGACAAGGCGTTTGAGGATTTCAACGCGTCAGCTGGCCTGTTTCCCGAGAACCCGGCGCTTTACAACAATCGCGGTGCTGTCCTCACGGCGCTCGGGCTTCATGCCGAGGCATTGAAAGACCTCGATCGGGCGGTCAAACTCGCGCCTGGATACGGCACGGCCTATGCCAACCGGGCTCTGGCCGAAATCGCGACAGGACGTCTCGGCAGCGCGCTGCTGGATTTTCGCCAGGCGGTGCGTCTGATCGATGATAAATCGCAGCCGCTGGTGCGACGCGCGCGCGTCTTTCTTGAGATCAACCGCCCGAATGCTGCCCTGCGCGATCTCAACCACGCCCTGACCTACAATGCGCGCAGTGCCATGGCCTATCGCCTCCGGGCGCGTGCACGGGCAGCACTTGGCGATGCGAGCGCCGTGCTGGAAGATCTGAGTCGTGCCATCGCATTCGAGCCGAAGGACGTTGGTGCGCACATGATGCGCGGTGAAGCCTATCTGCGCGGCGCCAATTTCGAGGCGGCAATCACGGATTTTTCGACGGCAGTGACGCTCGACCCAAAGCGCGCTGACGCATGGCGCAGTCGCGGGCATGCCCATATCCTCAGCAACAACCTGGAGGCGGCGCAGACCGATCTCAACCGGGCCCTGGAACTCGCGCCGCGCGCTGCGGAAACGTATGCGTATCGGGCGTTGCTGTTCAAAAAAATGGGCCAGCCGGAGCAGGGCCAGCGCGAGATCCAGGCTGCCGAACAGATCGACGGCGAAAATGCCATCGTTTTGTGGGCGCGTGGCGAGATCGAGGAAGCCGTCGGCAATGTGGATGCGGCCGCTGCCAGCTATCGCGCGGCGCTGGAGCGGAACCCGAAATTGAAACCTGCGCAACTCGGCCTCAGCCGGCTCGGCAAGCCCGTTGCAACCACCGCCGAAGTCGTCGCCGGAGCCGGCAAGGATGGCTGGCAAATCGTCTCGAATGGCGCGCGCTATTTCGCCCGGAATGAGAAGTTCCGCAGGTTGCAGCTGCCGGTCGAGCCGATTGGCGGTGAAGTGCCCAAGGTGGTGTCCTGGACCGTCAAGAACGGCGGAGCCAGTCGCGTTGGAGTCTTGACGGTCACAACGGGCACGGTCCCGACGCGTGAGGAAACAGCGATACCTGTCCAGACATCGGCCGTTATCGACGTCAAACGCATTCGGCTTTTGGCGATGGCTCCGCTCAAGCTTGGTGATGTCGCCGGCGAGGTCGAACTGAAGGGCGAAGTTGTCACGGTATCCGCTGCCGATGGGCTGGTCGACCGGATCTCGCTCGTGCAGCGACCACCGGTGGTTGCAGCCACGCCGGGCCCTCGCCGGACCGGCCGCCGTGGGCCAAGCAGTGGCCGGACGCCGGACTGGGCACCCTGGGCACGGGGAAGCGAGAGCTACAGACGCCGGTCCACGCCCCGCCGGTATGGCCGTCGCCGGCGTCGGCGCGCCAAATCGCTGTTTGAGTTGTTCCTCGGAAACTAGAGCATTTCAGGTTTCGCTCGAACCATCCCACACCTCCGTCCGGTCCACGCCGTATCTGATCTACTGTGCCCGCGTCTCTCGTTACGATCTTCATCGTAACGTGCGATCTTAACCGCTCAATGGATCTGATGAGGGCGATTTCCAGTGTCCGACCGACCCATTCTCGTTCTGTTTTACAGAGACCTGCGGATTGGCGACCACCCGGCGCTAACCGCGGCCGTCAAAGCCAATCGGCCGGTCGTGCCACTTTATGTTTTCGATGCGCGGTCGCCGGGGGACTGGGCACCCGGCGGCGCGAGCCGGTGGTGGTTACATCATGCGCTGCAGCAACTGGACACCGAGCTGAAGGACCTCGGAAATCGTCTGGTGATCCGGGACGGAAACATTGTCGAAACCGCATTGGCGGTGGCCGACGAGGTCACTGCGGACTCAATCTACTTCACACGCGGATATGAGCCGTGGTGGCGAACAATCGAAACCAGTTTGGATCAACGCGGGCAGGATATGGGGCTGGCTGTTAAGCGCTTCGGCGGCCGCCTGCTGCTCGAACCGGAGGAAGTGACGACCAAGACCGGCGATCCCTATAAAGTCTATACGCCGTTCTGGCGGTCTGTTTCCGGTCGTCGATTGCGGCAGCCGGTCGGCCCGATCACCAATTTGAAACGACCGGGCCGCGTCAAGATAAAGAGCCTGAAGGTCGCCGATCTTGGTCTCCGACCCACCACCCCGAACTGGGCCCGCGGCTTTGAGCCGATCTGGGAGCCCGGACGTGCCGGTGCCCGCGTTGCGCTCCAGAACTTCGTCGCCGAGAAGATCGCGGGCTATCATGAGGCCAGAGACCGGCCGGATATCTCGGGAACATCGCGCCTCTCGCCACACTTGCACTTCGGCGAAATCAGCCCAGCGGAATGCTGGGCGGCGGCCAGCGTGGCCTCGGCAGGCCTGCCGAATGTCGGTGTTGAGACGTTCTTGAAAGAAGTGGTTTGGCGCGAGTTCTCATATCATCTGCTGTTTCACTGGCCGGACTTGCCTGAGGCGCCGTTCCGAGATCAGTTTGCTGCGTTCCCATGGCGTGACGACGACGTCGCGCTGCGTGCCTGGCAACGTGGCGCGACCGGGTATCCGATTGTGGATGCCGGTATGCGCGAACTGTGGGAGACGGGGTGGATGCATAACCGCGTTCGCATGATCGTGGCGTCGTTTCTCACCAAAAACCTTTTGCTTCCCTGGCAGGCGGGAGAGGCGTGGTTTTGGGACTGCCTTGTGGATGCGGATCTGGCGTCGAACGCGGCGAGTTGGCAATGGGTCGCGGGCTCAGGCGCTGACGCAGCACCTTATTTCCGGATCTTCAATCCCGTGAAACAAGGGCAGACTTACGATCCGGACGGAAACTATGTGCGCCGTTGGGTGCCGGAACTGGCAAAGTTGGACTCGCGCCACATTCATGCGCCGTGGGAGGCCCCCAAAGCAGCCCTTCAGAGTGCAGATGTTCGTCTCGGAGAAACCTATCCGAGGCCGATTGTCGACCACAAACACACGCGGGATCGTGCACTTTCAGCGTACGCAACCATCAAGAGCCAAGGTTAACGCGCGACATGGGTGCGTGGCGCGCCGACAGCACTCCCATCGACCTCTACACCAATTGAAACGACATCGCTCGCTGCCACGCGCATGGGCGTGTACACTCGATTGATAAGTTTCACAATCGCGTTGGGGTCGGTGCGATGAGACAGATCGTTCTTGCGTTGGTGTTGGCGTTGATGACTGGGCATGGCGCGGCCCAGGCGGGTGTCAGCGTGGACGTGTCGATCGCAACTCAGACGATGGAGGTCTACGTCAACGGACGCTTGCGTCACGTATGGCGTATTTCGTCTGGACGCCGCGGCTATCGAACCCCGCACGGTGTGTATCGACCAAAGCGGTTGGTCCGGATGCATTACTCGAGAAAGTATCACTTCTCGCCAATGCCGTGCTCCATCTTCTTCCGCGGTGGCTACGCGATCCATGGGACGAAAGCGGTCAGACGGCTCGGCCGGCCGGCCTCACATGGTTGCCTGCGCCTGCGGACGCGCAACGCATGTCGCCTCTACAACCTTGTTCGGCGTTTCGGACCACGGCGAACACGCATCGCGATCGGGTATTGAGCCAAGACGCGTGGTTGTGCGGCGTCGCCATTACGTTGCGCGGACGTTACAAGGCGCATGCCATGCGTGCATGGCGCATGGACCACGTAGCATCAAAGTCTTTCGATTTTGATGATGAGAGCGCCGGAATGTCGATCGGTTTGCTTCACAGAAACGAAGGCCCTTTCGCGTATATTCAGCGTGTGATTGTGGGCGTGTGTGGCAGCGGGAATAGGTATGCGTAGCGTTTCGAAAGTCGGGTGTGCGACATTCGCAATCCTTTTGGGGGCAGTTGCCGGGGCGCAAGCAGCCGAGACGACGACGGCCAAGCCGACCGAAGTTGCGTCGCTCGAGCCGGCAAAGTCGGCCGTTCAGTCTTCGACGCCCGCCAAGGCGTCAAAGCCTGCGAAGGTGGTGAAGCGGAAGGTTGCGCCAAGTTCGACGCTTGAGGTGCGGATCAATCTCTCAACACAACGGATGGCTGTCAGAGAGCACGGCAAAACGCTTTACACTTGGAAGATCTCATCCGGGCGGGCCGGCTACATCACGCCGCGCGGACGGTTCCGTCCGAAGTGGGCGTCAAAAATGTGGTACTCGCGCAAGTACCATGGTGCGCCGATGCCTTACGCCGTTTTCTTCAACGGCGGGATTGCAACCCACGGCACGGCGTCCGTCAGTCGCCTCGGGCGACCGGCATCGCATGGCTGCATACGCTTGCGGACGCCGAACGCACGCCGGCTCTACCAACTTGTGCATCGCCACGGTTACGCACGGACGAGATTTGTCGTTGTCGGCACGACGCCAGTGCAGAAGGCGCGCAAACGCTACGTGAAGCGGACAACACCGCGCCGCAACACCCGTCGCGACAGAACGGTGCGCCGCGTCTCGTCAGTGCCGCGCCGATCCAACCGTCGCGTTCGGGTGCGCCGCACGGTCTCGCGCGCGCCGCGTCTTCTTTATCCCGGCGACGCATATTAAGGCAGGTTCCATCTGGGTGGCCCTTAGCTCACAGCGTCCGGTTTCAGCGACCAGGGGGCCGGACGCTTGTCATGAAACGACGCCAACCCCTCTCCGGCTTCCTCGGACTGCCGCTTGGCAGCGTGCTTCACAACGAGTTCCGTAAGTGCGGACTCTGACAACTGTCCCGCCGCGCAATCGAAAATGTGAGATTTCGTCTCGGCAATCGCGTGGGGACCATTCGCCAACAGAAGGTCGATGAGTTCCGCGACCCGCTTTGTTAAATCTTCGGCGCCAACGACCTCATGAACGAGCCCGATGCGGCTCGCCTCGTCCGCGTCGAACCGCTCCCCGGTCAGCGCATACCGCCGCAATTGCCTGACACCGATCGCATCGACCAATTGCGGGACGATGATGGCTGCGGTGAGCCCCCAACGCACTTCGGATATGGCAAATGTCGCAGTATTGGTCGCAACGACAATATCGCAGGCTGAGATCACACCAGTCCCGCCGCCAATACACGCACCTTGAACAGCAGCAATTGTTGGTATCGGCAACCTGTTCAGACGATTAACGGCTTCAGCGGTTGCGCGGGAGGCATCAATGTTTGCGTCGCGATCCTGCGCGCGCACGGATTCGAGCCACGACAGATCAGCTCCGGCCTGGAAATGGCGCCCGTTGCCAGTCAAGACGACCGCGCGGAGTGTTGGAGCCGAACCCAGATCATCGAGCGCGTTATGCAAACCGTCAACAACAGCATCATTATACGCATTGTTGCGCTCTGGCCGGTTGAAAGTGACCGTGGCGATGCCACGTAAGTCCGTAGTCCAAGTTACAGCGCCTTCGGGCATGATGGGTCTCGCGTTGAATTGCCACTTGTGTGATCTGTACGACGACGTGATCTGTAAGATTAAGTAATCTGCATCGGGTGGCGGCCAGTTGGTTTGCAGATGTGACACGCGTCTTGACGAAACCCAAGCTCTCGCAGGCGTGATTTCGCCTCGGCGCGAAAAACGTGGCACTCTAGTCAAGGTTTGGCCACATGAAACAGTGACTTGAAGTTCAGGATCGGTGGTCCACCACCAGCAGACATAGCTGAAGCAACCAAGGTTGGAGCGACACGTGACAACTCGCGACAAAAAGTTGCGTTCGTATCGCGTCAATGAGCAACCGAACTTCAACGCGGGCCGGCGGCATGCGTTACGCGCATTGGCAAGCGGTGCATCCGTCGTGGCAGCTGCCCCGGCTTTGGCCGGCGGTCGCCAATGGTGGGAAGAGGTGCTCGACAGCGGTCGTCCACAACGACGCGCGTCTCGGTCGGACAGGCCCCAGCGCCTCGAGAGTGTCGACGACTTGCGGCGTGGCAAGACGCCGTTTCGCAGCGATGTGATGCTGGACGCTTACGATCAGGCCATCCGTCGTTACGAGGCAATCGCACGCAAGCGCGACTGGCCGCGCATCGCAAAGGGCAAGCTGCTGCGGGTCGGCGATTACGACGAGCGCGTGCCGCTTCTCCGGCGGCGCCTGTATCTCGGCGGTGAACTCTCGGAACGTGCGTATCGGCACTTCTCATCGGACCACGAGTACGATGATTGGTTGAACGCGGCCGTCAAAAAATTTCAGCGCAGCCATGGCCTCCGCGTCACCGGCATGATCAACCGGGCCACGCTCGCGCAGCTGAACGTCTCCGCCGCACAACGCGCCCAACAGCTGATGCTCAACCGGCGACGTGTCGAAGCGTTGATGCGGAACCGTGTTGAAGACCGGTATGTGCTGGTCAATGCCGCGGGCTTCCAGCTGGAGGCCGTGGAGAAGTATGAAGTCGCACACCGGCACCGGGTCATCGTCGGCAAGCCGGATCGCCAGACGCCTGAGATCCAGGCTGAGATCCGCGGTTTGAATTTTTTTCCGTTCTGGCGTGTACCCATGAGTGTGGCGCGCAAGGACTTGTTTCCGCGACTGATCAAAGAGCCGGAGTATTTGGAGGAAAACCACATCAAGGTGGTCAAGGGTCACTACAATGGCCCGGAGATTGACCCGGATACGGTGGACTGGGCGACGGCAGACGCGCGGAAGATCAAATTCAAGCAGGATCCCGGACCTTGGAATGCGCTAGGTCTTGTGCGGATCAACATGCCGAACCCGGACATCGTCTATCTGCACGATACGCCGATGAAGCAATTGTTCGGTGCCCGCGGGCGTGCGTTCAGCGCAGGTTGCGTGCGTGTGCAGGACGTTATGCGCCTTGTCGCCTGGATCGCGAAGTACGAGCCGGGTTGGGATGCGCCAGATGATCATATCGAAAGCATCTTGGCCGCCGGTCAGGCCGCCGATTTCAAACTGACACGGCCAATCCCCGTTTACTTCACGTACATAACGGCGTGGGCGGAGCGGGATGGTACGGTCGAGTTTCGTCCTGACATTTACGGCCGCGATGGATCCGCGGACTATCGTGGCGAGCTCGATCCTGACGAGCCGGCTGCGCCGGTTATGCTTTCGCCCTGATTGGGATGTTCCAGTTGGCTGGCTTGGCCGCCGGAAAAGGGGGCGGGGAGCCGCATGTGACGGGCGAGGCTCCCCGAGTATCGCCACAACTGCCGCGCACCCAACATCTCTTATGGTATCAACGACCGGCGCGTGATGGTGTGCCTGTCTCCGGAAGGTGGTCGATAACAATGCGACCACTTGCTCCTCGGCGCAGACGGAACCGGTCATTGGACCGCGTCAGGAAGCGCGAGCCGACCACACGCTTGTTCGGTGCAGCCCGGCGATCGCTTTCGAACGCCAATTGCCCTGGGAGACAGACGCGGTGCGTAATCTCAGTGCGGCCGGGCACTGTGTATGACGAGGTATTGAACTTGTACGTCACAGACACGCGCGTCGTATTGCGGATTTTGAATTCGTAGCGCAGGGCGTCCGGCCGACCGAACAATTGTACTGAGATGTACTTGTTGATTGTCGGCGCTTTGGCGACCCCGATGCCTATCTCGACGACATGCGGCGCGAGCATGTTCTTCCGGTGCCCGGGCGAGCCCTGCCAGCCTCGAACCGCGGCGCCTGCCAGCTTTTTCGCGGTAAAGCCGCGGCTATCGCGATGCAGGGCAAGATTCTCGGCGACTTGGCAGAACTTATAGCCTGCTCTGGAGACGCGATCTGCGGGCTGGCGCCCGTCCGCTGTATGCGAGAATTTGCCGGAACGGGCGAGATAGCGCGCAAACGCGCGGGCCGCGGCGTCCAGGAGCGGCTCGCGCCGGAGTTCGCCGACGTTATTGTTGCGGCGAAATGCGTTCGTCATCTCAAGGATGACAGTTTCCACTTTTGGCAGATCGGGAACCATGTCGCCCCCCAATGCACCGTTTGTAGCGATGACCATTGCGACAAGTGCGATAGCGCCAATCTACTCCGATTCCGGTGTGCTGACGCGCTCCCATCCATTCGGTCCGAGATGTTCCTGTGGGCGAAAACGGGTCTTGTAGCTCATCTTGCGCGACCCATCGATCCAATACCCCAGATAGAGATAGGGCAGACCTTGCGCCCGGGTTGCGGCGAGATGCTCGAGTATCATGAACGTACCGAGACTGCGGCTCTCAAGATCTGGGTCGTAAAAGCTATAGACCATGGATATGCCGTCAGATAGCCGGTCGCACAACGCGACGCCAACCAGGCGCCCGTCCGAAGATGATGATGCGTCGTCGCTGTCTGGATCGCGCAACCGATACTCGACAAGGTGTGTGTCAATGATCGAGTCTTCCACCATCATGGCGAAGTCCAGCACCGACATGTCCGCCATGCCGCCATCCCCATGGCGTGCGTCGATGTAGCTGCGAAAAAGCGCATACTGCTCGGCCGTTGGCTGGGCCGGCAGGCGGCGCGTCACGACATCCGCATTCCGAGCCTGGATCCGTCGGAAACTCCGGCTTGTTTCGAACTGGTCCACGACGACCCGTACTGAGATGCAGGCCTGACAGCCGTCGCAATAAGGCATGTACGCAATGTTCTGGCTGCGCCGGAAACCACCTTTCAGCAAGGTGTCGATCAGCGCCGGCGGCTTTTCATGGGTGAGGTGCGTGAACAGCTTTCTCTCTCGTCGGCCCGGCAGGTACGGACACGACTGAGCAGCTGTGACATAGAATTCTGGAAAGTTCTTATGTTGCTCGGTCATGACGTCGCCTCCACAGGTTGGGTGGCGCGACACCAGCGGTGAGCATGGCAAAGAATACGCAGGGAACGTGCACAAGATGATATGAGCGGCACTGGATACCGTCCGATAAGTCGTTACAACTGATACGCGTCGTCAACAGGCAGCATGGATTTGATTATTTATGGCGCCCCCTGAAGAAGGCGCGCGGCATGCGGGGCGGAATATGTGAGGACGCCGGACGCACCGGCGCGTTTGAATGCGAGCAAGCTCTCCAAGACAACGCGGTCGTAGTCAAGCCAGCCATTCTGTCCGGCAGCGGCCAACATCGCGTACTCGCCGGAGACTTGATACGCAAAGGTCGGCACACCCAAGCTGGTTCGAACGCGCGATATGATATCGAGGTACGGCATTCCGGGTTTGACCATGACCATGTCCGCACCCTCTGCAACATCGAACGAAACCTCTCGAAGCGCTTCGTCGGAATTGCGCGGATCCATCTGATAGGTGCGCTTATCACCCTTTAGTGCACCGGTTGATCCGATCGCATCTCGGAATGGTCCATAAAAACTCGATGCATACTTCGCAGCATAAGACATGATTTGAACGTCGACGTGCCCCGCGTGCTCCAGCGCGTCCCGAATAGCGCCAACTCGTCCGTCCATCATGTCTGATGGCGCAATGATATCGCAGCCGGCTTCGACCTGTATCAAGGACTGCTTCACCAGCGCTGCAACCGTTTCGTCATTCACGATTCTGCCATCTCGCACGAAGCCATCATGGCCGTGGCTCGTGTATGGATCGAGGGCGGCATCACAAATAATGCCAATGTTGAGACCGGCTCCGCGTACGGCTCTGACGGCCTGGCACACCAGGTTATCCGGGTTCAGCGCCTCGGTTGCTTCTTCGTTCCGCAGTGCGCTGGGTGTGTACGGGAAGACGGCAATCGCAGGAATTCCGAGCGCCAAGGCCTGTTCTGCCGCGGCTGCAATGCGGTCCACTGACAGGCGTTCGACACCAGGCATCGATGGGATGGGCTCGGCAACGTTGGAGCCAGCAATAACGAACAGTGGCCAGATCAAGTCTGCACTCGTCAGTGAGTGCTCGGCAACCAAGTCTCGTGACCACACGCTTTTGCGGTTACGACGTAGTCGCGTACGCGGAAAACAAGCAACGCCTCCGTCTCGGCTGGACACAGCCCGATCCGTGGCAAGGGTTTGTTCGGCGTCTTTCATGGCACTCATTCCTAACGTTTCCAGTGAAAGCGCATTGCAAGCTTTTGACTTGGGGCGCCAGCTCGGCGTCCACGACGTTCACTCTCATCGAGTTTGACGCGTTCCAGATCAGATCTCAACGCCATCAAGCCCAGTAGCCGGAGCGACTACCTGCAGTAGTTGCCATAACGCCGAGGCGCAAGGTCCACATGGAAATGGTTGCGATGCGCTTCGTTCGCCTCTGGGCCCAGGACCGTCCCGAAGATTTTGCAGGCCGTGCGCTGGGCGTCTCGAAGAAAACGCATACGTTTGGGGTCGAACTCAGATGGCTGAGCGCCAGTCTTGCCTCGTGGTAACGCCGCTTGACGCGGCGCCTTTTTCGAAGGCGTCTTCGACGGTTTTTTCGTGGTCCGACTCGGCCTGGCAGACAAAGGCCTTGGCTTCGGCCCGCCAAGACGCTGCGGCTTCTGTTTCGGCAATGCGGGCAGGCCCTGGCGCTCCGACTTCCGCTCTCGCTTCGGTTCTGCGTTTTGCGGGGTATCCGTCCGCATCGAAGCCGCCAGATCTGCGACACGCTGGTTTTCAACCGCACGACCTCGACGAGTGGATGGTTCTGCAACTTTGGCGCGTGGCGCGGCTTTAGCCGCCTTGCCCGCCGCCTTCCGCTTGCGTTCGGAACGTTCGTTTGCGATGCGGGCTTCACGTTCGGCCTCGGCGGCCCGTTCGGCTCGGGCTTTTGCGAGGCGCGCCTCACCACGCTCGGCAAGAGCCTTCGCACGGGCTGCGATGTCGCGACGGGTCAGGCCCCAATGCTTCAGAAGCCGTGTCCGGCGGCCGTCGCTTGTGACGAATCCGCCAATATCGAGGGCATTGGCCAGCGCATGTTGGCTCAGCTTTGTGTCTTTGCGGCCATAAGTATTCCGGCACGAATAACCGCTCATAACGCTAACCTGCGTGATTCGTGCCCCGAGATAGCGTTTGGCTGAAGGCTGCAATCCGGTATCGAGCCAGCGACTTAGGGCTCCGACGAGCGCGCAGTTGACACGGGCTGGCGGCGAGAACGTCACCGGCATGGGACCAGCCAGCCCGGAGAGAAGCACGGGCGCCGGATCGCCGCATGGCCCGCGCTTGACCGGCGGCAAACGCTTGGCGATCGCATTGACCTCGCGCAGAATGCGGTCGCATCGCGCATTTGCGGTTGCAATGGCTTTCGGCGACCAGACATCTTTGACAGGCGCCGTCTCAGGTTGGCCCGCGGCACTTGGTGAGTCTTTGCTCGGTAGAGACGTGTTGGCCGCAGTTGACTTCGCACCCGAAGCAGACTTTGCCGCTGGCGGCTTGCGCAGCGGTAGCGGGGTGCCGTCATCCGGCAGCCGTATCGCGACGGATCTGCGGATCGGGATCGGCGGTGTGGCGGACTCTACAGGGGCCGGCTTTGGTTGCGTGTTGCGCGTCCGCGAGGGGCGCCCAATGCGCTTCAATTTACCACCGATTGTGAATACGTACTCCGCGCCAGGTATGTTCGGCGACGTCTGAGCCATGCTGGCGGATGTACCGCCAAAGCCGGCGAACACGATTGTGAGGCATCCAACGCCAAGCGGAGACACGGCCGTATGCGCCAATAGCTTTGTCAATCGGGTGATCATTCGGTTAAGACCGGTCCGACAACACATCGAGTTCGACAGCTCGAAGTCATTCAGGTGAGCTGTCCGCGAGACTGTACACATTGGTGAGACATCACGGTTTGATTCGCAAACCATCGTGGCATGGAGCGGGCAACCTATACATCTGTGGGAAAGACTGATTTCATGGTCGGAAGCCCTGGGGGTGTGGCTCAGAACATGAGCGATATTGACATCGTCAAACAGGGGGCCGCGGCGGTTGTGACCCTCAACCGTCCCAAGGCGCTGCATGCGTTGACCGATGAGATGCGTCGGGACCTGGCCGCTGCAATGCCGGACTTTTCCCGTGATCCGATGATCTACGGCATGGTGATACGGTCGGAAGGGAGTCACGCATTCTGTGCTGGCGGTGACGTGCGCCAGTTGGTTGCGTTGGGTCGCCAGGACATCGCCGCGGCCCGTGCCTCATTCGCGGATGAATACCGGCTCAACTGGCGCCTTGAGTGCTTTTCGAAACCGACGGTATCGCTGATTAACGGGGCTGTCATGGGATCTGGTGTCGGGTTAACACTCTACAGCACCCATCGCGTCGCCGGCGAGGGCTATCAATTCGCAATGCCCGAAACGGCCATTGGTCTTTTTCCGGATGTTGGCGTGTGCCACCATCTTGCGCGCATGCCGCACGAAATTGGGACCTATCTAGGTTTGACGGGAACCAGCATCAGCCGCGCTGATGCGTTTGCGCTCGGGCTGGTAACGCACTGCATTCCGGCGGTGCAGTTCGAAGCGATCACCGGGGCCATTTCAGATGCGGATCCCGTAGATGATCTATTGGACCCTTTACACGAGGATCCCGGCGAAACCTCAGTGCTGGCGTATGGGCCTGATATTGCTGAGTGGTTTGCTGGCCCGTCGATCATGGACATTGCCGCCCGACTTGAGGTCGCTGCGCAGCTTTCAACCGAGACGGGAGCGTTTGCTGCCAAGACTTTATCGCGCCTGCGGGAATGCGCGCCGTTGTCGCTTGCCGTCACATTACGGCACTTGCGGGCTGCGCGCCGTTACGATCAGCGCGAAATGCTAATCGCTGATTACGGCCTGGCGTGCGCGTTTCTGGACGGATCGGACTTTTACGAGGGTGTCCGTGCGGCCTTGATTGACAAGGACCGCTCGCCAAGCTGGCAGCCAGCGGGGCTCGAAAGCGTGACCGACGATATGGTTGCGCGCTATTTCGCCCCGGGCACTTACGATACGCTTGAGCTGGCAACACGCACAGAGATGCAAGCAGCGCGTGCGTAGCTTATTCACAGCGGCTTTATGCAATCCATAAACAACAAACAACTGTGCCAAATTAAATCAATATAGGATATTTTGAAATACATATAGTTTGGCGAGCCGGTTTTTCTTTAATTGAGCCCGGCGTTATGAAAAGTTTAGGTATATCTATTAAGGTAACATTTAACGCAAGTTTCGTAGTCTCATCGCAGTCAGAGGTCAGCGCGCTGATCTCTTGGGGAGCCAATAACAAGTTGCGTTGAGGTGCGAAGATGAGAGTAGCGTTAGAACTCGCACAGCCAAGCATAGAGGACGAAGAATCCTCATTTCGGAGTGAGTATCAACAGTCATTGCGCCTCTTTGAGCGTCTTCACCGACTTTTGCTTGATGTGATTAAGGATGAATTCGACCGACTAGGAGGCACTGACCTCAATAGCGTGCAAGCGCTACTCCTCTACAACATCGGCGAAAGTGAGCTGACGGCAGGTGAGTTGAAGACGCGCGGCTACTATCTGGGCTCGAACGTGTCCTATAACCTCAAGAAGCTCGTCGACATGGGCTACCTGCACTACAAGAAGTCGGAAACGGATCGCCGCTCGGTACGGGTAAGCCTCACGGACAAAGGCCTGGAGGCATGTGAGGTGGTCGATCGGTTGTACGAGCGCCAGCTTGGTTCCATCGAGGCCGTCGCTCAGATCTCCTACGATGAGTTCAAATCGTTGAACCGAGCGCTGATGCGTATGGAGCGTTTCTGGACCGACCAAATTCGTTATCGCCTTTGAACCCGTTCATGACTGTTCGTGGTGCCACGCTTTTGCCGCAACCGTCTCGCGGCAACTGAGTCGGCCCACGACATCAGACAATTGCGATCTGGTCGCCGCAAAGTTGTTGCTGTGGCGCATCATGAGCTATTTTGTCGTGACTGACGTAACGCGCAATCTTTGGCAGCGCCACCCGGATCGAATTGCAGCTCCGGAGAATTTTTGTCGTCAACACAGGCAATTATGATCGTTTTGTGGAAAACGCTTTAGGTCAACAATTTAGTTGCAGTTGCACCGGCGTTCAGTTCTCATTCTCCCGTGAATTGACATCTGCGCTCAACGCGCAATCTTGCGGGCACGTGACGCGTGTCTTCGACTGCAA
>JBCDAH010000054.1:0-30950 GCA_039186015.1 Pseudomonadota bacterium
CGTCTGAATCCAGCAGTTGAAGAGATCCTTTATCCCGCGATGGAGGATTATCAGCTTGATCTGATTATTGGGGAAGGGCCTGCGGCACGCTCGGTGAAAATCGATCTCGCCAAGTTTACGCTGGTCGCAGCCACCACGCGGGCGGGCCTGCTCACCACACCGCTGCGCGATCGGTTCGGCATTCCCATTCGCCTGAATTTCTACAGCGTTGATGAATTGCAGCAGGTCGTGGAGCGCGGGGCACGCGTCCTTGCGGCGCCGATGCAACCTGATGGGGCGAGAGAAATCGCCCAACGTGCGCGAGGAACACCGCGCGTCGCCGGCCGACTGCTGCGGCGCGTCCGGGACTTTGCCGCGGTGGCCAACTCGGACGCGATTACAGCGGAAACGGCCGACCGCGCGCTTCGAATGCTGGAGGTCGACTCGGCTGGCCTGGACGCGCTCGACCATCGCTATTTGAATTGCATTGCGCGTGATTATGACGGCGGCCCGGTGGGCATTGAGACAATCTCCGCAGCACTTTCGGAACCGCGGGATGCGCTTGAGGAGATTGTTGAGCCGTATCTCATTCAGCAGGGGTTTGTCGGGCGCACGCCGCGTGGACGGATACTTACGCTTAAGTCCTATCGGCATCTTGGTTTAAGTGGCGGGCCGAAGGCGATCCCTGATCAGGCCACGCTGTTTACCGGTGATGAACCATCATCGACATCCAACGGCTCGGAGCAACTGACTTAACGATCCGTTTCAATCGACCGCGTATAGACTTAACGGTGCCAAAGTTATCCGGCATCGCCACGGATTGCATGAGACGTTCAGGTTTTGGAGAGTGCCGGTGATCACGCGAAGGCGCGTCCTACAGTCGGCCGCGGTTGCGGTCACGGCGGGTACGGGTCTAGGCGGCTACGCATTTGCCGTCGAGCCGGCATGGTTGACCGTTCAGCGCTATCGCATTTCGCCGTCAAATTGGCCGCGCGACCTCAAACTTCGCGTGGCCATTTTGGCGGATCTCCATATCGGATTTCCTGTCGTCACGCTGGATCGCCTCCGCGGTATGGTCGAGCGGACGAATGCCGAAGCGCCGGATATCGTCTTGTTGCTGGGAGATTTCGAAGCGGCGCACCGCTTGTCGCGGCGATACCCGAAGTCGGCTTGGGCGCGGGAACTCGCGCGGCTGCAAGCACCGCTCGGTATCCATGCGATCCTCGGCAATCACGACTGGTGGGAAGACCGTAAGCTGCAATTCACCCGCAAGGGGCCAACTCCCGTCGGGCAAGCGTTGGATGCTGTCGGCATCCCAACATTGGAAAACGATGCCGTCCGGTTGGTTCATAACGGGCAGCCGTTCTGGTTGCTGGGCCTTGGCGACCAGTGGGCGTTCTATCTCGATGAGCATGGCAACCCGAAACAGGGTCGTTTCGATTTCATCGGTGTCGACGACCTGTCCGGCACGCTGGCAAAAATCACCGATGATGCGCCGGCAATCCTGATGGTGCATGAGCCGGACGTCTTTCCGGAGGTGCCAGACCGCGTCGCGTTGACCGTTGCGGGGCATACGCACGGTGGCCAGGTGCAATTCATGGGCTGGGCGCCGGTGGTTCCATCGCGGTTCGGGACGCGTTATGCCTATGGCCATGTTATCGAGCCGGCACAGTCGACAACGCAAAACGATGGCAGTAGCGGATCGCGGCACCTCGTGGTGTCGGGCGGCCTGGGGTGCAGCGGCCTGCCGGTACGTTTTGGACGTCCGCCTGAGATTGTGGTGATTGACCTTCATGGCGAGCCAAAGCGAAAGCAAAGCGACAGCGCCTGACCGGACGTCCGGAACACCATACCGGACCCGCCTTGACGCGCTCTTTGCTGCGGACGGCCGAACGGCTGTCATTCTGCGGCGCGGCCCGAAGCGGTTTTACCAGCTGCTCACGTGGGACCTTGCGACGGACCGGTTCGTTCACGGCCAATGGATGGTCGGCGAGATTCAAATTACGGACCTGTCACACGACGGATCGAAGCTTCTCTATTGGGCGCAACAGCATCGGCGAGCGACCCGCGTGTTAGCGAAGGGCGAGCAAGCGGCACCACCGCAGTTTGAACCGCTTGACACACCGACTCGCCCCGTCAAGACGCGCCGAAACCGACGCATCCCGAGGTATCTGCGCGAAGCGTCCGGACAACCTGTGGCGCGCAGACGGCGCCCTGTCCGACCAATCGAAACGACGTGGACAGCCATCAGCACTCCGCCGTACTTCAGCGCTTTGGCTGTCTGGCCGGCGCGGGATGGCTGGGATGCAGGCGGCCGATTTCTGCCGGATGGGAGTATCTTGCTCCAGCTTTCGGAGGACGATCTCACACCCCATTTTAACGTGACGCCGACACGTCAGTTGTACGTCAAGTCATGGCGTTCAGACGAATTTTCGCGAAGAGCTGTGCATCCAATGGCCTATCGGCCGTGGCTTGGAGATTCCCGGCTTGCGCGGGAGGTGGCCTTGGCTTTGCGCGATGCCGGCGCCCGCTGGGTCGAGTGGGTGAACGCGCGGGCCGGGCCCGATCTCCTCTTCGCCTGTGATGGCTGCATTTACCGATTGGGCAAATTTGCGGAGGTTGCGCCGGCTGAGTATCTCTCGCGAGCAACAAAGCTGGTTGACGTATCCGGCGCAACGTTTGAGGCCATCGCGCCACCGGCCTCGGCAATGCGCTGGTAAGTTGCAACCGACCAAGCGAAAGATGGCAATGCGCGCAGAAGCAGAGGCGAAGTGGCCGGATCTTGCTGGCCGACTGGATCACGATGATGGCCAAGTCTGCCACGTTCTACCCGTTCGTGTTTACTTCGAAGACACGGACTTTTCGGGCGTTGTGTACCATGGTGCCTATGTCCGCTGGTGCGAGCGTGGCCGTTCGGATTATCTGAGGCTGCTGGGCAACAGTCATCGCGGCTTGCTGGATGGCAGCGAGGGGCAGCCGCCAGGCGCGTTCGTCGTGCGAACGATGTCACTGGATTTTCGCAAGCCGGCGCAGATCGATGACGTCCTCGAGGTCCGAACACAGGCAACCGAGATCGGCGCCGCCACTATTGATCTCAAGCAAACGATCTTTCGCGAAAATCAGGTGATCTGCGCCGTAGACGTGAAGGTTGTGCTTATCAGTAACGCTGGAAAACCAATGCGGCTTGCCGCCGCGCTTAGAAGTGCTTTCGGCAACACGACACGCTAACATATGAGCTGTCACGAATTTGCTTACTCCAGCCGAGCACATGGCGTCGCAGTTTAGCCTAAAACGGCGGCGAGAAGCGGATCAGGCCGCGTTCCGGCCACGCACTTCGCCGTCGTCTCGTCACGAGAGCGATGCGTGGGCTTTTCCCCGCGTGAGATGGCTTGTTGCCACGCTTTGCAAAGATGCAAACGTCCACGCATTGCGAAGACGCACAAATGAGTTTAGGTCGCTATTGCGCCGCACAACAAGAAAACGGGGTCACCGGGCATGAATGTGACGGACCTGCTGTCACACGGTGGGAACAGCATGTCGTTCGTTCAGCTGTTTCTACAGGCACACATCGTCGTTCAAGGCGTCATGATTGGCTTGATGTTGGCATCGATCTGGTCTTGGGCGATCATCATCGAAAAGCTGTTTGCGTTCCGGCGCGCACGCGTAGAGGCGGATCGCTTCGAACAGATGTTCTGGTCGGGTCAGTCGCTGGAAGAGCTCTATGGCACGCTCTCCAGGGGGCGGACCATATCGATGGCGGCCTTGTTTGTGGCCGCGATGCGGGAATGGAAACGTTCGGTTGAGGGCAGCATTCGCGCCCTGGGCGGCATTCAGCTGCGTGTCGAAAAGGTGATGGACGTTACGATCAGCCGCGAAATGGAGCGGCTTGAGCGGCGCCTGTTGTTCCTCGCGACAGTTGGTGCAACGGCCCCGTTCGTTGGGCTTTTCGGCACGGTCTGGGGTATCATGACCAGCTTCCAGGCCATTGCGGTTTCAAAGAACACATCCCTTGCCGTGGTTGCGCCGGGTATCGCGGAGGCGCTGTTTGCAACGGCTATTGGCCTTGTTGCCGCCATTCCCGCCGTGATTTTCTACAACAAGTTCTCGGCAGATGCGGCCCGACTCAGTCAGCGTCTCGAGGCGTTTTCGGACGAGTTTTCGGCGATCGTATCGCGTCAGATCGATGTGCGGAGCTGATCTATGGGCATGAGCACCCGCGGGACAAGTGCTGCGACACGACGCAGTCGTGGCCCCCGGCATGCGCCAATGAGTGAGATTAACGTTACGCCGTTTGTCGACGTGATGTTGGTTCTGCTGATCATTTTCATGGTGGCGGCGCCGCTCATGGTGTCGGGCATTCCACTGCAGCTTCCCACCGTCACAGCAACGCCACTTCCGAATAGTCAGGATCCGCTGACGGTCAGTGTTGATCGCGACGGCAGGATTTACATTGGTTCGAACGAGGAACCGATCGAGCGCGGTGCCCTTGTCGCAAAACTGAAGGCCAACGAGAAAAGCGGAACGGATACGACCGTTCTTGTGCGCGGCGACGAGAACGTCCCTTATGGGGCTGTTGTTCGGGTTGTTGGCGCACTGAAAGAAGGTGGCTTCAACAAGGCCACACTGTTGACGGAACTTGAAACAATCACAAGCGGGCCGGCACAACCTTTGGGCAACTGATCGTGTGGTTTTCGCTCTTCGTCTCTGGCTTTTTGCACGTCGGCCTGATCGGCTGGGCCGTCGTGAACTTTGCGTCGACTGCGCCGCTCAAGCCGCCGACTCCTGAGACCGTTGAAGTCTCGATCATGAGCAAGCGTGATGAAATCACGCGGCAAAAGAAGGGCACCATATCGTCGAAGAATTTGAGGACGCGGCAGGCGAAGGCGGTCAAGAAACCGAAAAAGCCCGCCAAACAGCCGGTTCGGCGTGCGGCAACTCCGCCTCTGGCGACGCCGCCTCCGGCCGCTGTGCCTGCGCCGCCTGATCCAATCGCAAAAAAGCTCGCAAGTCTGTCGACGCCGCAACCGGATCCAAACGCGATTGCGATCAGAAAAGCAGAAGACGCGAAAAAGAAGGCTGAGGCTGAAGCCAAACGCAAAGCCGAGGCCGAAGCCAAACGGAAGGCTGCGGAAGAGGCGAAACGCAAGGTCGAGGAGGCAAAGCGCAAGGCTGCTGAGGCTGCGCGCAAACGAAAGGCTGAAGCTGAGAAAAAGCGCA
The DNA here is from genome assembly GCA_039186015.1 of Pseudomonadota bacterium. GTDB lineage: Bacteria > Pseudomonadota > Alphaproteobacteria > Rhizobiales > Hyphomicrobiaceae > JBCBWG01. The sequence goes on from JBCDAH010000054.1 coordinate 5,197, forward strand.
AGGCGGAAGCGGAACGCCGGCGGAAGGCGGCGCGGGCGCGTAAAGAGCGTGAGCGCAAGAAGCGATTGGCAGAAAAGCGTCGGCGCGAACGCGAAGCCAGAAAGAAAAAGCAATTCGACGCAAATCGCATTGCCGCACTTCTGAACAAGGTGCCGGATGCGAAATCGCCCCCGGCCGGCTCTGAGCGTAACGCTCGGGATCGCAATCTGCCGCGCGGGCCGGAAGCTGGCACGCCGGACGGGCGGGACGACCGGCTGACGGCCAGCCAGTTAGCGATGATCGGCGTCATGATGCGGACTGCGGTCAAGCGGTGTTGGAACATCAACAGCGGGCTTGCTGGTGCGGAGCGGCTGGCCGTTGAAGTCGAGCTGCGCTTGCATCCTGATGGGCGGCTGAAGGGGACGCCGCGCGTACGCAACGGCCGCTCAGACCCACATTTTACCGACGCTGCGAACAGTGCATTGCGGGCATTGGTGCAATGCGCGCCTTACGATCTTCCAGCAAAACTCTATAAGGGGGGCTGGGACCACATGGTGGTGAGCTTCGATCCGAGCAAGATGTTCTAGTGATCCACCCGCGCGGGCAGTGAGAGGCAGATACAGGATGGCGCATCGACGGTTCGATCTCACGAGACGCCAGGCGTTGCATGGCGGGCTTGCAGCTGGCGCTGTGCTTGCAGGCGCTGCCCCGGCATTGGGCCAAACCCGCGTGACAATTGACGAGGCGAACCTGCGCCCGAGACCGATCGCCATCCCGACGTTCCTCGGTCCGGATTCGACGCTGTCACGGCGGATTGCGGAGGTCGTCGCTGCGGATCTGGAGCGGTCCGGCCTGTTCAAACCCTTGAGTGAAGCAAGTTTCATTGAGCGCCTCCGGAGCATTGACGTGGCGCCGAGATTTGCCGACTGGCGCGCCGTTGGCTCGGAAGCGCTTGTCGCCGGCGAAATTGCACCGCGGGGCAACACACTCGAAGCGCGCTTTCGGATTTGGGATACGGTGCTCGGCAAGGCCTTGTCCGGCCAGCAGCTATCGACCGGTGCGCGCAATTGGCGGCGGATCGCACACATGATCGCTGACCAAGTCTACGAAAAGCTGACCTTGGAAAAGGGCTACTTCGACACCCGGATCGTGTTTATCGACGAAACCGGTCCGAAACGGCGCCGGGTCAAGCGCCTCGCGATCATGGATCAAGATGGCGAAAACATGCGCATCTTGAGTGACGGTGGCGAACTGGTTCTGACCCCGCGCTTCAGTCCGACCAGCCAGTCGATTACTTACATGTCGTATCGGCAAGGCAAGCCACGCGTTTACTTGCAAAACCTCCGTACGGGCCAGCGGAGCATCGTCGGCGATTTCCCGAACATGACGTTCGCGCCGCGATTTTCGCCGGACGGCCAGCGGATCGTGATGAGTTTTCAGCGCGGGAACGAGTCGAGCCTTGTCGAAATGGACCTGCGCTCGCGCCAATTGCGCGCCCTCACGCAGTCCGGTGCGATCGACACCGGCCCCTGTTTCTCGCCGGATGGGCGCTATGTCTGCTTCGAATCCGACCGAACCGGGAATCAACAGCTGTTCGTGATGCCGTCGTCGGGCGGGCGAGCGCGCCGCATCAGCCACGGTGCTGGCCGCTACTCCACGCCGGTCTGGTCGCCACGTGGGGATGTGATCGCGTTTACGAAGCAGCTGTCAGGCCGCTTCCTGATCGGTGTTATGAAGCCGGACGGAAGCGGGGAGCGCATTCTGACCGACGGCTTCCACAATGAGGGCCCAACATGGGCGCCAAACGGGCGTGTGCTGATGTTTTTTCGCGAGAGCCCGGGCGCGAACGGCGGCCCGCGGATCTACTCCGTCGACCTGACGGGCTATAACGAGCGCCGGGTGGTGACCCCCGCGTTTGCGTCCGATCCCGCCTGGTCGCCGCTACTCAGCTGAGTCGCAGGAATTTCAAGCACTCACGTGCGTTGGCTTCGTGGTATTTTCGCACCGCGAAGGCCGTGAAAAAACGGCCGATCGGCAACTTGTCTTGATCTCAGGGGAGCGGCTCGGTACCGCAAGAGTGGTTCTGCCTAATTGGGGGAGTTCGTGAGGGACCATTCTGGGGCACGACCTCTACCTTGGTGTGGCCATCGGATCAGATAGGAGAGACTACGATGAAGGGCGCTATCGTTATTGCAGCCGTTGTTGCTGCCGTTGCTCTTGGTGCTTGCCGCAAAGAAATGCATCACGAGCCAATGAAGCTTGGTGCTCCGGCCGTTGAGAAAAGCGCTCAGTAAGCGTTGATCTCAGGGGCGCAACGCCTCAGTCGGAATTAGTTTTACGGGGCTGCTGTCATGGACAGCAGCCCTGTTTCTTTTCCAGCAGGCCGTTGCAACAGGGCGGTGGCCGGTCATTTACGTTCCGCCCGATCTCGCAGGGCTCCGTTCTTGGTCACGTCACATTTCCGAGCGAACTATCCCAAAGCGGAGACGCTGTGGATTCGACTGCCAAGTGCGCCGCCATATCGTTGACGCGACTCTCGGCAACTCGCAAAGATGTCCACGAAACGGGGGACAAGAGATGGATTCAAGGCAGATCGGGTCAGCTTTCACGCTCCCAGCGGTCTTGCTTACAGTGGCGATCGTTGCGGTAGGGTGCGCGCAGTCGTCTGCCAAGCCTGAAGGTGCGGCGCTGACCGGAGGACCGGGGTCGAGTGCGCCGGCAAAGCCTGGCTCCCGTCGCGACTTTGCGCAGAATGTTGGGGACTTGGTCTATTTCACGACTGACAGCGTCGACCTAACACCCGAGGCGAAGCAAACACTGAACGCCCAGTCGCGTTGGCTCAACCGGTACTCCCGGTTTACGATCACGGTCGAGGGGCATGCGGATGAGCGTGGAACGCGCGAATACAACTTGGCCCTCGGTGCGCGTCGCGCCACGGCCGTTAAGCGGTATCTGATGGCCCGGGGCGTCGACGGTCGCCGTTTGCGCACCATTTCATTCGGTAAGGAACGGCCCGTTGCCGTGTGCAACGACATCTCGTGCTGGTCCCAAAACCGCCGCGCGCAGACAATTCTGAACAATCGCGCTGGAAGCTGATCAGTCCATTAACGGACCTGTGGCTTTTGTGGATACGTTCAAGACATTCACTGGTCATTCATGACAAAATTCCTTAGGTGTTGCTGGGCTGCGCAAGAGTCTGCAACCCTCGGGGGACAGAATGATTCGGTTCAGGCGCGTAAATTACCGGCTTTCTGACGTATCGGCTGTTTCAGCGGGCATGCGCGCTGGCATTTCTGGCCTTTGGAGCGTGCGCGCGGCGATGTTGGCATTTGTCGCTTTGTCGGTCGGCCCCGTTATGGCCCCGGCGCAGGCTGCCGCTCCGGTCCCTCCAGCGGCAAAAGTGTGGCATGTGGCGGACCGCGCGGGCGTGGACCGCACACAATCCGCTGATGTTCGCGAACGGGCCGCGGCCAGTCTTTACGGCGATGCTCAGGCCTATGCCAACTTGTCCGAGTGGGAGGCCGCGCAGCGCATTCTTGAGGTGATCGTAAGGCGCTATCCGGAAACACGGACGGCGGCATTGGCACGTCGCGACATGAGGCGCTTTGTCGAGAGATTTGCTGTCAGCGGACACCGCTTCTCCCTGGGCGGCCTTGATGATGGTGGTCGCGGTACGCCGCGTCTTGCAGAGCCGCTTGACGGCGCAGACGTCAAACTACCGAAACGTGGACCCAAGCGAGAGCAAGGGCCAGGAGCGGATAAGCGCCCGGACAAACGCTCAGGCACGCCAACAATTGGCGAGTGGTTCGTACGCGTTGCACCGTCAGCGCCGCTGCAGGATCGTCTCCGGGCCGAAGTCGGGGATCGTGTCTTTTTCAGTGCACATAGCGCAAAGTTGGGGCAGCGCAGTCAGGTCCTGCTGCAGTCCATCGCGCAGTGGCTCAAGCGTAACCCGTCTGTCGGGATCTTAGTCGAGGGCCATGCCGATGAACCGGGTGGCGACACGAAAACGAATGATCGTTTTTCGCGTGCGCGCGCCATCGCTGTGAGGAAGATGTTGATCACAAACGGCGTGGCACCTAACCGCGTTCGGACCGTTGGCGTTGGGCGCGCGCAACCCGTGGCTCTGTGCAACTCAGGGGCCTGCCAGGCGCAGAACCGGCGAACCGTTGTGCGTTTGATGGCGCCAAAGACAGCCACCAATTCGCGTTAGTGCCGCGCTCGGGGTACGGCAAGTCAGCGACGGGCGGGCGGGGACACCGGGTGTATGCGCGCTCGCCAGAGCAGTGCGCCGGGCGTTTGTGCCGAGCCGTCTGATGTCACAGTCCGGTTGTCATGGACAGATTGTGCGCCTTGAAGTCACCGTTTAGCCATGCCAGTGACGATGCCATGCGCGGCGAGGAGAACAACGCGATGGGGCGAACGAAGTTGATTGGCAGGTGTGCGGTGGCTATGGCCGCCGCTGTCATGTCCGTTGCCATGATCGGCTTTGGCAGCGTGCCGAGCAGTTTGGCGCAATCCCAGAAAGGGCTTCAGGCCGAGGTTGAGCAGCTTCGAAAGCGTGTCGATCAGTTGGAGGGTCAACTTGTCGATTTGCAGGTCATCATTGGAACGTTAGAGTCTTTGGCGCGCAACCCTGGCAGTGGGCCGGCAGCGAACGCGTTGTCCAGCGGTGCGGACAGCGCAAGGGTCGCGGCGCTTGAGACGCAGATCAGTGCGTTGAGCGCGCAGGTCGCCCGCCTCGCAGCCGCTGGAAACGCTTCGCCGTCGGGATCACCACTTCCGAATGCGCCACCGGCCAACGCGCCCCCACTTGCGCCGCCAACGAGTTTTGCGCCGTCAAACAGCTTCGGCTCGACAACGGTCACGGAGAGCTTCACCTCACCCGAATCCGCGCGCACGGACGATGCGCAACCGCCGCAGTCGCTTGATGAGCCTCGCGTCGCCTCGTCAGACCCCGGGACGAATTTGCCGAGTACAGCCCGCGATCCGAAAGCGGATTACGAGCGGGCTTACGGTTATCTGCTGCAGCAGAACTATGACGCTGCGCGGACGGGATTTGTGGCGTTCCTGAAAGATCATCCGCGGCATACACTTGCCGGCAATGCGCAGTACTGGCTCGGCGAAGTCTACTTTGTTCGCGGGAACTACAAAGCCGCGGCGCAGGCCTTCCTGCGGGGTTATCAAACCTATGGCCGCAGCTCGAAAGCGCCGGACAGCTTGCTAAAGCTCGCTGTTTCGCTGGACCGCCTTGGAGAACGTAAGGCAGCGTGCCAGTCATTTTCGGAACTGGTGACTCGGTTTCCAAGAGCGCCCGGTTACGTAAAGGACCGAGCAAAGCAGGAGCGGAGACGTCTCGGCTGCTGAAGCCAGCAGGGCCAAGCACCGCACACACCGGGCCTGATGAAGGGTCAATACGCGCAAAATGACGCTGCGGAAAGACGATGACGACCAGCGTCACACCCACAAGATCGGTCTCGCCTGATGAGGCGGACCGCATGTTCGACGTCTTATCAGACGTCGAAGCCGTTCTGCTGGCTGTTTCCGGTGGACCAGACAGCACGGCGCTTATGGTTCTTGCGGCTGGGTACTGGAGCCGGCAGGGGCGCGATCCATCACGATTGCAGGTCGCAACAGTCGATCACGGTCTGCGGGCTGAAAGCGCTGACGAAGCGCGTCAGGTTGCGGATATCGCCGCGCGCTACGGCCTACAGCATCATGCATTGGTTTGGGGTGAACGGCCGCACACGGCCCTGCAAGAGCGTGCGCGGGCGGCCCGTTACACGATGCTGGGCGTCCTCGCGCGCCAGTTATGGCCGGATCTGAGCGCAGCCGTTGCCACCGGCCACACACGGGACGACCAGGTTGAACCGCTGCTGATGCGGCTGTCACGCGGTACCGGGCTCGATGGCCTGGCCGGTATCGCGCCGGCGCGTTTTCTCGATCCGTTCCATGAGACCCGACTGGTTCGGCCGCTCCTACCGGTGAGCAAAGCGCAATTGATGGCAACGCTGCAGCAAACGGGTGTCGCCTGGGTCGTCGATCCAAGCAATGCAGATCCAACGTTTGAGCGGGTCCGCATACGTGCGGCACTCGCAGCAGCTTGCGAGGCTGGCGACGACCTGGAGCGGATTGCGCAGACGGCAGAGCGCTTGCGCGTTGCGTCACTGGCGATCGATGCGGCTTGTTGTCAACTCGCGACGACAGCCCAGCTGAGCTTGAACACCGGTGCGTTTGCCGCATTTGATTTGGCCGCAGTCCGACAGGCTCCGGTCGCCGTCCAGGTTCGCTTTCTCACCAAGTTGTTGGCCGCGTTCGGCGGCCAAGACGATCCGCCGCGCCTGTCACGGATCGAAAGATTGGTCAAGCAACTTGACGCATCCACGTTTCGCGCCGCGACAACGGCTGGCTGTCTCGTAAGGCGCCATGGGACCTGGACTTATCTCATGCGGGAGCCAGATCGGCGGCCGTTTCCGCGTGTTGTCCTCCAGCCAGGGGACTGCGCACGGTGGGATAATCGCTTTGTGGTTGGCCTCGCCGACGATGCGGCCGGCGAGGTTCAAGTGGTTGCAGTGCCGCAACTCACGGAAATTCAAGGCTCTTCTGATGAGTTGCACCGTCGCGGCTGGCAGGATGCCATGTCCACCCTACCGGCATTTATGACGGATCAAATGGTTGTTGTGGTTCCGCATTTAGATCCTCAGTCGGCAGATCGTGCCGGCTGTCAGGTGCGGTTTCGGCGCGTGGGGCTCGAGGATACGGCCATGTAGCGTTCACGGATGAAAACGCAGGCACAGCATGGGTGGACGCCCGACGTTCGTCATTATCTTGGCAAAGGCGCTTGGGAAACCTATCTTCGCTCAGCGTCCGTAAGGAGGAGCGTAAGGGTCTTGAGCCATCATAGGGCTGCTTGCGCCGACCCGGGCGCCGTCGCAAAGGATGAATGATGAACGCGAATTTCCGGAATCTCGCCATCTGGGTCATTATCGCCGTACTGTTGGTCGGCCTGTTCCAGCTGTTCCAGAAGCCAGCGCAAGGCCGCCTCGGCAACGAAATTACCTATGATGAGTTCCTTGCGGCCGTCGAAAACCGGTCGATTGCCGAAGTCGTCATTAAGGGCAACCGCCTTACGGGCAAGTTCCGCGACAACGGGAACGCGTTCTCAACATATGCGCCCCAACACCCGAACCTCGTCGACAAGCTGATCGCTGGCGGGGTTAAGATCAAGGCGCGCCCGACGGAGGACGAGGTTCCGTCGATCCTCTCTGTGCTCCTCTCGTGGCTGCCATTCCTCCTGCTGATTGCGGTCTGGCTCTATCTCATGCGCCAGATGCAGTCCGGCTCTGGCCGTGCGATGGGCTTTGGCAAGTCGAAAGCCAAACTGCTGACCGAGCGCCATGGCCGTGTCACGTTCGACGACGTCGCTGGCGTTGATGAAGCGAAGTCGGACTTGCAGGAAATCGTCGAATTCCTTCGCGATCCACAGAAGTTCCAGCGCCTGGGCGGCAAAATTCCGCGAGGTGCGCTTCTCGTCGGCCCGCCGGGAACCGGCAAGACACTGTTGGCGCGCGCGATTGCAGGTGAGGCTAACGTCCCGTTCTTCACGATCTCAGGCTCAGATTTCGTGGAAATGTTTGTCGGCGTTGGTGCCAGCCGCGTTCGTGATATGTTCGAGCAGGCCAAAAAGAATGCGCCGTGCATCATTTTCATTGACGAAATCGATGCCGTGGGACGCCATCGTGGCGCCGGCCTTGGCGGCGGCAACGATGAACGCGAGCAGACGCTCAACCAGTTGCTTGTCGAGATGGATGGCTTTGAGGCGAACGAAGGCATCATCTTGATTGCAGCAACCAACCGTCCCGACGTTCTCGACCCCGCCCTGCTGCGCCCAGGCCGCTTTGACCGTCAGATTACGGTCCCCAACCCGGACGTGAACGGTCGCGAGAAGATCCTGCGCGTCCATATGCGCAAGGTTCCGCTGGCGCCGGACGTCGACCCGCGGGTGATTGCGCGGAGTACGCCGGGCTTTTCCGGCGCAGATCTGGCAAACTTGGTCAACGAAGCCGCGTTGCTCGCAGCGCGCCGAAACAAGCGCCTGGTCACGCAGCTGGAGTTCGAAGACGCGAAGGACAAGGTCATGATGGGCGCCGAGCGCCGCTCAATGGCCATGACCGAAGAGGAGAAACTCGCGACGGCGTACCACGAGGCTGGCCATGCGATTGTGAACCTGCTCGTGGAGGGCAATGATCCGCTGCATAAGGTTACGATCATTCCGCGCGGACGCGCGCTTGGCGTGACCATGAGTTTGCCGGAACGCGATAAACTCTCGTACTCGAAACAGTGGTGTAATGCGCGGATTGCGATGACCTTCGGAGGCCGGGTTGCTGAGCAGCTTGTCTATGGCAAGGATCATCTCAACACGGGTGCGGCCAGTGACATCCAGCAGGCGACGTCGATCGCTCGGCGCATGGTCACTGAATGGGGTATGAGCGAGAAGCTCGGACCGCTACTGTACTCGGAGAACCAGCAGGAAGTGTTCCTTGGCCACGCCGTGACGCAACGCCAGAACATGAGCGAAGATACGGCACGCCTTATCGACGAGGAAGTCCGCAGTATCGTCAATGAAGGTTATCAAACCGCGTGGGATGTCCTATCTGCGCACCTCGATGAGTTGGAGCGCGTGACCCAGGCTTTGATGGAATACGAAACCATCTCGGGCGTAGAAACAGAGATGGCAATGCGCGGCGAAAAGATCATCCGGCCTGAGGATGACGAGTCTCCGAAAGGTCCGGTTGGGTCGGCTGTGCCAACGGCAGGGCAAGTGCGCCCCAAGCGCGGCGATGATTTGCCGGATACCGGCGGTATGGAGCCGCAGCCGACATAGGCACAGGTTGCGGTTGCGCCGGTCGGGACCCAGGTCGGCCCCCAGATCGGCCGAAGTCCGACTTGACATGGACTGGCTTGCACGTGGCATAGGCGGTGAAAACGTCCCAAGGCTAGATGGCCTGGGGCGGTACCTATTCGCCGTCATAGGCGAGACCCAATCGGGTTTCACCGGATGGCGGGCGAAGTGATGCCGCCTATGGCGGACATGATCTAGGACCGTCGCCAACATGCTTCGCGAAATCTATTTGCGGCCGGTGGGTCTCTATCCTGGTCGCCTCGGGGAGACCGCAGACGAGGTTTGGGGTGGCCTGCGCCTCGCTGGTGGCTGGCTCGACTTCACCGCGATCGAGGTCATTGAGCGCAACGGTGCGCACATCGAGCGCCGCGTCGCCGGCCTCGGAGATTTCCTGGAGCGCGACTGGGGCCGGCGAACATTGGCCGCCGCCGACATGTTCGAGCTTGTTCGAAAGCCACGCCCCAGGATCTGCGGCCTATCGCTGGACCGGCCGCGGATCATGGGCATTGTCAATGTTACCCCTGACAGCTTCTCAGATGGCGGGTGTTACGAAGATGCGGCGTCCGCAATCGACCATGCCTGGACACTGATCAATGCCGGCGCTGACGTGATCGATATCGGCGGCGAAAGCACGCGACCCGGCTCGGACCCAGTCGAACTGGACACAGAACTGAAGCGGGTCATGCCCGTCATCGACGGCTTGGCGGGCAAAACCGATGCCCTGATTAGCATCGACACGCGCAAGGCGGCGGTGATGCGGGCCGCGGTGGCGGCGGGAGCTGATATGATCAATGACGTGTCGGCCCTGATGCACGACCCAGCTGCGCTCGAAACAGCGAGTGAGCTTGGCGTTCCGGTGGTCCTCATGCATGCGAAGGGCGATCCAAAGACGATGCAGGACGCCCCGACCTACGACCACGTACAACTCGACGTCTTTGATTTTCTCGAAGCGCGCATTGCTGCGTGCGTCGCCGCTGGGCTGCCCGCGGTCAAGCTGATTGCGGATCCGGGGATCGGGTTCGGCAAGACGCTGGAGCACAACCTGTCGCTGATTGCCGGCATGAGTTTGCTGCACGGGCTTGGCGTTCCCATTCTGCTCGGGGCGTCTCGCAAACGATTTGTCGGCGCGCTCACCGGCATCGAAACCGCATCCAATCGCGTCTCAGGCTCCGTCGGAGCGGCACTGGCCGGCGTCTCACAAGGCGCCCAGTTCGTCCGCGTCCACGACGTTGCCGAAACCCGCGAGGCCCTCACCGTGTGGCAGGCCGCGACACTGGGATCGCCAGCACATGCAAGCTGATCTCGCGGGATCGTCTTATCGAGCGTGAACGTTCGCTATAGGTCGGACTTGGACAGTCGGTAGCCCAGTTGGTACCGGCAGGCACCGGCAATGACGTAGGCCGGCGCGTGTTTGCAGACGGCTGCGCAAATGGCGTCGCGCTGCGTCCCGAGTGGTTCCGGCTCCAACGCTTCAATCAAGACAACGGCGTCGTAGATGGCATCGGCCGTGCCGGACCGCTTGCGGCGTTCGGCGGTTTCAACGAGCGTGACATCCGGATCGCAGAGACCGACGGCCACGCCGTGGATCCCGTCAAGCGCCATGATCTCAGCAGCCATTACGTCCGCTGTAACATTGCTACCCTCCGGCGTACTGGCGTCCGCGTCCTTGATTAGCCGAAGAACCAGGAGAAAGCCGCCGTCTCCGAGGCCCGTGCGCGTGACGCAGCGGCTGGCCCCTCTGATGAAATTGCGGAACGCCGGTGAGATCTTCTGGGTCCACGGCGTCGGATTGTTCAGGCGATCGAGATAGGCGGGACCGTCAAAAACGTGCAGATCATGCCCCTCATACAGCGTGAAGTACTTGGTCTCGCCTGGCTCCGTCGCGAGGTAGCGCCGACCGACCAAAAACCCGTCGATTCCGACACGCTCAGGAAAATGCTCTTGAACATGCCACTGATCCCATTCCGTGGCATGCGGTGGGTCCACATCGTTCCAGATGGCGAGAAAGGCGCGCGTATCCTTGTGCATCATGCCTGTCCGGTTCAGCTCGCAGCGGCCCGGCGATCCGCGATCCGTTTCTCGACAGCGCTCACGATCGCGTCCCGGAGGTGGGCCAGCGCGATATCGCCGCGTCGAATGTCGGCAGGTAGGCCAATCTGCTGGGCTCGGGCCATTTTGCGAAGATGGTCGACGTTTTTGATGGCCTCGAGTTTGCTGCGCAATCCCTCTCCACCTTCGCGCTGGTCAATGGGCACCAATCCGAACGCATAGGGGTCGAAGTCCGCGCCCGCAGGTGGCGTCGCAACGGCGGCCGGCGGTGGCGTGACAGTCGCTGCCGGCTTCTCGACTGCTTTCGTCTCTTCGCGCTGTGAACGGCGCCCACCGGCGCCCGACTTTGCCGCCCGGCTGGCCGGTTTCCGCCGGGTCTTGGCTGGCTCTGCGACGGCCGCTCTTGAGGGTTGGCCGGATTTTTGGGGCGCGCGCTTGCGACGGCGTCGGGTCAGGTCTGACCAGGCAATCCGGCGGACGTTCGCGGCGACCAGAAGTCTGCCCAAGTCCTGTGACAGCGTTCGTGCGGTGTCGCCATCGAGCTCAGGGCGCCTGGCAATCACACGGTAGACGTAACGCTGCAGTGCCGGGCCTTTTAGCTTGAATGTTGTCCGCGTCATTGCTCGTCGCCATTGGTCAAATTTGAAGCAGGGCCGTCAGCTCGCCGTGAAGGGACTGCAGCGGCCCGATTGCGTCACCATACTTTTCCGCCACCGACTGTGGCTCACCCAAAAAGTCGAAAGCGTCTGCAATATCAGGCAGTGCTGGCATCTGCGTGGCAAGCATTGGGTGATTTCCAGCGATAGTATCCACGTAAATCGCATCCCGTCCGCCCGGTCGCACATAGTTCGCAAGGCAGATATAGCGCCTTTGCGGACCCGGGATCTGCGCAATCTGATCGAGGTTGCGCCCTTCGATAATCTGAGAAATCCGGTCGACGGCAAACTCGGAGACCGCATCCGGCCGAAACGGAACGACCACCTTCTGCGCCAGTTTCAATGCAGCCGCAGTCGCATTCGAGAGCCCCGGCGCGCAGTCCATAATCACGATGTCTGCCAATGGGCTCGCGAAGTTGAGCGCGGCACGGAAGTGCTCGGCGCAACGGTTCTTGGCCTGTTTGAACGGTGTCGAGCCGCGCGAATAGTGCGTAATCAGCTCATCCTGCATGTCTTCAAAGCTGAGCGAGCCGGGCAGGAGCGAGAGCGGCGGCGGCTGACCTTGTTCGTCTTCCACGTCTCCGACAGGGCCGATGACGTATTCTCGGATCTTGGTTTGCTCGATCGAATACAGCCGATCCTCGATGTAAGCTGCGATGTTCTTCGAGTGGCGCTGCGTTTCTATCCATTGCGCACCGCCCAGCAGGATCAGGGACGAGTTCGATTGTGCGTCCAGATCAATAAGAAGGACCCGCTTCTTTGACCAAATCGAGAACGCATAGGCGAGCATGACAGAAACGGTCGACTTGCCGACGCCACCCTTTCGGTTTGCGACAGCGATAAACAGTGCCATGGATAGAACTCCCGCGGGTGATATGCGGCTGACCAGAGACGGCTCGTTCAAGCCGGTGGCCAATGTGGGTTGATTCCGCGTAATCGACCACCGGTGTTAAGGCGATCGATAGCATGCTTAACTCGTGAGTCTCACTCTGGCGTCAGATTTGCATAGCTGCGACGGTCGGGGGTGTAGGTATTACGTAAGGGTACTGAGATGGGGCGCAAGTTTTTCGGCACGGACGGAATTCGCGGGCGGGCCAATAAACCTCCGATGACGTCCGAAATCGCGATGAAAGTTGGGATGGCGGCCGGGCGATTCGCATTGAATGGTGGCAGAACCCCGAAGCGCGTTGTGATCGGAAAGGACACGCGGCTGTCCGGCTATATGCTTGAGGCGGCGCTGATGTCCGGCTTCACGGCTGTGGGGTGCGATGTCCTCTTGCTGGGGCCGATGCCGACACCGGCCGTGGCCATGCTGACACGGTCGATGCGTGCCGATATGGGCGTGATGATTTCCGCATCCCACAATCCGTTCGAAGACAACGGGATCAAGTTTTTCGACTCGGACGGCTTCAAGCTCAGCGACGAGCATGAACTCGCGGTTGAAGCCCTGATGGAAGCCCCTTCGGAAGACCTGCTCGTCACGCCGAGCGAGATCGGACGCGCCTCTCGCGTGGAAAGCGCGCAGGAGCGGTATATCGAGTTCGCAAAGCGCACGTTGCCGCGCAATCTCCGCCTCGACGGTTTGCGCATTGTCATCGATTGTGCCCACGGTGCAGGGTATCGGGTTGCGCCACAGGCCTTGTGGGAGCTTGGCGCGGAAGTGATCTCGATCGGGGACGATCCCAATGGTCGCAATATCAATTTCAAGTGCGGCTCCACCCACCCCGACGCGCTGATCGAGAAGGTGGGCGAAATGCGCGCCGACATCGGCATCGCGCTCGACGGTGATGCCGACAGGGTCGTGATCATCGACGAGCATGGCCAGATCGTGGATGGCGATCAGCTGATGGCGGTGATCGGTGAGAGTTGGCATCGGCGGGGCCGGCTGGCCGCGGGCGGCGTTGTCGCCACCGTCATGTCCAACCTCGGGTTTGAGCGCTATCTGCAGGGGTTGGGCCTCTCGCTCGTACGGACTGCCGTCGGAGACCGCTACGTCGTCGAACACATGCGCAAGCATGGCTACAACGTCGGCGGGGAGCAATCGGGCCATATCGTCTTGTCCGACTATGCAACGACCGGAGATGGCCTGGTGTCCGCCTTGCAGGTCCTGGCCGTCGCCGTCGCCAGCGACAAGCCGGTCAGCGAGGTCTGCCGCCGCTTTGAACCCTTGCCGCAGATCCTGGAGAACGTGCGCTACGCCGACGGCAAACCACTGGAGGCCGATGCGGTCGTGAAGCAGATTGACCTTGCGCGCAAACGCCTTGGCGATGCCGGCCGGCTCGTCATTCGCCCGTCGGGAACCGAGCCTGTCATACGTGTCATGGCCGAGGGAGACGATGAAGTTCTGATACGGTCGGTCGTCGACGACATCGCCGATGCCGTGCGGGTCGCGGCGGCTGCGGCATAAGCCATTTTCGCCGTAGGCGGACGTGACCTAGCATGCCGCGTCTCATCCCCGTTCGGGACGTTCAGTAACGTCCCGTTAAATCTTCTCCGGAATACTCGCAACTGAGACAAGTGCCGTGTGATCACCCGTGTCATCGCGTTTGCGCGGCTCGGGCAGACTGATCACGACGTGTCAGTTGGCCGCCTGCGGCGACGCAGTGCGCGCCCCGCGTCAGTTCCGGACCTGATCGGTCCGCGTTTCGTTCCGTTGCGTTCAGATTGGCTTTGTGGCGTTCGGCAGCGCGTTGAATTGGCGTGCGCATGAGGCCGCAATTCATATGGCAATCGTCAAGGTCGTCCACGGGCAATGGCGCATTGGATGGCGGCGAACCGACTGCCGCATCCGTGGTTGAGGGGAACTGTAGGCCAATGACATATGCATCCGCTCGGGTCGGCCTTGCGCTCGCATGCGCGACACTGGTTGCCGGTCAGGCTTTGGCAAACGGCTACAAATCCGGGCCCGTCCTGAAGGGAGCATACCGCGATCACCACGCCAAACCCGTTCCAGCGCCCGTGCCGATCCCGGAGTACGAGGCGCTATACTATGTCGGTTTGAGCCTCGGCTACTCAGCGTTCTCCTCAGGCAATTACGATTCAAGCTTCACGGACAGCGGAAGTGCACTGACTGGCCAGCAGCCGTTCCTCCTTGAGGACCCCTCGGATATCGAGGGACCCTGGAACTTCGGCGTTCAAATGGGGCGGTATCTGTCGCGGCATCTTCGCGTCGAACTGTCGATCGACGTGCGGAACGAACACCGGATCGGCCAGGATGACGCGGGCTCTGTCACACTGACGGACGGTGCCGGCACACACACGTACGACTACACGCGCGGCAATCGCACCCGGCTCGGCTATCACACGGCCGTTGCGAAGCTGATCTATGATTTCGAGAAGCGATATGGCGTGCGGCCGTTCATTGGCGCAGGTGCGGGGATCACGCTGTACTCGATCGATCACGATACCAGCGTGCGCTACAATTGCACGGATTCTACAAATGGTGGCTGTGGGGGCGCGCCGGATTTGGACTCCTCAAGCTCCGAAGGCCCCGACGTGTCCTATGGATTTGCACTGCTGGTCCTGACGGGCCTGTCCTTCGATATCGGCAACGACAAGAAGCTCGACCTTGGCTATCAGGGCGTGTGGACAAGCGGCACCGCAACGTCGATGGCGCGGGATTCAGCAAGCAGCAATAGCAAATTCAAGATCAAAGACCGCTTCGATCACGAAGTGCGGGTTGGCCTGAGGTGGGATCTCCGCTGAGGTTTGTCCCCCACGTTCGTCCTCAGTGGTAGGTGCAGCGGACGGCCTCTCCCCCGGGGCTGTCCGCTGCTGCTTTTCGCGCGCCATGACGCACGATAGCGTTGACACAGCGGCGCAAGCCGTTCAAGTCCGCGGGTCGAAGACCGTGCAAAACCTCGCAGCAAGCAGACCTGCCGCATGACCCAGATAGCGAAACCGGCAACCAAACCCGCGTGCCCGCACTTTTCGTCCGGGCCGTGCGCCAAGCGTCCGGGTTGGTCAACGGATAGCTTGCGAAACGCGCATCTTGGCCGGTCACACAGATCGGCGGAGGGCAGTGCCCGCCTTGCCCGTGCCGTCGAAGAGACTCGGTCGCTGCTTGAGATTCCCGATGACTACCTATGCGGAATCGTTCCGGCATCGGACACTGGCGCTTATGAGATGGCCATGTGGACAATGCTCGGTGCGCGCGGTGTCGACGCGTTGGCTTGGGAGAGCTTTGGCAAAGGCTGGGTCAGCGATGCCGTACAGGAACTGAGGCTGAGCGACTTGCGGGTGCTGGAAGCCGACTATGGCGCACTTCCGGATCTGGCCAGCGTCGATTTCTCGCGCGATGTCCTGTTCACGTCCAATGGAACCACGTCCGGCGTCCGTATTCCGAACTACGACTGGATCGCGGACGATCGCGAAGGTCTGACGTTTGCCGATGCCACGTCCGCAGCCTTTGCACAGCCCATTGCCTGGCCGAAAGTGGATGTTCTGACATTCTCTTGGCAGAAGGTGTTGGGCGGAGAGGCCGGCTTTGGCATGCTTGTCCTCTCACCACGGGCCGTGGAGCGGCTGGAAAGCTATGTGCCGCCGCGCCCGCTGCCAAAGATTTTCCGGATGGTGAAGGACGGTGCTCTGATCCGCGGGATTTTCGCAGGGCAAACCATCAATACGCCGTCCATGCTGGCAGTGGAGGACTATCTCGATGCCCTGTCGTGGGGGCATCAGGTTGGCGGTCTCAGCGCACTCTTTCAGCGCGCGGATGCAAACGCCTCCGTACTTTGGTCCTGGGCGGACGAGAGGCCGTGGATCGAGAATCTGGCCCGCGATCCACAGACCCGGTCAAACACGTCGGTGTGCCTGAAGATTGTCCACCCAAGCGTCGTGGCCTTACCGTCCGAGGCACAGGCCGCGTTTGCAAAGTCATTTGCCAGTCGACTGGATCGCGAAGGCGCTGCTTTCGACATCGGGTCCTACCGCTCGGCGCCGCCGGGATTGCGCATTTGGACGGGGGCAACAGTCGAAACGGCAGACCTTGTCGCCCTATTGCCTTGGCTGGATTGGGCATTTGCCACCGAACTCGCCGAACGGGAGCTGTCGGAATAAGGCGGAACCTGCCCGCATCGGTCAGTACTTTGTCCCGAACGCGCGGCGCCACGTCACATTCAGGTCACCACGCGTTTCAACTGTTCGGCGTCGTGCATGTCCGCATCATGCGGATCGCATCGCCGACCCACGCCTCTCGTGCCGCGGTTCCTGTTTGTCCGCCCGTATCGTTGTCCCCCACGGCGGTCGGCGGGGTGAAACAAAGGCACGAGAGGTCGAGGCCGGTTCCAGCGAAACCGGCATGTACTTATGACGGATCAATTTGCGGAGCCTCCCCAATGCCTGCTTTCGCGCGTGCCCTGCCGCTGACGTTGGCGCCCACCTTGGCACTTGTCGCATTGACGACAATCGGACTGCCAGCAGCAGCTGAGACAATCGAGCTGGAGACCAAAATCGACAATGTGACCGTGTATCCGCGCGGCGCGCAGGTCGAGCGTAACGGCAAGGTCGACGTGCCCGCGGGCAGTCATGTCATTCGGATTCCGGATTTGCCGCGAGATGTGATCGCCAACACGTTGCGCGTTGAAGGACGAAGCACCGGCGCCCTGGAGATTGGCGCAGTTGATCTGAAACGTGTGACGTTGACCCGCGAAGAATCGGAGGCGGCCGCCGCAGCACGCAAAGCGATCGAAACGGAAATCGAGCGTTTGCAAAGTGAACTCGAAAAACTCGGTTACGATATTCGCGTCAAAGAAACACAGCGCGATTTTCTAACCAATCTCGCCGGATTGCCGGCTCGCGGTCCGGTTCCGCTCGGGTCTGCGCCGCAAGCCGCGACACCGGATTGGGCAGCGATTTACACGTTGATCGGCACAAACATGGCAGAGGCGCAAAACGCGATTTTCGCGCTGCGTCAGAAGGTCAAGGAAACGGAACGGCGAATTGAAGACGAACGCCGCAAGCTGGGTCGGTTGGCGCCGAAACCCAAACAGCGTCTGGTCGGCGAGGTGTCCGTCATTGCCGAAGGCGCCTTGGAAGCTGATTTGACCGTGCGGTATCAGATTTCCTCGGCATCGTGGCAGCCTCTGTATGATGCACGCCTGAAGACGGGCGCCGGCGACAATGCCGCGGCTCTTGAGCTGACACGACGTGCGTCTGTTCGGCAGAACTCCGGTGAGGCGTGGACGAACGTGGCGTTGTCTTTGTCGACGGTCAGGTCTCAAGGCCGCACGGCAGCACCAAAAATCCGGCCGGTCATCGTGGACTTCCCGCCGCCGGTGACCGCTGCAGAGGCGCCAGCGCCAGCGCCGCGCATGGCGAGAACACGAGCACTGTCCGAAGCCGCAAAACCGAAAGCCCAGGATCGTGAAGATCGCTTCCGCGGCGCGCCAATACAAGACGGCATCGCGACCGGGCGGGCACTCGCGAGCGCGCGGGTGCGGCAGGCGACCGTCACGGCGAGCCCGTTCCAGGCCACGTTTACGGTGCCAGATCGCACAAGCATCGGAAACGACGGCGTTGTGAAGCAGGTCAAGATCGACTCGAAATCGTTTGAGCCGAAGTTGGCCGCGCGGACGGTCCCGCGCCTCGATCCTCAGGCCTACCTCTACGCCACGTTCAAGCTGCCGTCCGAGACACCGTATTTGGCAGGCACCGTCAGCCTGTTTCGCGACGGCACGTATGTTGGCCGCGGCCGGCTGCCGGCTCTGAGCGGCGGTCAGGAGCACGAACTTGGCTTCGGTGCGGACGACCGGATTCGTGTAAAGTTTAACGTTGCGAACGAGGTCCGTAGCGAGACCGGTCTCATCACGGCGTCACGCGTCGACGAAAAGCGTTATCGCATTTCGCTCAACAACCTGCATACGCGATCTGTCAAACTCACCGTTGTCGACCGCATTCCGGTATCGCGTGACGAGGAAATTGAGGTCGAGTTGACATCCTCGATTGCCCCGTCAAAGCGCAATCTCGATGAACAGCGTGGCGTCCTTGCTTGGACATTCGACCTGAAGCCAAACGAAAAGAAGAACCTGGACGTCGGCTTCAAAGCAACGTGGCCGGCCGAGAAGACGATTATCTATCGCTAGGTCGAAACAAGCGACCAAGACCAGCGCCGCCTACCGCGTTGCGGACAGGGCGGCGTTGTGCTGAGAAAAGCACCTCTTGACCGCGGTCGCGCAGAGGACCGGATCGCCTGTGATCTATCGCGTGTCAGATTGAGCTGAACCTATCCCACACCCAATCTATTGGTCGTCCTGGCCGGCCACTTGACGGAAAGACTTCACGGGCGATTGGCCACGTTGAGCCGAACATCAGGTGTGGGACGGCGAAGTGAGTCCGCCCATGGCGGACATGGTCTATTCCACGCGTGCAACGTGGCAGTCGACACCCTGGGTCCGCAGCTCTTCACAAGCCCGCGCAGCGCGCCTTGCGTCGAAACCTGCGAACCGCGCGCGATACAAGGTCCGGTCGCCGGCCTCAACCATCGGGGTCACTCCGAGACTGCCGCGCAGGACGCCACCGGCGGTTATGCGGACGCGTGCCAACTGTCTCTGCGCCTCGATTTGCGACAGGTAAGCACCGACTTGAATTTGATAACTGCCATGGGCTGTCGGCCTGGTCGCGAGACGACGTGCGGGCGAGGCCGGTTGTTGGCTGACGCGTGACCGTTTGATGAGATCTTCAATCGAACGCGGCTTTCCGCGAGATGTGCTCGGAACCTTGGGCGTCGGCGCCAGATGATGGCGATCACTGAAGAACACAATGCGGCGCACGCGGGCCAAAGACACATTCGGATCTGAAACGCTCCGACGTGGCGTGCGTGCCGGACGCGCTGGCGCCGGCGCCCGCAGTAGTCGTGGTCGCGGTGGTGACAGCTTCGCCACGCGATAGCGGCGCGGCGCTGGCCGTGGCTTCGCAATCAAGCGCGGCGGTGCGGCTTTCAGATTCGGACGTCGTGTGCGCCGGACAGAGGCACGCGACAGACCGCGTGTGAGAAGTATGCGCGCCAGGCGATTGCGCACCCGCGCGGTTCGTCCGCCAAACACGGCGGCAATAACATGCTTGCGGCCGCGTTGGACGGAACTGACGATATTGAAGCCGGATGCGCGGATGTAACCGGTCTTCATGCCATCCGCGCCCGGGAATGAGCGCACAATCGCGTTGTGTGTGCGAAACCGCCGCCCACGGTAGCTGAATTTGGTCAGACGGAAGTTGTGGTAGTGCTTGGGAAAGTGATCGCGGAGCCGGAGCGCGAGCGTGATCATATCGCGCGCGGTTGTGACCTGGCGATGATCCGGCAGACCGGATGCGTTGCGGAACACCGTGTTCTTCATGCCAAGTTCGCGCGCCTTGGCGGTCATGAGACGCGCAAAGGCCGGTTCGGAGCCGGAAATATGCTCGGCCACTGCGGTTGCGACGTCGTTCGCGGATTTTACAACAAGAGCTTTGACCGCTGTCGTCACTGAGATTTTGTCACCGGGACGCAAGCCGATTTTGGACGGTGGGCGCGACGCAGCTCGCGCACTTGCAGTGATTGTCGATCGGTAGGTCAGCTTTCCGCGCTCGATCCGTTCGAAAATCACGTACAGGGTCATCAACTTCGTGAGTGAGGCCGGATAGCGCTGCGCGGTGCTGGATTTCGCATGCAGGACTTCGCCCGTGTTTGCATCCACAACCATCGAGGCCGTTTTTGCGGCCAGGGCCGACGTGCCGCTGACACTGGCAAGAGCAATAGCAGCTGCAACCGCGACCATCTGGCTCAACGGGCCGCGGATGCGCCCATGCCTTCGATGTTGCAGATCCGTGCTCAACACGTGCTCCCCATTCGTCGTGCCACAGGTCTCATGGCCCGCAATACGATACGACTTGACTGTGCCACTTGAGCAATTGCGGTGCCGCAGCCGCCGGTGAATCGTGACGGTGTCCTGCCACGCTTATCGCCGTTCATTGTGGCCAATCTTGTGCGACCCTATTTATCGGCTGGATGGTATCGGCTTCGTAACGGTCACCTGTGTTTGCGATGTCTCGGTTAGTAAACGGTCGATCAGACTTTGATCATTGAACGCGCCGCGGTACACCCTTGGTAAGGATTCACCGGCCGCGGGGCGTGCTGTCCATAGCTGTTTCACAGGTCTATTTGCCCAATGTTAAGGCGGCATGGAGAGGGAAACACACATGACGCACGACCAGATGTCTTGGAACCAGGTGTCTTGGAACCAGAGCCGCTTTCCTGACGTCACGAGCGACGAGTATGGCGCGTGGAAACGGGGAATTCATGCGATTTACGCTGAAAGCGCTGATTTTGTACGGCGATCCCTGGAGCGCCAAGCGGAGACCGTGGAGAAGTGCCTGCAGGCCGACAGCCTGGAAGCGGCGTTTGACATTCAGCTGACATGCATGAAGTTGTCGTTCGACGACTATTGCGAGCATGTGGGTCGGGTATCGCAGTTGACGCTGGGCATTGGCATATTGTCGCGAAACTGACGCACGGTAGATTACGCGAAACGCTGCCGTTGGCAGCTCGAACGACCACGTCAGGCGCGAGATGCGTCAGAGACGGGCCATAAGCGGCGTCAGCTGGCCTCGATCGCAGCGGAAATGCGGGCGCCAAGGTGTTGTTCGCGGCCGTTGTTTGCCCATGTTGCTGCGGAACGAATTCTCAGTTCGCCACGATGATGCTTGCTTCACGCGGTATAAGCGCCAAATTAAGGAAGGTCGGAATGGGTTACACTTGCTTAACCGGCAATCTCCGCATCTCGACTCGGCAATCAGACGTATGAGACTCTAGCTTCGTGATGACTCGAATTCTCGATCGATGGCGGGCCATGGGCCCAAATGAGCCCGGCGATGGTGACGGGGACCGGCGCGACGGTGGCGAAACCGGCGTGATTACGCGCACGCGTCCAAAGGTCAAGAAGCCAAGTCTTTACCGTGTTATCTTGTTGAACGACGATTACACGCCGATGGAGTTCGTCGTTCACGTCTTGGAAAAGTATTTTAATAAAGGTCGAGAGGAGGCGACGCGAATTATGCTGCACGTCCACCAAAAAGGGGCTGGGACATGTGGCGTCTATACGTACGAAGTGGCGGAAACTAAGGTGACACAGGTGATCGATTTCGCGCGTCAGCACGGACATCCTCTCCAGTGCACCATGGAGAAAGAGTAGGTTTAGCGCGTGCCATCCTTCTCACAGAACCTTGAAGCAACTCTGCATCGGGCGTTGGAATACGCGAACGAGCGCAATCACGAGTATGCGACGCTGGAACACGTCCTGCTCGCGCTCATAGATGATCGTGACGCCAGTGCCGTGATGAAAGCTTGTGCAGTCGACCTCGATGAGCTGAGAGCGCGACTGACGGAGCATATCGATACCGAATTCAATGCGCTTGAGATGACCGGCGTTTCTGAGGCGACGCCGACGACAAGCGTGCAACGCGTGATTCATCGCGCGATTGTGCATGTGCAGTCATCGGGGCGCGAGGAAGTTACGGGCGCCAACGTGCTGGTTGCGTTGTTCGCGGAACGCGAGAGTCATGCCGCATACTTCCTGCAAGAGCAGGACATGACCCGCTTCGATGCTGTTCAGTATATCAGCCACGGGATCGCGAAACGGTCCGGCGCGTCTGAGCCGCGCGTCGCACGCGGAGTGGACGACGACGGCGCGGACGAAAACGGTGGCGAGAAGCGGACGTCGGACGCACTCAACACGTACTGCGTGAATCTCAATCGCAAGGCACGTGACGGGAAGATCGACCCGTTGATTGGTCGCGAGCCCGAAGTCCTCAGAACCATACAGGTTTTGTGTCGGCGATCCAAAAACAACCCGCTGTTGGTGGGAGATCCGGGGGTCGGCAAGACTGCGATTGCAGAGGGTCTTGCGCGCAAAATCACCAAGGGTGACGTGCCTGAAGTCCTCTCTGACAGCACGATTTTCGCGTTAGACATGGGCGCGCTTCTGGCCGGCACGCGCTATCGCGGTGACTTTGAGGAGCGGCTCAAAGCCGTCATGAAGGAGATCGAGGACTATCCAGGTGCGGTCCTGTTTATTGACGAGATTCACACGGTTATCGGTGCCGGCGCCACGTCCGGCGGCGCGATGGATGCGTCCAATCTTCTGAAGCCCGCGTTGCAGGCCGGGTCGCTGCGCTGCATCGGCTCGACGACGTACAAGGAATACCGCCAGCACTTCGAGAAGGATCGGGCGCTCGTCCGTCGGTTCCAGAAGATCGACGTCAAAGAGCCGACGGTTCCGGACTCCATCGAGATCCTGAAAGGCCTCAAGCCGTACTTCGAGGAATATCACAAGATTGCCTACGAAGACGAAGCGATCAAAGCGGCAGTGGAGTTGTCGTCGAAGTACATTCACGACCGGAAATTGCCGGACAAGGCCATCGACGTGATCGACGAGACCGGCGCGTCGCAAATGCTGGTACCGGTCGACGAACGTAAGAAAACGATCACGGTCACCGAGGTCGAGGCAACGGTCGCGACCATGGCGCGGATTCCGCCAAAGACGGTCACGAAGTCGGACGCCGAGGTGCTTTCGAATCTCGAAAAGGACCTCAAGCGTCTGGTCTTCGGCCAGAACCACGCGATCGAGCAATTGTCGTCTGCGATCAAGCTGGCGCGTGCCGGGTTGCGTGAGCCGGAAAAGCCGATCGGCTGTTATCTGTTCACCGGACCGACCGGCGTCGGAAAAACAGAAGTTGCCAAACAGCTTGCGCATTTGATGGGCGTCGAGCTGCTGCGGTTCGACATGTCGGAGTACATGGAAAAGCACACCGTCTCGCGATTGATCGGTGCGCCTCCGGGCTACGTCGGCTTCGACCAGGGCGGGCTTCTCACCGACGGTGTGGACCAGCATCCGCACTGCGTGCTGCTGCTTGATGAAATCGAGAAAGCGCATCCGGACCTGTTCAATATTCTGCTGCAGGTGATGGATCACGGCAAACTGACGGACCACAACGGAAAACAGATCGATTTCCGAAACGTCGTGTTGATCATGACGTCGAATGCCGGTGCGTCAGACCTGGCCAAACCGCCGATGGGCTTCAATCGCGCGAAGCGCGAAGGCGAAGACACGGAAGCGGTCAACAGGTTGTTTACGCCGGAGTTCCGGAACCGTTTGGATGCCGTTATCGGCTTCTCGGGTCTGCCGCAGGAAGTCATTTGGAAGGTCGTTGAGAAGTTTGTCTTCCAGCTTGAAGCGCAGCTGGCTGACCGCGGCGTCACCATCGAATTGACGGAAGCGGCCACGAAGTGGCTGGGTGAAAAGGGCTACGATGAGAAGTTTGGTGCGCGTCCGTTGGCCCGGGTCATCCAGGAACACATCAAGAAGCCGCTGGCGGAAGAACTGCTGTTCGGCGACCTGAAGCACGGCGGCGCCATCAAGGTGACCGTCGAAGGTGAGGGCGCGGAGGCCGGCCTCGCGTTTGAGTACTTCCCCGCCGAGCCGAAATCCGGTGATGAAGACGGCGATGGAACGCGTGAGACGGCCCTAATCGAAGCAGGCGAAGCGCCGAAGGCGTTGCCGGGTCCACGTGATAAGCCATCGGCGCATCGCGGCTCTGGTGCCGTACCGAGCGTTCCGAAAAAGCCGGAAAACAAGTCGTCTTGACACCATCAGTGGTCGCGACCGATGCGACCGCCAGGACCGATGCACCAATCAGCCGGCCACAGCGATGTGGCCGGCTTTTTGCCGTCGCCAGTCAGCCGGTCAGCCATGATGTACGCGGGTGTTGTGGATGCGAGGGCGCACGCTGGACGACGCCATGCGGATCGCCGTTGGCACCTTGCAACCGTTGAAGCTATTGCCGTAGGCGCTCCTCCACCGCGATAAAGGGGCATGAGCACGCAGTCAGATTCCCCACCAGATCATGAGCCGCCCAGCCCTGCCGACGATGGCAATGCGCGTCCAGCCGATGCCACGTTGCATGCGACGCTCGCGAGCTGGGTCCCAACCGCAACGCGTGCAACGGCGTTCCGTCACGGTCTCATGGCGGCAATCTCGGTGCCCGGCTGCGTTCTTATGACGACGTCACTTGGTTTCGGTGCGCTGGCGCGCGACGCAGAGCTGTTCTTGGCCCAAGCGTTATTCTTGGCTGCAGTGCTCTATGCGCTGCCCGCCCAAGTCATTTTGGTCGATCAGATCTCGCGCGACGCCACGTTATGGATGGCCGCGTTCGCCGTGAGCCTGACCGCAATTCGCCTGTTGCCGATGACGGTAACGTTGGTGCCGTACTTCCGCGGAGATCCTGGCGGGCTATGGTTGAAGGTGCTTGCGGTCCACTTCGTGGCCGTCACGGCTTGGGTCGAGAGCCGGAAGTGGTTGCCCACGCTGCCACCGGATCTCAGATTGCCGTTCTTTCTCGGGCTGGGCTTTGGTTTTCTCGGCGTGACACTTACGGGCACGGCCGCGGGCTACGCCTTGGCCGGTAGCGTTTCACCAGCCATCGTCGCAGCGTTGCTCCTCTCCACACCGATTTACTTTTTGCTGTCCCTGCTGGGCAGCATGAAAGACCGAGCCGACGGTGTGGCGATCGCCTTAGGCGCCGTCGGCGGGCCACTGTTTCACAGCGTGACGCCCCAGCTTGACCTGATGTGCGCAGGGCTTGTTGGTGGAACGGCTGCCTGGTTGGTCTTCGGGCGGAGGCGCTAACATGCCGGACGGACTGCTCGGTGGGCTCATTTTGCTTGGCGTCTGTTTGATCGCACACGAGAGCTGGCGCTGGGCGGGACTTGCGCTCGGCCGCAACTTGAGCGTCGACAGCGCCGTGTTCCGATGGGTTCAGCTGGTTGCAACCGCATTGGTCGCGGCGCTGGTCATGCGTCTTGTCGTGTTTCCGGCTGGTCTGCTCGCGGAGGTCGTCCTCTGGATTCGCCTGGCCGCTGTGGTCATGGGGCTCGGTGCCTACTTCGCGACGGGGCAGAGCCTAGCCGCCGGTGTTGCCACCGGCGCTGTTGGGTTGTGGGCGCTTGTCACATTGATTGACGTTTGAGGCGTGCACGCAACGGCGAATTTGTTTTCGCTCACGGGATGTTTATCGATCACGGGCTATTCCGGCCTAACGGCCGGGCCCCATCGAGATGGCGTATTCGCCATCTCGACATTTCAAATGCCCAACGCGGGAAGACCGCGTTGGGGTGGGGGCGGCGCAACGCGCCGGGCCGC
>JBCDAH010000055.1:0-30542 GCA_039186015.1 Pseudomonadota bacterium
CGCCGAACACGGTCGGTCTGTGGACCTATGCCATCCTTTGGATCATGCGGCTCTCTGCCAAAATCAACGTCTATCTTGGCGTGACGAATCACGCGGCTGAGTTTCTTCCAGACGAAGTCGCCTATCTGCAGAGTTACTTCGGCAAGCACCCGATGAACCTGTTCTTTCCCCTGTCCGTCACCGTATCGACTGTCTTTGTCGTTTGGCTTTTCACAGCCGCGACGGCGGCCGGCGCGACACCGTTCGAGACCGTTGGTACGGCTCTACTCGCGAGCCTGCTCGCGCTCGCTGTACTCGAACACTGGTTCCTGATCATTCCGCTGCCCGCAACCCAGCTTTGGGCCTGGGGGCTCGTATCGCATACGTCTTCGCGCGCGAAGACGGCATCACCAACGCCGACCGAAATCAACGAAACCAAGCGATCACGATCGCAACGTAGCGCCGCGCCAGTTCCGCCCCCGTATCCGGCCGGATGACGCGACAGTTGGAGGAGCACGACCCAGTCATGATGAAAAAGTACGACACGATCCTAAAAGGGCGGGTTTCTGCACTTCATCAAGAAGGCCGCTATCGCGTGTTTGCCGACCTGAAGCGTCAGCGCGGCAACTATCCAACGGCCAATTGCTTTCGCGACGACGGCACACGCGAGGTTGTCGTCTGGTGCTCCAACGATTACCTCGGCATGAGCCAGCACCCGGTCGTGCTCAATGCCATGCACGAAGCGTTGGATACAGTCGGCGCCGGGTCAGGCGGCACCCGCAACATCTCAGGCACGACGCACTACCATGTCGAGCTCGAACACGAGCTGGCAGATCTGCACAATAAGGAAGCCGCACTTCTGTTCACATCGGCGTTCGTGGCCAACGACGCAACGCTGTCGACGCTTGTGGACCTGATCCCCGGCCTCGTCATCTTTTCCGACGCCAAGAACCATGCGTCGATGATCGCCGGTATCCGCCACGGACGCGGCGAGAAACAGATTTGGCGCCACAACGACATCACGGATCTCGAAGCGAAACTGGCCGCCTACCCAAAAGACACGCCAAAGCTCATCGCGTTCGAGAGCGTCTACTCTATGGATGGACATATCGCGCCGATGGCAGAGATCTGCGATCTGGCACAGAAGTATGGCGCGCTGACGTACCTGGACGAGGTCCATGCGGTTGGCATGTATGGGCCACGTGGCGCCGGCGTTGCCGCCCTTCAAGGTGTCATGGACAGGATCGACATTATCAACGGCACACTTGCCAAAGGATTTGGCGTGATGGGCGGCTACATTGCCGCGTCAGAAGCCTGCTGCGATGCCATCCGGTCCTATTCCTCCGGCTTCATATTCACAACGTCGATCGCACCGCCCATAGCCGCCGGCGCCCTCGCAAGCATCCGCCATCTCAAAGTCAGCGATGTTGAACGGGCACAGCACCAGGAACGCGCGGCAGCAGTGAAAGTCGCGTTGTCCGACGCCGGCCTTCCAGTCATGGACAACCCTAGTCACATTGTGCCCGTCGCCGTCTCAGACCCTGTGCACTGCAAAGCCGTCACAGACCGGCTGATGTCAGACTGGGGCATCTACGTGCAACCCATCAACTACCCGACCGTACCACGCGGGACGGAGCGCATTCGCCTGACACCAACCCCGAACCACACCGACGCCCACATTGCGCAATTGGTGACAGCGCTCACATCGCTCTGGCGGAAGTGCCCGCTTGAGAATGGCAGGTTTGTTCGGCTTGCGGCCGAGTGAGGCAAGGCATCATCGCGGAGAGGTCCATAGGCCTCTCCGCATTGCCCACCGCAAGACAACAAAGAGAAGATCGCGACAAGCTATCACGGTGCGTGTGCCGAACGATTCCGACGCTGAAACGTCAGGGCCGCACCAGTCCTGAGCTTTCCAACAGGCGCCCAAAGACCATTTCTGACGCCAGGCCACGCCGCTGGCGCTGCCGAAACACGCGCCATTGATGATAGATCATGTAGCCCACGCCAAGAACGGTTGGGATCGTCCACAGCACCGGGTTGAACGCGAGTGCCGGAAACCAGTTCACGGCACCGAACGCAAGAAATGCCGTATAGACGGAAATGCCAGCGCCGATCCCCGTCCGAAAATGCTGAACCAGCCACTCATCGTGCATGGGATTGCGCTGGACGAGATAGAGCCCGTTCAAGATGGCGGCAACAGCCCCGGGAACGGCAACACCCACCATCAGATACTGGTCGATCAGAACACCCTGGACTGCACAGTTGAGCGCGGACACGCCCATCGCGACTTGGACACCGATGTTGGTGGCCGTGCTGTAAGCGGCGCGATCACGCTTGTGACGCACCGTCGTGTAGCAATGCCACGCCATGGCAACCGTGAGGACGCCCAGGTAGAGCATCATCCACCCGAACAGGCCGCGGATCAGCGGCGCGTCATCAGAAAACGGATGGGTCTCGAGCGGCGCAATAAGTGAGCAAATGGAAATGCCCACTGCGAATGTCCCTGTCGCCAGCATCGAGAACACGAATGCGCGCCCCCACCACTTGTGCAGTTTACTGCCATTGCGCGTAACCACTGGCCCCCACAGGCTGATCAGCCCGACCGTTCCTGTCACGACATGCGCTGCAACAAGCTCATGAAAAGGGGCCATGAACGCAACCTCAGTTTTCAGCGACAGGAGCGGAAACCGGTGGCTCACCGGTTGCGGGCGCGGCGCTGCTGACATTTGCCGGCTCGCTTGTTGCGGGAACGGCATGCGCATATGCCAGATCCCCATTCGCCACCGGCGGTGCTGCGTCAGCTACCAGCATCGGCCCGGCAGTGGCCGCAACGCCAAGCGCCGCATAGCCATCGCGATCACCCAGACCATCATTCAGCTCAAACAAATCAATCGTGAACACGTACAGAACGCCGAGAACCGGAAGGGCAAGCAAGCCAAACGGCAATGTCGGCGAGATCGCATCACTACGAAACTGCGCGACGGCAAGCCCCGCCAATCCCAGCAAGAAGACCAGCGCCGTAAAGCTCATGCCGTGGATCTGGTGCTTTGCCGCCCATGCGCGCCGGCCGGGCGCACTGCCATGCCACTGGCACCCGCCAATGTAGACGGCCAGTGCCGCGAGCACACCGATGGCAATGTAAGCTAGGCCAACAAGCACCCAGGCGTTGGGTTGACTTGGGCCAACAGTCGCCAGCGCTTCAGATACAGCTGTTGCAGCCGGCGGAGCAGCAGGCGTCCGAGTCGTCTCGTCCGATAACTGAGCCAAGGTGTAAAATGCAACATCACCCATAACACGGCTCCTTCTGATAGAAAGACGGCGCCATCATCGTTGCGAGACAGCGCCAGTCCAGGTTCAGTGCCAGACCGCGACCCACTTGGGACGGGTCAACTGAACAACCTTATCATCTTAGTTCTCAGGTACGTAGTGTTGGTCGGTGGCCAGGAAGCCGTGGACTTCGGCCCAATCGGTCCAGTTCGTCACAACCGTTCCGGTCAAGAGAATGCCGATACCGCCAGTCAACGTACACAAGACAGCGAACCACCACGCCCAGCGGTGAATGGACTCCATCGACGCGTTGAACCCCATCGTCCAGCGCCAGAACAGTGCTGCACGTTCTGACGCCGTACCGCGGTCGGTGATTTGCTCGATCTCGCGATCCCCGCCGTAGTAGCTCACCGCCAGGATCGTTGCACCGTGCATCGCAAACAGCAGGGCAGACCCGTAGAGAAACACGATCGAGAGCGCGTGGAACGGATTGTAGAAGAGGTTCCCGTAGTAGATCGAGAAGTAGTTCGTCCACTCCAGGTGTGCCAGAAATCCGAACGGCACCGCCTCGCTCCAACTGCCCATCGCGATCGGCCGGATGAAGCCAAGCACCAGGTAGAGCCAGATCGCAGAGGCAAACGCCCAAGCAACATGGGTCCCCATGCCGAGACGAAGCGCGTTGACGTACACTCTCGCCCAGAACAGCAGAATAGACACGGTTAGAAAGAAGCCGGCGATCAACCACCAACCGCCCTTGTCCAACGGCGGGATAACCTGCAGCCCGTACTCCGGCAACGGTGGATTAAGTGACAACCATGGTAACCGAACGACAAAGTCATACGGGTTCCAGTTCACCTGGGCCGCCATGTTCATGCCCATGATGACAATCGCCACGATGCCGAACATAAACGACGCAAGACCTAACCCACCGATGTACAGTGGTCCGACTTGCGCATCGCCGAACGTCCCGAGCAGCCAGCTGTGGCCAGGCTTGAAATCGCGAGTCCAAACCTTTTCGTCGACGGGCACACCCATTTCGGGGTGCGAGCGGATCTGGATCCGCGTAAAGATGTTCTGATACTGTGCCATGGCTGCCTCCTAACCACCGACGAAGTATTCTGAGGCGACGTAGAAGTTGTCCGGTGGTGTTGAGAGCTGTTCCCACCACACGACCCAGCTGTCGGTCCAGTACGTGCCGCTGATCAGGATACAGACCGCGCTCCAGAAACCCGCGTTCAACGCCAAGATCAACCCCAGCCGGTGAACACCCAACGTTCCGATCGAATACCCGATCGTATCGCGGAAGAACGTGTTCTCGTGATCCGGCGTCTTCACCTTTTCGCCCTTTTGCGGATTAACCGCCGACAAGATCAGGCCGCCGTGCAGCGCCAGAGCCAGCGTTACCGTGAAGAAGAACGTAATCGCGATCATATGCGCGGGATTGTAGTGGAAATTGCCGTAGGCATATCCGACGTGGCTTACCCAATTCAGGTGGGTAAAAATTCCATACGGAAATCCATGCCCCCAAGCCCCCATAAACACCGGGCGGAAAACCACCAGAGTCACATAGGCCAGGATTGCAAAACCGAACGCGACCGGCACATGATACCCCATGCCGAGTTTGCGACAGATTTCAACCTCGCGCAGGGCCCAGCACACGAATGCGCCAATCGCACAAATTGTTACGATTTGCCATATTCCGCCCTGGTCGAGCGGCGCCAACGCCATACCTTGTTCAATTCGTGGCGGGTTAATGGAAATAAGCCACGGATTCCACGTGACCGCTCCCGTAACAACCTTCCCATCTTCAATGCCGAGATACGGCCCCATAGCTGCGCCAACGAATATGAGCGATGTGCCCATAAACGCGAAAAACGCACCAAGAACACCGAAAAACCCGACGTAAAAGGGACCGACCCAGAAATCGAATAGATCGCCGCCGAGTAAGGTACCACCTTTAATGCGGTACTTCTTCTCGAAGTTCAGCATCGCCATGCCAACGTCCTCCCGTCGGACCGATGTCATACTCAATGATTGCGGAAGGGAAGCGGTCTAGGCGATTGCCGTCATGCCGCTTCCCCTATCAACCTCAGGCGTGATCGACAATCCGTTCGATCACGGTCGACTGACCGGTGGTCGTTGCCGCGCCTGGATCTTTCAGCCAGTTGTAACGATCCGTACTCAAGAGAATGAAGTGGATCGTAAATGCGAGCAGCGCCAAGAAGATGTACATCAACGTGAGCGCCCGCATTGGATGGATCATTTGCCAAATGCGAAACATTCGGATTTCCTTTCACATGTGTAGCGCGCCAATAAAGCGTCCCGATAACAATCGCTATTGCGCGACTGTCGCGGTCTGACTTAGTTGCCGAGCCACGGTTTCCAGGCCCACATCAGCGCGTGTGCGACCAACGCGATCAACACATACACCGTTGTGAGCGACATGAAGTAGCCATGTACCTCTTTCGCCTGCTCGTCGGTAAGGCCCGACGTGCCGTAGAGAGGATGGTCTTTTACGTCCATCATTTCTTCTCCCAAGTTCGGCAATTGCACGAGGTAACCAAGCGCAATTCCCAGTCAAAGGCCGGTTACGGCCTAGCTTCGCGATCAGCCCTCGCGAAGGGCACATGCCCACAAACCAAGGTTTGACGGCATATCTATACGCAGCGCCAAGGCAGCTCCAATTTCTTGTCACCGCCAAAAAATGAATGGCGTAACCTCATTCGCTGCCGCTTTCGCCTCGCCAATCACGGATCGCCCTTTTGCCGCCCAGCGTGCCGTTGGCCGGAATGCGGCCGGCAAAAAGATGGTCACGATTGATGCAATCAGAAACACGAAGAACAGCGCCCAAAGCACAAACTGAAACTCTCTCCGCTCGGAGGCTTTTCGCTGCGTTCGCTTTGTAACGGATGGAAGCTCTGCCTCGGCCACACCGTGCGCGAGAGGGGCAAACTCATTCGCTGTTATTGCTGTGTTCTTCATGCCAAAACGTCCTCTCCCAGTTCGACAACTCTTGAGAATTGTTCGAGATCGACTGTTGCCAGCCCAGCTTCGCGCGCCACCCGTTCCGCCGCGTCGCGCATCCGCTTGGCCGCAGAGATGCGAATCAGAACGGGCTCAGCAGCGACCGCACGATCGAGCGCCGCCTTCGCCGCATCCGTCCACGTGATTTGAGATTGCTGCCGCGTCGGTGTCGGCGCACTCTTGTCGAGGTCGTGACCGAGCGGGAGGATTTCGAACAGCGCGTCGAAGAGTGCGTTGCACACTTCCTGCACAACGTACGTTGCGCCAGAGTATCCCATGAACGGCGTACCCGTATGACGCCGGATCGCAGTGCCCGGAAACGATGCCGGAATGTAGATGCCGCGCCCACCGATCTCAGCGAGATACATGCGTTCATTGTAACTGCCGAACAGGATCAACGGCGGTGTGTTGTGCACGTCGGCGCGAATGGCCGCGTTATCCGTTTTCCCACCAGCGACACGGGCATGCGAGAAGTGGCAGGGCATGCCCAAATCATCTTCGAGGAAATGCCGGATGCCGCGCGTATACGTCTCATTCGCAACAACACCGAAACTCGCCGTCGCAAAGAAGTCCTGCGTCACGGAGCGCCATAAGTCCCAGAGCGGCTTGATCGTCGTATGCTTCTCACGCTCTATGAACGGCTCCGGGTCTAGGTCTAGCAACTCGCCGAGCTTGCGCAGGAACAGCGTGGTCGAGTCCAACCCGATCGGCGCTTGCAGATACGGCCGGTCGAGCGCCTCACAGAGCTGGCGGCCAAACTCGCGATACATGCAGATATTGGCGTCTGCATCGACCAGACGCGACGTGTCCGCGAGATGGCTCGATAGCGGATAGACCAGATTAACCTCGGCGCCGATGCCTTCCACAAGGCGGCGGATTTCAGCGAGGTCCGACGGCATATTGAACACGCCGTACATCGGACCGATGATGTTCACACGCGGCTTTGCGTCCGGCTCCGGCTTGCGGCGTTTCGGCATTTTCTTGCCGGTCATGCCGAATTCCGTCCACAGCCACTTCAGCGCGCGGTCGGCGCTTTGCCACTGGTCCTCGTCGATTGTACGCGGCAGGAAGCGCTGAACGTTCGTACCCTCCGGCGTCACGCCGCCGCCGATCATTTCCGCGATCGAACCCGTCACGACAACGGACGGCAAGTCCGGATCAAGCGTATCGTTGGCACGACGGAGGGCACCTTCGGTGCCGTGCTGACCCAGCTCCGCCTCGGCCAGACCGGTGACAACGATCGGCAATTCATGCGGCGGCAGGCCATCGGTGTAGTGCAGCACCGACGTCACCGGCAGGTTCTCGCACCCAACGGGGCCGTCGATAATCACCTGCAATCCCTTGATCGCAGTGAAGGCGTAAACCGCGCCCCAATATCCGCCTGCCCTGTCGAGATCGAGGATCAGCATCCGACCGCCCCCGAGTTATTGCGAGCATTGGTGCGAGACTTCGCCAACTTGGCTGCATAACGCTTCCGGAACTCGGGATGATCGCGCGGCACATCTTCCCAGATACCGGAGTTCTGCCCTTCGCCAACGCCGTCGAAGAACGATCGCATCTTCAAGAACCGGTCTTTCGACCCAAGCGCTGCGTGCACGATTTGTGCGAGCGCCGCGGCACCGGGCAGCCCCATGAGAGGCCGTGCAGAAATGAGGTTGGTGAAGTAGAGCGAAGGAATGGCCCGCTCTTTGGCCGCTTGGACGACTGGCGTTGTCCCGATCGCAATATCCGGCTTGAACGCGTCCATCGCTGCAAGATCCTGCTCCAGCGAGGCACGGTACTGCACCTGGACATCGCGAGCTTCCAGCCACGCCTTATCCTCGGCCGACCAAGGCGTGTCCGGGCACGCGGTGCCGACATAGCGGACGTCTGCACCAGCTTCGATCAGCAGACGCGCCACCAGCAATTCGGATCCCTCGTAGCCGGACAGTGTCACGCGCGCATCAATGGGATTGGCAGCCAGCACCTGACGCATCGCAGGCACAACGCTATCGATCGCGTCTGCAATCCGGCGCTCATCAACTTTCGCAATGGTGCCAATCTGGCGCAGCCATGCCTCTGTTCCTTCGCATCCGACCGGCGCTGAGCCGACCACGGGCCGCCCGGCCGCTTCGAATTCGCGCACCGACGCTGCGTAGAATGGGTGAATTGCAGCCACGCCGACGCAATCGAGCGCGCTGTAGAGTTCGCGCCACTCACGCGTTGGCACGACCGGACCGGCGGCAAGTCCAAGTGGGCGCAGCAATTGACCGATCGTCACCGGGTCGGCCGGGAACATTTCGCCAAGCAAGGTTATTGTCGGTAGACTGTCCGCATCGGTTTCAATCCGATCGGCAGGGCGCGCTACTGGACCTTGTTCCACTTCGTTGCGCGCAAAATTCAGCATCGCGCCGGCGAGCACGTCCTTCGCCTCGGCATGGGTCGGCACGCCAAATCCCGGCACGTCGATCCCGACAATGCGCACGCCGTTGATTTCCTTTGGCAGTAAACGCAATGGAACGCCGGACGCCGTTGGCACACAGAGGTTCGTGACAATGATGGTGTCGTACTTTTCCGGATCCGCGAGATCATGGACAGCGTCCCGCAAGTCCTCGAACAGCTTGCCGGTCACCAGCGTCTCGGAGTTAAACGGCACGTATCCGACCGTGCGGCGTGCGCCGTAAAAGTGAGACGTGAACGTCAATCCATAGACGCAGCAGGCAGACCCACAAAGAACCGAAGCGGTCCGGCGCATGCGCAATCCAACCCGCAACGACCCAAATGCCGGGCACATGCTCTGCGGCTTGTCATGCGGACCAAGCGGATAGTCTGCCGCGAGTGTTTCGAGCAATTCCTTGTTGCCCGCGGCCTCGGCAGCTGCCTTCAGCTGCTCTGCGCCTGCATGGCACCCAATGCCATCACCAGATGGCGACGACGTATCCGGGTCCACGTCTCGATCAACAATGTGGGGCTCGTCTGACATTGCGATCACACCGCCTCATCATAGATGACTTCGAGAGACGGCCTATCCTGGTGATCGGCCGCACACATGTCGGCTGCCGTTGCCGGCTCGAGAACGAAGTCAGCGCCGGTTTCCTTGGAATCGAACAAACCGAGCAAACCGTCCTGGTCCAGCGGCAGGGGATGGCGCGGCGGCGCATCGGCCACGTTCTGCGCCAGCTCTGAGAACAGCGGCCCCCACTGCGATCCCGGCATGCCAACAATCTGGTAATTGGCACTCTTGCGGCGGATGTCCTCATCGGCGGGGATCGCCGCCAGGACCGGAATATCGACGGCATCTGCAAAGGCCTGGGCTTCGCCGGTGCCATCATCCTTGTTGATGACCATGCCGGCAACACCGACGTTTCCGCCAAGCTTGCGGAAATACTCGACCGCAGAACACACGTTGTTTGCGACGTAGAGCGACTGCAGATCGTTCGAGCCGACAACGATCACCTTCTGGCACATGTCACGCGCAATCGGCAGGCCGAACCCACCGCAAACAACGTCGCCGAGAAAGTCGAGCAGGACATAGTCGAAGTCCCAATCGTGGAAGCCCAGCTTTTCGAGAATCTCGAAGCCGTGAATGATGCCACGCCCGCCGCAACCGCGCCCGACTTCGGGTCCGCCAAGCTCCATCGCGAAAACACCGTCGCGCTTGAAGCAGACGTCACCGATGGTGACGTCATCGCCGGCCAACTTCTTCTTCGACGACGTTTCGATGATTGTTGGACACGCCCGTCCACCGAATAGAAGCGACGTCGTATCGCTCTTCGGGTCGCATCCGATCAGCAGCGTCTTCTTGCCCTGCTGGGCCATCATGTAAGACAGATTGGAGAGCGTGAAGCTCTTGCCGATACCGCCTTTGCCGTAGATGGCGATAATCTGAGTCTCTTTGGTCACCGGCCCCGTGGCAACAGGATCAGGTTCCTGTTCCGCTTCTTCTCTCAGGAAGTCGACCATCGACCGGGCACCGTTGGCTGGGCCATGTCCACCGTCTGCTGCCACCATGGTCAATGCCTCCACGCTAGAATCATTTTTGTGCAGCGCGGATCTTCAAACGCCACTTCATATGCCGACGCCGCATCGCGAACGTCCGCACGATGAGAGATCAGGCCGTCGAGAGAGAGGGCGCCGATGTCGAGCAACCGCATCACTTCCGCCAGATCTTCAGGCTGCCACTCCGCAGCAATCCGAATGCGTGCCTCGCGCATGAAGGCTTGCGGATAGTTGAACGCGACCGGCACCGCGTAAAACCCGCCAAGCACGATCTCGCCGTGATGTCTGATCCGCGGTGTCACCAGATCGATGACGGTAACGTCACCGCTTGCGTCGAAGACCGTTGCATAATCTGAGCACGCATCATCTGTACTTTGGCGGACGGTGTAGCCATCGCTGCCCGATTGCCGCTCGTCCTGGCTCTCCCAAACGGTGGGCGGTGCATCACCCCGGGCAATCAGGAGTCGCGCCAGCAAACGCCCGAGGGCGCCATGACCGACGATGAGCGCCGGCCCGACCTGCGGCGAGCTGGAAATGGCATGTTGCGCCGTTGCTGCAAGCGATAACAGCACCGCTCGTTCGCCAAGCGCCTCGTCAACTGGCGTGACGCGCTGCGACGGCACAACCAAGCGGGCCGCCGACGCACCGAACAGGCCGCGCGCATCGGCAAAGCAGGTCGCGCCAGGCACGAACACCTGCTGCCCACGACGCAACGGCGACGCCGGCCCTGCATCCGCAACAATTCCGACACCCTCATATCCCGGCACGAGCGGATAACCGAGCCCCGGAAACCAAGGCATCTTTCCGCTCCAAAGCAGCTTTTCCGTGCCCGTCGAAATCCCACTCCACAGCATGTCGACGACAACGTCGCTCTCACCCGGCTCGGTCAGCTCTACCTGACGAACGCCCAGTGCCCGTGGCTCTTCGAGAACAATGGCGTCGGTTCGCAACGTCCGCCTCCCCAGCACCCTGCCCAAAGGATGGTCAACTGCTTAGATACGTAACTGTCAACGTAAATAGACACTATATACTGTCAAGTATTTATTGCGCGATTCTGACGGTCATCAGAAAACTAGGGCGCGACACCCACGACGAGCTGCGTCACCAGCGCCCGCCTTGTCGAAACGGGACGGACGGACACGAATCCGGCGTCAGCCAGAAGTTCACAGATTCTCTGGACCGAACGGGGTCGCCCGCGCCCCATCGCCATCAGGTACAGACCAAAGTAGGCATCGCTGATTGTTTCCGCGCCGTGCGCGCCGGACATCAGTTCGGCCACCAGAAGCTTGCCGCCGGACGGCAACGCAGTCTTGACAGACGCCAGCAACCCACGGACCGCATCGTCATCGTGGTCAAGCAGGATGCGGATTAACGAAATCGAGTCATACCCGTTCGGCAACGCGTTGCGATGGAAGTCGCCCGGGTGAACATGGGCGCGGTGCGCCAATCCCTGCGCGCTGAACGTTTCCATCGCAAGATGGGTTACGGATTTGAGATCAAACACGCCAACTTCGATCGCGGGGAACCGATGCGCGATCGCAGCCGCAAAAGCTCCGTTACCGCCGCCGACATCGAGCAGCGCACGGTGCCCCGTGAAGTCGTATGCCGCCAACACGTCATCTGCAATGAACGGCTGCGTCGCCGCCATAAGTCGAGAATACGGTGTTGTATCGCCGGGCGAGAGTTCGGCCACACCGGTCTCTCCTTCGGCATAGGGCCAATACCCGGCAAGCTCCAGGTCATCGCGATGCCCCCGCAAGAGCGCGACCGGATCCGCAAGGTCACGATAGAACAGCTGATTGTGCCGAACGATATCCGCAATTCCGGCGGCGCCACGGAAGGCCGCCCCAAGCTCGCCAAGGCGGTAGCGACCATCGCGATTGCGAACGAACAGCTTCAGGGCCGTTGCCGCTGCCAACAGACGTACCGCTGCGTCCGGCGTCAGCCGGCAAGTCGCCGCGACCTGGTCGACCGACTTCGGCGTACCCGAAAGAACTTCGAAGAGATCCAGCTCAACGCATGCTGTCACGACCTGAGTGTGAACAAAGCCGATGCACAGGTCGAAGAGTTCGCGCGCACGTCGATTGGCGACCGGCCGAAGCACCGGCACCGCGACTGTCAAGTTCTGCACCGATCGCTGAGCCAACATGCGATCGCGCCATGAAATCAACCGATGAAGCACATCACGCAGCATGCTCTGCCTTGCCCACACCCATACACCCGAGTGTCATATATTTTTTTCATCAAATTTGTCATTAGAATTTGACACTCATATGCCCCAAGCGCCAGATTGAGGCGATAGGGACGGAGCATGACGGCCTTGAAAACACCCCGTGCCATCGTTGTAGGAGCAGGCATCGGAGGGCTCAGTTCAGCACTCATGCTGGCTCACGCCGGCATGTCGGTGCGAGTCTGCGAAGCCGGCGACGCCATTGGTGGCAAGCTCAGGCAGGTTCAATTTCCAGGTCACGACGGGATCGATTGTGGCCCGACCGTCTTTACGATGCGCTGGCTCATCGACGATTTTCTTGAGACGCTCGGTGTCTCACTTGATGACCTCCTTAGCTTGCAGCCGATCAACCTCCTGGCCCGCCATAGCTGGCCCGACGGAAGCACGCTCGACCTGTTTGCCGATCTCGAACGCAGCGTCGACGAGATCAGCCGATTGAGCGGATCGGAAGAAGGGCAGCGATATCTCGCGTTCCGGCAACAGGCCAAGCGCGCGTACGATGCTTTGGAAACAACGTTCATGCGCGCCTCGCGACCGTCGCCGCCAGGCCTCGTGCTACGCATGGCCCGGCGAAATCCCAGCGACGTCTTCGCAATCAGCCCGTTCAGGACGCTGTGGGACGAACTCGGCCGATACTTCCGCGATCCACGGCTGCAGCAACTGTTCGGCCGTTACGCAACCTACTGCGGCTCGTCCCCGTTTGCAGCGCCGGCCACGTTGATGCTCGTCGCGCATGCCGAAAGCAGAGGCGTATGGTTGATCGACGGCGGCATGAAGCAGTTGGCGTCGGCATTTGGGCATCTCGCATCGCGCTTTGGCGTCGAGATCAGCTGCAATGCCGCCGTAAGCCAGATTCTTGTTTCCGGAGGCCGCACCACCGGCGTCCGCCTCGCTGACGGTGAAACACTGTCTGCAGATGTGGTCGTCTACAACGGCGATGTGAATGCACTTCCTGATTACCTCATGCACGCGTCGACGCGCGCTCGCGCGATGCGTACGCCACACCACCAACGTTCGCAATCCGCCGTTACATGGACACTGGTCGGCGAAGCGAACAACTACGATCTTGCGCCCCATACGGTGTTCTTCAGCTCGGACTATGCGCGCGAGTTCGAAGACGTCTTCCGACACGGCAGGTTGCCACGCGAGCCAACCGTCTACGTGCACGCCCCTGACCGTCCGGTCGACGGCGCACCTTCCGCAACTCGGAACGAGCGATTGTTCGTGCTCGTGAACGCGCCCGCCAATGGCGACCTCAACGACGATAATCGAGAGGAACTTGAGCGATGCCAGGAAAGCATGCTGCGCCTGACGAACAGCTGTGGGTTGAGCCTCCGCTGGCCGCCACAGCACGTCGTCTGCACGACGCCCAGGGACTTCAATCAACGATTTCCGGGGACGGGCGGGGCACTCTATGGACAGGTCTCTCACGGCTGGAAAGCCTCATTCCGACGACCATCAAACCGAACGTCGATCACGGGCTTGTACCTCGCAGGTGGCAGCGTGCACCCGGGGCCCGGCATTCCGATGGCGCTATCGTCCGGCCGCTTAGCCGCCGAGTGCATCCTGAAGGATTTTCGTTTGCTGCACCGGTCTCACCGGGTGGGTACCATTGGTGGTATATCGACGGCCTTAGCGAAGACGGCCAATTCGGCATCACAATAATTGCATTCATTGGCAGCGTTTTTTCGCCCTACTACGCACTCAGTGGTCGTAAAGATCCGGAGAACCACTGCGCGGTAAATGTCGCCATATACGCACCGCGCACAACAGAGAACATACGCGGCAATCGCTGGGCCATGACCGAACGTGGCCGCAACGCGTTACAGCGCGATCCAGCGAATCTGGAGATTGGACAAAGCAAGCTGACATGGGCCGGCGACAGCCTCAAAATCGACTTTGACGAATGGAGTTTTCCGATACCCGGCCGCGTCAAGGGCACTGTTTATGTCGACCTTGATGCGACAACCGATCGTGTCTTTGCCCTCGACGCTCAACGAAAACACCAATGGTGGCCTATCGCGCCACACGCGCGCATCCGCGTCGCGCTCGACACGCCGTCGTTGGACTGGCACGGCAGTGGGTACTTCGACGCAAACCGAGGCACGGAACCACTCGAGTCGGCATTCCAGAACTGGACGTGGTCGCGCGCCACAATCGGCGATGAGTCGTTTGTCCTCTATGACATCACGCGACGCGACCGAAGCCGGGTAGCTTTGGCTCTTCAGATTGATCGCGATGGGCAGGTGGGCGCTACTGAGCTGCCGGAGACGGTCGCGCTGCCACCAACATCGATTTGGCGGATCCCGCGTGCGACGCAATCCGAAGGCGAAGCGGATGTCTTGCGCACGTTTGAAGACACACCGTTCTACAGCCGATCACAAATCAGAACACGGCTTCTCGGCCAGGAAACTCAGGCCATGCACGAAAGCCTCGCGTTAAGCCGACTACGTTCACCAATTGTAAAATCATTGCTACCTTGGCGCATGCCGCGGGCGGCATGGCCCGTTTGACATCATGGCAGTGAAACCCACTCTGATCCAGCCGAACACGGATGGCGTAGGATATCGAAAACTAGGGAGTAACGTGCATGAAACGTCGTGCTATCGCTGTGGCTGTTCTAGTCGCAAGCACATCAAGTCTTGCGGCACAAGGGGTGGTAGGTGATGCCGCCAAGGGCGAAAGAGTCTTCAAACGTTGTGCCACTTGCCACATGGTCGGTGAGAAGGCGAAAACAAAAATCGGCCCTATCCTCAACGGTTTGATCGGCCGTCAGGCTGGAACGATTGAAGGCTACAAGTATTCAAAGCTGAACAAGAATGCAGGAGAAGCGGGCCTCGTCTGGACGCCGGAAAAGATCGCGGCCTATCTTCCCGAACCGTCCAAGTTTCTGAAAGAATTTTTGAAGGAAGCCGGGAAGGCTAACATGGCAAAGGGCCGGACGAAAATGACGTTCAGGCTTCGCAAGAAAGACGACGTTGCACACGTCGTGGCTTATCTTCAGCAGTTCTCCGATCCGAAGCCAACGAACTGACGGCCCACCTTGCTCACCATATGGATCTGAGCGAGCGTGTTTTTTGGCAAATCGTGTTGGTCGCCTCCTCCCGCGGCGACCAAACAGCTGCGTGCCGGCGCACGTGGTCCCGCGATCGTGCAATCGCTTACCTACGCGCGCTCATCTGAGCTGTGATCTTTGCCGGTGTCGACCTCGAGATCATCGGTCACTGGCTGCAGGTCTCTCGCTTCCGACAGCGTCAACTCAAGAACATCGTGCCCGTCAAAGTAGACGAAAGCCAACCGATGACGCCGCGACGTTAAAGCTGCCGGCAACGGACGATACTGAAACGCCCTGCCACCCAACAACTGCGGCGTCAGGCTTCCGACATCGGTTGCCTGCCGCTGTTCGACCCGCAACAGGCGAAGCACGGTCCCTGCTTTATCAGCCCCGGCGAACGGTACACATGCCAGGCGCAGAAAACTGGTTGGGTCGTCGGTCGTGGAGAAGCCATCCGCAAAAGCCGTTTCGACGAGGTCCAGGTCCTTGGCGTCATCACTCACATGTGTGTGGTGATGATCCTCCTGCGCTCCGGGATCATGCGGGGTCTGCCACTGCGCCGGGCCGGCCGGCATATGGTGATTGTGCCCCGGGCCAGCGCCTGCATCGTTGTGATCGTGATCAGTGCCTTGATCGTATCGACCGTGCATTGTTCCAGACCGCCTGTTCTCAGTAGCTAACGGGTTTGTCGATCATGGGCTTGTGGGCGCCCATTTTGCCGTGTGCAACCAGCGAACCCATGACTTCAACGGCGACGCGCACGCCGAGCAGAGCCGTAATGTCCGACGTATCGTAAGGCGGACTGACCTCGACGACCTCAAGACCACAGATGCCCTCTGCCGCGACGAGACCGAGCAACTTCAGGGCCTCTCTCGGCAAAAAGCCACCGGGCTCCGGCCATCCCGTCCCCGGCACAAAGCCACAATCAACAGAGTCGATGTCAAACGAGACATAGACGGCATCAGCATCCTTCCAGGCCAGCTCCAGCGCGACTTCGGCAGTGCGCTCCAGCCCAAGCTTCTCGATGTCGTCGATTGTCAGAACGTTGGTCTGGCGCTTGCGCGCTTCCTCCACACCAGGGCGCGGAACCTGCCATCCGCCAATGCCGAGCTGCACCAGGTTTGTCGCCGGCACGTTGTCCATTTCCGTCGCCCAGTACCAGGGCGTCGTATGCATCCGCTCGTCGAGGTCCTTCTCCTGAATGTCAATGTGGCGATCGAAATGGATGATACCGATACGTTTCGATGTGCATTGGGCGATACCGCGAACACACGGAAATCCAATCGAGTGATCGCCACCAAGCATGATTGGCAGCGCGCCGGACGAGAAGACGTGGCTGACCCCGCGGGTGATCTGATCGAAGCTCTTTTCAAGATTCGCCGGGATCGTGAATACGTCGCCCACGTCGCACAACGTCATCTGTTCGCGCAGATCCACGCCCATCTCATAATTGTAAGGCGTATAGAGTGCTGAGATTCGTCGCATCCCTTGCGGCCCAAAGCGCGTTCCGGGGCGGTAGGTCGTGCCCGAATCGAATGGAATGCCCATGACGGCAGCGTCGTATTTCGCAATGTCGCGTACGTTCTCGACGTAAGGCGCCTTGAGGAACGTGTTGATGCCAGCAAAGTGCGGCAGCTCTCCGCGCGCGAAAGTCGGAATGGATTTGTCCGTTAGACTCTCAGCGCCCGGCAGACCCATTTTGAGGGCCCACTCCTCCTCGCGCTTCCATCCGTCCTTTGGGAGTTGGCCTTCCGCTTCCGCGGCCTTCCACCCCAGCGTTTCCCGCGCATTGAAATCCGGGTGATGGCGCCGGTCTCGCGGCGGCCGGCGGTGTACACCGGCGATCCGGTCAACATGACGTCGATCATTCAGCGTCAGCATGCGGCTTGTCCTTGTTCATTGATTCTGCGACGCGCGCGGCGACGTCAGTGACGTCGGCATCGTGACGACGCGCGACATCCAGGTCGTAAGTAATGGTCGCGCCATACGCCGTCGGAAAGTCCGGATCGGCCCGAACCTTGTCGAACACGATGAGACGCGTGCCGAGTTTAAAGGCCTCCGAGATATCATGCGTGACCATGAACACCGTCATCTGATGTTCGTGCCAGATATCGAGGAGCAAAGAGTGCATATCCGTCCGCACGCCCGGATCCAGCGCACCAAACGGCTCATCAAGCAGCAGAACACGAGGGCTATTCATCAGCGCCTGCGCGATTGCCAGACGTTGCTGCATTCCGCCCGAGAGCTGTGCCGGATAGCGCTTTTGCGCCGCCGACAAGCCGGTACGCTCAAGCAATTCGTCGGCTTGTTGGGCCGCAACCCGTCGCTTTGCACCGAATGCTCTCCCCAGGATCCGGCTGGACTTCAAATCGGCC
This sequence comes from Pseudomonadota bacterium, assembly GCA_039186015.1. Taxonomy (GTDB): domain Bacteria; phylum Pseudomonadota; class Alphaproteobacteria; order Rhizobiales; family Hyphomicrobiaceae; genus JBCBWG01. The sequence goes on from JBCDAH010000055.1 coordinate 17,909, forward strand.
GCGAGCAGCAGATTGTCTTTGACTGTCAGATTCGGAAACACGGAGTAGCGCTGAAACACAATCCCACGCTCGGGTGACGGCTCTCCGGGTAGCGGCTCGTCGTCAACACAAATCGTCCCGCGCGTCGGCCGTTCTTGACCCAACAACAATCTGAGAAAAGTTGATTTCCCGCACCCGGACGCACCAACGACTGTGCAAAAACAGCCGTCCTTTACATCGAGGCTCACGCGCTCGAGGATTGGCGTCCCGTCATAAGCCTTGTGGACTCCACGGACCGAGATCATCAGCTCGCGCTTTCGTCGTTCAAATGCGCCCAGGGAAACAGCACACGCGATGCCGTGTAAATCGCGCGGTCCAATACAAAGGCGATCAACGTGATCCACGCGACATAAGGTAAGATCACATCCATGGCGAGATAGCGTCGGACCAGGAAGATCCGATAGCCCAGTCCTTCCGTGGAGGCAATCGCCTCGGCAGAGACAAGAAAGATCCAGGCGGGCACCAGCCCCAACCGGATCGCCAGCATGAGCTTGGGCATGATCTGCGGCACGACCACGCGAACAATGAGCTGCCAGGTCGACGCCCCCAACGTCTGCGCCTTGATAATCAGCTCCTCCGGCAGATCGGACACGGCTTGCGCGACTGAGCGGATCATCACCGGCGCGGTGCCAACCACAATCAGCATGACTTTGGAGACTTCGCCCAAGCCGAAAACGATGAACAAGATCGGCAACACCGTAATCGGCGGAATGAGAGAGACGGTTGCGACGAACGACGCCATCAACGCGCGCACTTTCGGGATAATGCCAATTGCAACGCCGAGCACCAGCGCCAATGCCGCTGATACCCCCATACCATAGGCCAGGCGCGTCAGGCTCGCGGCCGTGTCCTTGACCAGGAGGAGATCACCGGTCCGGCGATCGGGTACAAACGCCATGCGCCAGAACGCCTCCGCCATCGAATCGAGCGACGGAAGCAGTTTATCCGCCGGGTTCGCTTCGAGGCGGATGTGGCTGGCCACCAAGTAGATGGCGACCACCACCACGAACGGCAACACAGCCAACACGAGGCCGGCTGGTCGCGAGACGTTTTGATTGATCAAACGCATGTCTGGCTCAACGGCGAAAGGAGATCAGAGTTTGCCGTCCGCAGCCATGGCCATGTAGGTCGGGTCGAACCGAAGCTTGATGTTGCCCGTGTCACCAAGCGTCTTGCCGCCCGGAAAGGAAATACCGACGGCATCAACGGTCTTCGAGCCTTCACCCAGAATACCTTTTGAGAACAGAAAGTTGCGAACGAAGTCCATCGTCTTGATGAGAGTCGCATCGTTCGCAAACGCAACACCTTCCGACGGTTTGTAGAACATCGCGGTGGATGCCAACTGCGCATTGTAACCCTTGAGATCCGTACCCGATGCCTTGGCCATTGCCGTCTTCGCTGCAATTCCGGCCTCATCGTCTTTCGACATAATAGCCATCATTTCGTACCAGGCGCCGACCAGCGCTTTGCCGAAGTTCGGGTTGGCTTTGAGCGTTTCCGTGTTGACCATCATCACGTCAATAATCTCGCCGGGCGTTTGGCTTGAATCGAACACCTTCGTCGACTCCGGCATTCCTTTGATTTCCGACAAGAGCGGGTTCCACGTCACGACGGCGGTCACATCAGCCGTCTTGTAGGCGGCAACCAGGTCGGCATCCGACGTGTTGACAACCGTGATGTCCTTTTCCGACAGACCGACACCGTCAAGTGCGCGCACGAGCAGGTAATGGGAAACGGACAATTCAACGAGATTGACTTTTTGACCCTTGATGTCGGCGAGCTTCGTCTTGCCCTTCAGTACGATGCCATCGTTGCCGTTCGAATAGTCGCCGATGATCAATGCGGTCGTATCAACGCCACCGCCGGCCGGAATGGACAGGGCATCCATGTTGGTCATCGAACAACCGTCGTAGGCGCCGGCCGTGTACTGATTGATGGACTCGACATAGTCGTTGATCTGAACGATCTCAACTGAGATCCCGTACTTGTCGGCCCACTTTTTCATGATGCCGCTTTCCTGGATGTGCCCCCACGGCATCCAGCCCACGTAGATTGACCAACAGACCTTGAAGTCCGTCTTGGTGGCTGCTGCGGTACCAGTGGCCGGCAACACCTGCGAAAACGCGAGTATGGCGGCACACAGTCCAGCAAATGCAGAATGTCGGAACATCGGCTCGGATCCTTTCAGAGCGCGTGAAGCGAGCCTCACGGGCCGCTTTGGCTTGATCTGACACCGAACGCACACCGGGAGGGTCTGCGCGCGGCAAACCTGTGCAGTGATCTCCCGGGATTTTGGCCCGCCGTGGCTTCGGCTTGTGCATTGCCGAAGTGCGTCTCTCGGACCAGCGCCATAATGAAATGGCCGGAACCCTAGACGCGCTGCACACGATGGTGTCAGCAAGCGGTGTGCCAAACGAGACAGTTCGCAGAGAACACCCAAGATTTGGGATCAAAAGGGGGCGACGGTCACCAACTGGCAGAAGCCAAACGCCGAAATTTTGCGCACGAGCCAGCCAGACTGCCTAAAGAGAGGCCAGCGGCGGACACGCAACTGTCCTCAACGGGCCAATCAGTCGCCGCTTCAAAGTTGACAGAAAACGGGTTCCCAGACGATGGCGCAGCCACCGTCTGATCATCAATTGAAGATGTTCTGCGTTAGCGCAGTAACGATCTCCGGATCGAACAGCTCAGCCAAGGTCTGCACCGGCAACGCCCGCAGGATGAGACCGACCGACACGATCACCATGATCGGAATGATGACAATGTGCAGCAACGTAAGGAACGAGTTGAGCCAGCGGACTTGCGCCACGCGCACATTGATCCGCAGAATCGATATGACGATCATCAAACTGACCATCATGTAGTCCAACACAAATATGCGGTCCGAAACGGTCGCCACATCGGAATCGATTTGTGGCAGCGATAGATAAAGCGCGACAGCGGACAGCAGCGCCGTCACCTGGATCGTGACAATCGCTTCAAGATGGCCCTGTGGAATGAAGATCGAGAGATACGCCACAATCAAAATGAACGCGAGTGGCACCACGACGCGCAGATAGTAGTCCGTCGTCTCCCTCTTCATCTGCCAAACGTAGCGCGTCTTATAGAACGGCGCGATGCTTGGCTCGTGCGTGAACGCATCGACGATCGGTACAAAGTCCTGAATGTAGGACACGTACTGAGTGGAAACGCGCCATCCCTCGACGGAGAGTGACTTGTCCCTCAGATCATATGGCGGCGGCTGCACGACGAACGGCTTTTCTCCGCTTTTCGGCTGAATGTCGATCGAGAACCGCTGCGCATCAAACGGGTACGCTGCAAAGTCCGGCTGAAAGCGGAACCGACCGGCAATGCGATAGATCCGCATCGACTCCGGATAAACGTCACTCTTGCCGCCCGGATGCACCACTTCGATCGACATGTGAGGCCCATTCGTCCTCGGGTCGACAAAGGCGTTCGTAAACGCGAGATCCTTCATGTCGATGTTCGTGTTGCCGCGCATAGCCAGATAGAAATCCGCGAAGAACGACTTTTGATTGTTATCGATATTGCGTGTGCGGACCATGTCGATATCCAGATAGATGGTATCGATACGGCGGAGTTTTCCGGTACGCGTGCGAATGAACTGGATCGGTGCCAGCTGGGTCCGTCCGAGCCCCTGCGGCAGAATCAAAATGAACGGCGACGCGGCCCGGACACGGGAATCGGGATAGAAAGACCAGTTCTGGAACCGGCCGCGGAAGGCCCCTTTCCCAACGCTGTAGGTCTGCCCCAGCGCCTGCAGAACCGTACGATGAAGATCGTCCAGCTTTGCGTTGGACCCGGCGCTGCGCGCGCTTTCTGCAATCAAGTTCACCATGTCCGCGAAGCGCGCCCCGATACTGATCGCGCGCAAATTCGTACGTGAAAATGGCTCGACCTCGAATTCCTCCGGGCAGCTGCCGTCGGTCCAGCCGGGCGCATCCGAGATCTTCGCGCCACCAAACACCCAGTCTTCCGGGTTGCTGCGCGTGACGACACTCCGGACCGCATCTTGGTCAACTTCAGGGACCGTGTTCCAGTCAAGCTGGTACATTGCGTTGGGATAATCGCTGCTGATCGCGACCGGCAAATCGGACAGACTTCCGAGCAACAACACGGACGGCGTATAATCCGCCGCCTTGAGTTTCTCCAAGATCACGGCGGCGCGTGACGTCCCGACGGCCAGGACGAGAACAGTCGCTCCCTTGTCCTTTGCGTCTGCAATCGCGCCATCAACAGCGCCTTGGTCCAGCGTCGTGCCGCGCCCCTGGTTGACGAGCGCAACCCGATGATCGGCAACAATCCGGTCGGAAACCGCACTCTGCTGCAACCCATCGCCGATTGCCTTGATAAACGTGCTGCCTTTGGTCCCGAGAAAGGCCACGGACTGAAACTTCATTTCAGAAATGAAAGCAGCCATGAACGGCACCCGCTCAGCCTCCTGCGAGGGGCGGGTCGAGTAAACATTCGGGTAGTCCTTGATCACGCTGCCAACTGAGATGTTGGAGATGAATGGAACGCCACTCTCCCGAATTCTGTTTCCGTGCACGAGAAATGTGGTGAGCGCGCGGGTCGAACTGGATATCCCGATCAGCGAGAGCAGTTCCGGCAGTTCAAGCGCGGCCTTAACATTCGCCCGCGTTTGGCTCGACCTACGCTTGTTGTCGTAAAATACGAGATTGAGCATGCGGCCGTTGATCCCGCCGCTCTCGTTGATCGTGTCGCGCGCTAGACCGGCCAGGCGGCGAATTGCCGTATCGTAGCCGCGGTCGTAACAGCGGTTGCTATCGGAGTTTAGGAAGACCGCAACACTCAAGGGTGGGCCGGCAGCCGCTTGCGCTTCGGTTTGTGCCTGAGCGGCGGACGCAGCGCCGAGGAAGCCGGCAGCGCAACACACACGCATGACAATCAAGAACAACCAATTTGATGTTTGAGTATGCATAGCTTTCTTCGCACAACGACATCGTAAGCGACGGCGAGCTGCCGCGACGGCCAACCGAACCGCCGCGGATCTCATCCACCCGATCTGAACCGGAAACGCTGTGCGATGGGGAGCGCCGGATGACAAGCTGTCGCAGCCAACGGCGACGCGCTTTGACGACATCACTGTGTGCCGCCGGCAACGATTGTAATGAGACAAAGAGGGCCGGCACAAGCACCGCTTGTTAAGACACAAAGACGCCTCAAGCGACCATCTATCTGGTTGGAAAACCTAAATTCTTGGTCGCGCGAACGGTCCTCGAACATCCTCGAAGGCCTGACCGATCCGAAGCGCCAGCGGATCGTCCAGCCGGCGGACAACAATTTGCAACGACGTCGGCAATCCGTGCGATGACAGTCCAATCGGAACAACGAGGCCGGCCAAATCGAGGTAGTTGGCAAGGCGCGTATAGAGTGACATCGGCATTTGCGCCTCGTCCACGTCGGCAACCGGGATTGCCGTAATCGGCGCAGCCGGAAGCACGAGTGCATCGAACCGGTCAAACGCAGCCGCAAACTCCGAGATTGCGGCTTGGCGGGTGCGCTCCGCCAGCGCGCGCGCGCTCCCACTCACCTTTTGCGCTGCAAGCATCCGCGCCCGGGTCGGCGCATTCAGCGGTGCCGTCGGATCATCGGCGAGCGCGCCGTGAAAGCTGTACGCCTCAGTCGCAATGATCGTATTGGCTTGCTGTTGGATATCGAGAAAACCCATCGGCAGAGACATCTCGCCAATCTGCGCGCCGCCCGCCACCAACTGCTCCACGGCGGCCTCGAATGCGCTTTTGACGTCAGACGTCAATCCGGGCAAATCCACATCCGACAAGCGGGCCAGCCTCAGACCGGAGACGCCGCGGTTGAGACCAGCCATCGGATTCTGGCGCGCGACCCCGACTGTACTTGGGTCCGTCGCGTCTTCGCCTTGCATGGCCTGGAGCATCGCGGCGGCCTGCGCGACCGTTCCAGTCAAAGGCCCGATGGTATCGAACGTTGTCGACAACGGCACAACGCCGCTGCGACTGACGAGTCCAATCGATGTCTTCAATCCGACGCAGCCACAGAACGCCGCCGGAATACGAACCGATCCGCCCGTATCTGTTCCAAGACCAGCCGGAATGAGCCCGCCGCCTACGGCAGCCCCTGTGCCGCTCGACGACCCACCCGGTGTGTGATGGGTTTGCATGTCCCAAGGATTCCAAGGGGTACCGATCGCCGCGTTGGTCCCCCATCCGCCAAAGGCAAACTCCACCGTCTTCGTCTTGCCCACCATGACGGCCCCGGCCGCGCGCAACTTCGAGACAACAAACGCGTCGGATTTGGCAGGTTGCGCGTCGGCACGCGTTGCCGACCCAGCTCCGGTCGGCATACCGGCAACGTCGATGATGTCTTTGATGCCAACTGGCATGCCATGCAGAGGTCCAAGCGACACGCCGTTCCCGCGCAGGGAATCAAGATACGTTGCCGTCGCTTGTGCCGTGTCAGGTAGTAACGAGACGAACGCACCCAGGCGCTCACCCTTGTCCTGACAAGCTGCGAGCGCCGCCGCAACGTCCTGGGAAATTTGATTGTCTGCGGCGCTGGTCATTATCAGGCTCCTCCTTCAGCGAACGCGTCCCCGTCAGTGCGTCGCAAAAACCTCGGTAATCTCGGCGACGTCGGTTGTCTGCGTCAACGCCAACGCCAGCAAAATGCGCGCCTTCTGGGGATTGAGATTGTCAGCCCCGATAATGCCCGCGGCAGCGAGGCGATCCATTGTCGGAACACGGCCACTTCCAGCACGTGTCGATTGAACAACGAGGACGCCAGACGCGGCGGCTGCGACCAGCGCATCGAACTCTTCCGGCGGCGTCATGCCCGGCGCAAATCCGGCGCTGACGAGCCCTTTGGCACCTGCTGCCACGAACGCGCGAACGGCAGTACCGTCCGCATCCGTATAGGCGTATGAGATATCGACGCGCGGCAACGTCTCAAGCGCGCGAATGTCAAAGGCGGGCTTCGATGCCGGCATGCGCGCCGGCTTGCGATAGATGGCGATCTGATCGGCATCCGCATGGCCAAGAACGCCAAAGTCTGGCGTCCGAAACGTCTGCAACCGCCACGTCGACGTCTTTGTGACCTCGCGCGCAGCCTGGATCTCGTCGTTCAGGACAACAAGAACACCCAGGCCGGCAGCATCGGGAGAGGCGGCCACACGCACGGCGGCGGCAAAGTTCATGGCCCCGTCGGTGGACAACCCCGTCGCCGGGCGCTGCGCGCCGGTCAGCACAATCGTCGGCCCGTCATGTGTCGTCAAATGCAGCGCGTACGCCGTCTCCTCCAAAGACGCAGTGCCATGCAGGATGACAATTCCCGCAAGATCGGGGTGTTCACTGACTGCCGCATCAATCCGCGCGAGGAGAGCCTGCCATCCGGCAAAGCCCATTCTCGTGCTTGGAATGGGCGGGAAGGCAACCGGGATCAATTCCGCCAGTTCCTGAACGTCACCGAACTGGGCGATCATGTCCTTTGCGTCCAGCATCTTGCCGAGCGTGACGTAGTTCTGCAGATCAAACGGCCCACGGCCGATGGAGGAGATCGTACCTCCGGTCCCGATCACCGCAACCTTCGGGCGCAACGTCATTGGACTGCCTCTGCGTCCGCAGGGGCGTCGGCGCACAGCTGAGCCTCTGAACCGGCATGAATACACGCTGCGGCGTGGCCTGGTGAGATCACGCGGGTCGTCGGATACTCAGTAACACAGCGGCCCTCGGAAACCTGGCAACGCGGTGCAAACGAGCATCCCGGTGGCAACCGTGTGAGATCCGGCGGCGAGCCCTCAATCGCCTGAAGGCGCGAGCCGCGCATTGCGCCCTTCACGGTCGAGGCCATCAATCCCTTGGTGTAAGGATGTGTCGGGGCGCGATACATGTCTGCTACGGGTCCGATCTCAACAAAGCGGCCAGCATACATCACGGCAATCCGATCGGCGATTTCCATGGCAACACCGATATCATGTGTCACGAACACGACGGCCATGCCCAACTCGTCCTGGAGTTGGCGCAGCAGCAGAAGAATCTGGATCTGCACTGTTGCGTCAAGCGCCGTTGTTGGTTCGTCGGCCAGTAGGAGGCTCGGCTTGCACGATAGCGCAAGTGCGATCATGGCCCGCTGACGCATCCCACCCGACATTTCAAACGGATAGTTTTTCAGCCGCCGTGCAGCAGAGGGAATCTGCACAAGTTCCAAGAGCTCCAGCGCCAGCTTGCGAGCATCGCTGTCGGAAACGCCTTCGTGACGACGGATGGTCTCACTGATCTGATCGCCAATCGTGAAAACCGGGTCGAACGCTGTCATGGGCTCTTGAAAGATCATTGCAACTTTCGGCCCGCGAAGGTCGGCCATTGCGCGGTCGTCGAGATTCAAGATCTCGTGCCCGTCAATTGCGATTCGACCGGAGATCTTCGTTTTCGACTCTGGCAGCAACCGCATCAGCGCGCGCATGGTCACGGACTTTCCCGAGCCGGACTCGCCAAGAATGCAAAGCACCTCGCCACGATTGATCGCAAAGTCGACGCCGTTGACGGCGTGAACGGTATCATCCGCCGAATGAAACGCAACGCGCAAGTTCTCGACGGTGACCAGCGGATCTGATGTCTTGTCGTTCAGTGTCATTACGCCATCCTCCGGGTCGGAGCATCGGGGTGGCCGGAACCACTGTTCAGCATATGGCAGGCAGCGAGATGATCGTTATTGCCGTTGCGTTGCAGGATTGGGACCTTGGTCTTGCAAACGTCTGCAGCGTGCGGACAGCGCGTATGGAAACGGCAGCCGGACGGCGGGTTGACTGGGTTCGGTGGATCTCCGGTCAACGGTGGTTTTTTCGCCCGCCGGCTCGGATCCATCGACGGCATGGCCGACAAAAGGGAGCGGGTATAAGGGTGACTTGGCCGCTCATAGATCTCGGCAACCGGGCCGATCTCCACGACCTGCCCCAGATACATCACCAGTACGCGATCCGAAATGTAATGCACGACGTGGAGATCGTGACTGATGAATATGTACGTCAGCGAAAGGTCTCGCTTCAGGTCGGTCAGCAAGTTGAGAACCTGCGCCTCAACGGATTTGTCGAGTGCGGAAACGGCCTCGTCGAGGATGACGACCTTCGGCTCCAGCGCAAGCGCGCGCGCAATGTTGATGCGTTGTCGCTGACCGCCGGACAGCTCATGCGGATAGCGGCGAATGAATAGATTGGGGTCGAGCCCCACTTTCCCCAATAGGCTGCGGGCACGCCCACGTGCTTCGTTTCTCGAAACGCCATGCACCTGCGGGCCAAAGGCAATGGTATCTTCGATTGTCAGGCGCGGATTGAGCGACGCATACGAGTCCTGAAATACCATCTGCATCTGGCGCCGCATGGCCGTCAGCGCCATGCCGCCGGGCCCGACCCGTTCACCATCGAGCAGCACATCGCCTGCGTCGGGTTCGATCAGCCGCATCAAAAGGCGTGCCGTCGTCGACTTGCCGCAACCGGACTCTCCCACGATGCCGAGCGTCTCGCCTTCGCGCACTTCGAAGCTCACGCCATCGACCGCCTGTACTTGCGCGACCTGACGGTTCATGAGACCGCCGCGGATCGGGAAGTACTTTTTGAGATCGTTGACAGCCAATATCGGTCGTGCCCGATGCGCGGCTGCCGGAGCTTCCGTCGTCGCGTCCGCGGTCACTTGCGCCATAGCTCAGCCCCTTACACTCGAATGTCCATTGCGGACCGCAATCCGTCACTGACGAGATTGAAACTTAAAGACGTGATGAAGATCATGACGCCAGGAAGCGCCGCGAGAAGCGGGTTGACGTAAATCGCCTGTCGCAAGGTGTTGAGCATCAGGCCCCATTCCGGTTCCGGCGGCCGGACCCCAAGCCCGAGGAACGACAGCCCGGACGCGAGGATGATGGATACACTGATGAGGCTTGTCGCGTAGATGAAGATCGCACCCAGCACATTCGACAAGACGTGCACGCGAATGATCTTCCCCGCACTCGCACCGGACGCACGCGCGGCCTCGACGTAATCGAGGTTGCGAACCTGGGTGGTGACACTTTCCGCGACGCGCGCAAGCGGCGGTATAAAGACAAGCGTCAGCGATAAGACAGCATTGCCGATACCCGCGCCAAGGGCCCCTGAGATTGCGATTGCAAGAAGCACGGATGGAAACGCGTAAAACACGTCCATCGTTCGCATGATCACCATGTTGACACGACCGCCGACAAAGCCGGCGATAATGCCGAGCGTGCCGCCGATGGCCAGCGCGTAGAGCACCGGCATAATCCCCATGAACAGCGACAGCCGTCCGCCATAGAGCAGCCGGCTGAGCATGTCTCGACCGGTCTCATCCGTTCCAAGCCAGTGCCCTTCTGTCCCGACCGGCTTAAGGCGTTTGATCATGCTCGCCTTGTACGGGTCGTGCGGCGCTATGACATCAGCAAACACCGAGATCAGAATGACCAGCAGCACAATGCCACCGAAGAAGAGGGTGACGCGATCGCGTCTGAGGCGCTGGAGGACCGTGGCCCAGTAGCCGCGAGACTGTACAGCGACCTGCGCGACATCGATCGTCTCCGGCGCAGCAGGCGTTGAAATGTTCATCTGATCAGCTCCGCCGCATCCGCGGATCGACAAGGGTTTGCATGATATCAACCAGCAGGTTGAGAACGACGAAGAACATGGCCAATACGAGGATTGTGCCTTGCAGCGTAGGAATGTCCCGCCGGAAGATGGCGTCGTTCAATAGGTAGCCGGTGCCCGGCCAGTTGAAGACCGTCTCAACCAGGATTGAGCCACCAAGCAGATAGCCGAGCTGCAAACCCATAACCGCCAGAACAGTCGGCGCGGCATTCCGGACGATGTGCAGCATGATACGGCCGTTGAGCAGACCTTTGGCCCGCAGCGCTTGAACAAATTCCTGGCTGAGTATCTCGGCAACCGTGGCACGCACGGTTCGCGTGATGATGCCGCATGGGATCACCGACAACGTGATCGCCGGCAGAATGATATGTCGGAGGTGCGCCCAGTCGAATTGCCATCCGTCAGAGCCCCCGGGACCGATCCCGGTTGCCGGGAGAACATTGAGCTCTACAGCGAAGATAATGACAAGAACGATCCCGAGCCAATAGTGGGGGATCGAAACGCCGGTGACGCCGAACCCGGTTGCAACTTTATCGATCCACGTCCCCTGATAGTACCCGGCAAGCCCGCCAAGGAGTGACCCGATAACGAAGCCAATCGTCGTCGCAACAATCGCAAGCATCAGCGTATTGGGTACAGCGACCGCCAGGGCCGACGTCACCGGCTGATTGTTGACGACGGAAAGCCCCAGGTCGCCGACCAGCGCACGACCGAGCCATCGCACATATTGCACGGGAAGCGGTTGATCGAAGCCGTAGTCCTTTTTGAGCTTCTCGACGACCTGAGCCGGTGCGTCTGCTCCAACCACGGCATTGAGCGGATCGCCCGGCGCAATGTGTACAAGCGCAAAGACAAGGATGCTGACCCCAAGTGCGATTGGAATGACATAGAAAAGTCGGCGTAAGATATATCCGAGCACGAGCGTCACTCACCTTGATCTTGCAATGGCAATGCGCCTGTTGTGTTCCGTCGGCAGGACACATACGGTTCAGTCCGACCCTCGCCCGGAGCTCTACGAGAATTACCGACGGGCGAGAGAGGATCGCGTACGCGACGCGACCCTCATTCCTCTGCTCATGATCCCCTGATCCGCGCCGGCCTACTCCATGTAGACGGGCGACAAACTCTGGAACCAATTCTGCGCCGGCACGAAGCCTTTCACCTTCGGGCTCATGGCGCGTGGCGCAACATCGTGAACGACCCACAGGAAGAGCGCTTCGTTGACCTCCTTGGTGTGAACTTTGGCGAGGATCTTGTCGCGTTCAGCCGGATCAAAGGTGAGCTGGACCTCCTTCAAGAGCTTATCCATCTCCGGGTCGCTGTAGTAACCGAAGTTGACGCCGTTTGGCGCGGCGAGATCAGACCGCATGAAACGCGTAAACGAGCTGTAGGGATCTTGCGTGGTGTACGACACGTTGACGCCGTGCGTCCCGCTGGCCTGAGGCGACTTCGCTCCAGCCCGCCAAATGTCAAGCAATGCCTGCCACTCCACGACCTTGAACTCGACCTCGATGCCGACGTCTTTCAGGTTCTGCTGGATGTACTCGTTCATTTGCAACGGCAGCATTTGCCCCGAGCCCGAAGCCGAAATCGTCATGACGACTTTGACGGGCTTGTCGGGCCCGTAGCCGGCCTCAGCCATCAGTTTCTTGGCAGCCTCGACGTCGCGCTTGATTTCGAATGTCGGCGTGCCGTACCACGCGTTGCCCTTCACAACGTGCCCAGTGGCGGGAACAGCATAGCCGCCCAGCAACTGAACGATGCCTTCGCGGTCCACGGCCAGATTGGCAGCCTTGCGGATCCGCTCGTCGTTCCACGGCGAGCCCTCGACACGGCTGAAGTGCCATGGCCAAACGTGCGGATACACGTTCGAGACAACCGTCATCCCCTGGCTCTTGATCCGTGCAATTGCGTCAGGCGCTGGTGCCTCAATCC
>JBCDAH010000056.1:0-29151 GCA_039186015.1 Pseudomonadota bacterium
ATCAAGCGCGCAGGTTTCCGAGGCGAGGACATATCCATTGTCCTTGCGGCCCAGGACCAGCGGGCGAATGCCGATCGGATCGCGGACACCGATCAACATGTCGCTCGTCATGGCGACGAGGGCGTAGGCGCCCTCAATCTGGCGCAGCGCGTCGATGACGCGTTCAATCACACGGTAACGTTTGGACCGGGCAACGAGGTGGAGAATGACTTCGGTGTCGGAGTTGGACTGGTAAATCGCGCCGGCCCGGATCAGCTCGGCCTGGAGCGTGTTGGCATTGGTAATGTTGCCGTTGTGGGCGACGGCCATGCCGCCGTGATGAAGATCGGCGAAAAGCGGTTGAATGTTGCGGAGAGACCCATCGCCCTGGGTGGAATAGCGCACGTGACCCATCGCCATGCGGCCGGTCAGCCTTTCGATCACGTTCCGATCGACGAAGTTGTCGCCGATCAGACCATGCCGGCGTTCACCGTTGAACCGGCTACCATTGTAGGACACGATGCCGGCGGCTTCCTGACCGCGATGTTGCAGCGCATGGAGCCCAAGCGCGGTCAGCGCGGCGGCCTCGTCCATGCCGAATATGCCGATCACGCCGCACTCTTCGTGCAGCCGATCGTCATCGGTGTCTATGGGGGTTTGCTGGGGAGAGCCGTCGGGGTGGTTGGTCGTTGTCAGCGCGGGCAGGGCTGGCAGGGCCATTAGTGCCTCCGGGCGTGAGCAAGTGGTATCGAGGAGACAACGATACGCTGTACTCACCGCACTACTGTCAATTATGAGCGACCATGTGCGCCGTGACGCCGCGCAATGCAAGCGCCAATTCGCGTACTTCGCAGAAAATGTGAAACCTTTGTGTCAGCTCGACTGATCAGTGTCGCTGGTCGGCAGCTCTTCCGGGACGATATAGACCAGCATTTGCTCAAAGGCCTGTCCGGTCGACCGGATGGCACTGATCGATGCGGCCTGGCGTACCCAAACGGGGTGCGTTTCCGGGTTTGGGTAGAGTTTTTCGTAGAGCAGGAACGGGATCACGATCAGAACGAACCCGCGGGCAAGGCCGAACAACAGCCCGAATGCGTGGTCCAGCAAACCGAAGCGACTGTCACTTATGGCATCAGAGATGCGAGATGTGACCAAGTGCACAATGATCAGCACGACTAGGAAAATGATCGCACCGACGGCAATCTGCGCGATCTGGACCGGCGCGCCGACTTGATTGGCGATGTCTTCCGCAATCTGCTTTTGGTACAGCACGAAATAGAGAACGGCCCCGCCGGCGACGAGCCACGACAGGATCGAAAGGACTTCGCGGGCCAAGCCGCGGTACATCGCGAGGATACCTGACAGCAGCGCAACGGCGATCAGCGCAAAGTCCAGATAGCTCAATGGGCCGATCATGTTCCTAACTACCTTGTCGTCCCTCGGGAAAGTCAAATTCGGTCACTCGCATGCCATCAGGGCTTCCGCAAGGCCTTTGATGTGAGAATGCCGCTCCAAACGGATATTTAGGTTTTTAGGCGTGTCTCCGGTCCGCGCAAATATCGCCCCATCGAACCCAAGTTTCTTAATCTCCCGCAGCCGCGTCGCAGCATGACCGGCGGCGCGAACGGCACCGGACAAACTGATCTCACCAAAATAGGCCCAATTACGGCGAAGCGGGCGACCGCTCAGTGAAGACATCAGCGCCGCCGCCGCTGCAAGGTCCGCTGCCGGCTCGGCAATGCGGATCCCGCCCGCGACATTGAGATACACATCGTGCTGCGCGAACGATATGCCGCAGCGAGCATCGAGTACTGCTAGCAACATGGATAAGCGGTTCGAATCCCAGCCAACGACGGCGCGACGGGGTGTGCCCAGGGCACTTGGTGCAACCAGGGCTTGAAGCTCGACCAGCAGCGGCCGGGTGCCTTCGATTCCTGCGAACACGGCGGAACCCGGGCTGTCTGGATCGCGGTCGCCAATGAACAATTCGGACGGATTGGCAACCACGCGCAATCCGGTTTGCGCCATTTCGAACACACCGATTTCATCGGCCGGTCCGAAGCGGTTTTTAACCGCGCGTAGCAGTCGGAACGGCTGGCCACGGTCGCCTTCGAAGTAGAGGACCGTATCTACCATGTGTTCGATCACCTTCGGGCCGGCGATTTGGCCCTCTTTGGTAATGTGGCCAACAAGAAACAGGGCGGGACCTGCAGACTTGGTGTAACGGATCAGCGTTTGCGTTGCCGCGCGCACTTGCGCGGCGCTGCCCGGTGCGGAGTCAAGCGCATCGGCCCATAGGGTCTGGACGGAGTCTATAATTACAAGATCGACGCCGCGCTGATCGTCGAGCGTGGCCAGGATGTTGGCCAGATTGGTTTCCGCAGCAAGGTGGACGGGGGCGGCTTCAAGACCCAGCCGTTGGGCGCGCATCCGCACCTGCGCACTCGCTTCTTCGCCGGAAAAGTAGAGCACGGTTTTGCCGTGAAG
Organism: Pseudomonadota bacterium; assembly: GCA_039186015.1. Lineage (GTDB taxonomy): Bacteria > Pseudomonadota > Alphaproteobacteria > Rhizobiales > Hyphomicrobiaceae > JBCBWG01. The sequence continues at coordinate 2,467 of JBCDAH010000056.1, forward strand.
CGCGAGCGCAGCGGCCACTTGCAACAGCAAGGTGGACTTGCCGATTCCGGGTTCGCCGCCAATCAATGTCGCAGACGCCGGAACGATGCCGCCGCCGAGGACGCGATCGAGCTCGGTGTTCCCGGTCGCCAAGCGCGGAGTTGCATCGGTGGCGCCGTCCAATCCTTCGAGGCGTACGATTTTGCCGCCGCGTAACGTCGTCAGTCCCGATCCCGGTGGCGCGGCGTGTTCCGTCTCCTCGACGAGGGTATTCCAGCTATGGCAGGATGGGCACTTGCCCACCCAACGCGGCGAGATCGCGCCGCACGATTTGCAAATAAACTGGCTCTTGCTCTTCGCTGTTTTGGCCATGCCCTAATCCATCACTGCCGCGTCCGCTTTTGCCGGATGGTAAATCCGGTGGGTGCGTGACGAAATGCGGGTCAGGATCTCATAGCCGATCGTGCCGGCTGCCTCTGCGACGTCGTCCACGCTGGTTTGATCGCCGATCAGCGTGGCCCAACCGCCGCGGCACGCGTGCTGTTCGTCGATGTCGGTGACGTCGACGGTGATCAAGTCCATGGAGATCCTGCCGACAATCGGCGCGAGGTTGCCGGCAAATGCAACCATGGGCCCCGTCGCGCGATCTGCGGGCACGGACGTGCGCAAGTAGCCATCTGCGTAGCCGGTTGCGATGGTCGCAAGGCGTGTCATGCGCTGTGTTTCAAAGGTTGCGCCGTATCCGATCGATGTGCCCGCGGCCACGGTTTGCGTCTGCAAGATGCGGCCATGATAGCGGACGGTGGGACGCATCGGGTTCGGCGGCTCCGCCAGAGCCAGACCGCCATAGAGGGCGATCCCAGGGCGCACAAGGTCATAGGCCATTGCGGGCGCAGAGAGGGTTGCGGCTGAATTCGCGAGGCTCAACGGGGACGTCGGGAATGCGTCCCGCACGGCTTGGAATGCAGCGTTCTGAGTGGCGTTGAGCGGATGCTCCGGGGTATCGGCGCAGGCCAGGTGGCTCATAACGAGCGACGGGACGAATGGTGACAAGATATCGGGCGTGGCGGTCAGACGCTGGATGTCGTCCCGGTTCAGGCCCAGGCGCGTCATGCCCGTATCAACGTGAATGGCGGCAGGATATGAGGTTTCGGCCTCTCGGCATTCGCGGGTCCACTCTTCGACGTCGGCAAAACTGGAAAGGACCGGGCGTAGATTATGGAAAACACAATCGTTCACTGTGCCGGGCAAAAGCCCGTCGAGGACATAGATTGCCTTGTCCGGCAGCACGTCTCGCAGCCGGTGGGCCTCATCGAGCGTTGCGACGAAAAAGGTCTGACAACCGGCTGTCGCCAGAGCTGGTGCGACTTCAGCCAAGCCGAGGCCATAGCCGTCCGCCTTCACGACGCCTGCGCATTCGGCCGGCGCGGCGCGCGCAGCAAGGTCGCGCCAGTTGGCAGCAATCGCGTCTAGATCGATTTCCAGTACGGTCCGCTCGGAAGCCGGCGCGACTTCAGCGATGTCGGGCGCAAAGGTCATGGCGCGTACAACTCTTAATCCAGGGGCTTTGGTCTATCCAAAGTTCTCAGGCAACCTGTCCGTCGGGGCGAGGTCGCTGAAGCGTGTGTACTGCCCTTCGAATGCGAGTTCCACCGTGCCGACCGGGCCGTGACGTTGCTTGCCGACAATCACCTCGGCCTTGCCGTGGACTTGTTCCATCTTGGTCACCCAGTCGCCGAACTCGGCCGTGCCCTCAGCCGGTTTCGTCCGCTCGACATAATACTCCTCGCGATAAACGAACATGACAACGTCGGCGTCCTGCTCGATCGAGCCGGACTCGCGCAGATCCGATAGCTGTGGGCGCTTGTCTTCGCGCTGTTCAACCTGTCGCGACAGCTGTGACAGGGCGACGATCGGAACTTCGAGTTCCTTCGCGAGCGCTTTCAGGCCGGTCGTAATCTCGGTCAGCTCCTGCACGCGACCGGCTGATGCCGATTTTGCCGAACCCGAGAGGAGCTGGAGATAGTCGACAACCAGAAGGTCTAAGCCATGCTGCCGTTTGAGACGACGCGCACGCGCTGCCAACTGACCCACGGTGATGCCGCCGGTTTGGTCGATGAACAGCGGCGCCTGGGACATCTCCCGGGTCTTTTCGACCAGGCGGCGAAACTCATCTTCCGTGATCATACCGCGGCGAATTTTTTCGGACGGAATCTCGGCCTGTTCAGAGATAATCCGGGTGGCGAGCTGCTCGGCGGCCATTTCGAGGGAGAAGAACCCGACAATGCCGCCGTCGATGGTCTTCTTCGAACCGTCGGATTGCTGCTCGTATTTATGCGTGCGCGCAATGTTGTACGCGATGTTGGTGGCAAGCGATGTCTTGCCCATGGACGGGCGGGCCGCGAGGATGATCAGGTCGGATTTTTGGAGGCCGCCAAGACGCCGGTCGAGGTCGGCCATTCCTGTCGAAAGACCCGAGAGGTGACCATCGCGCTGGTAAGCCGCATTCGCCATCTCAACCGCATCGGCAATGGCATCACCAAAGCTGCAGAAGCCACCGCCATAGCGATTGGTCTCGGCCAGCGAGTAGAGCTGCTGTTCAGCAAGCTCGATTTGACGTTGGGGTGGCGTGTCGACCGGTGAGTCGTATGCCGTCGTCACCAAGTCTGAGCCGACGATGATGAGTTGGCGGCGCGTGGCAAGGTCGTAAATCGTACGTCCGTAGTCGCCGGCATTCATGATCGTCGTGGCTGAGGCGGCCAGGCGCGTCAGGTATTGCGGCGCCGTCAGCGTGTCGTCGATCGGTTCGTGATTCTCGAAGAACGTACGCAGCGTAATCGGCGTCGCACGCTTGCCGGCTGTAATCAGCTTCGAGGCGGTCTCGTAAATCTGCTGGTGGATCGGCTCATAAAAGTGCTCGGCGTTCAGAAAGTTCGAGACGCGGTCGAGCACTTCGTTGTTGATCAGAATCGCACCCAGCAAGGCTTGTTCCGCCTCGATGTTGTGCGGCGCCTGGCGATAGGGCAGCGGTTCATCAGCAGCAGCTTGCGCTTTCAGCTGATCTGACGGGAGGAGGGCAAGGTCTGTCATACGCGCTGGATACCGCGGAGCTGATTCGATCCAGCGCGAAAAGTCAGGTTATGTCACCCATTCACAGGACGGCGAGTTTCCGTTTGATCGTGACAGAATCAACCGGCCCAGCTTAACGGCCTGGAGGCCAGCCAATCAGACTGTGCCATCCGCCTGCGGTTGCTCCTCGGCGCCGGCGTCGGCATCGCGATCTTCATAGCTGTTGCCGTCTTGGGCGTCGGGATCGAAGGTTTCGATGTCCAGCTCTTCGTCACGAATCACGGTCACGTCCTCGCCGCGCGCTTGGCGCTCAGCTTCGTCTTCGGAGCGTGCCACGTTGATCGTGACCTTGACGTCGACTTCCGGGTGTAGAGCGACGGCGACCGTGTGCAGGCCGAGTTCCTTGATCGGGGTTTCCAGGCGAACCTGACGGCGATCGACGTTGGTGCCGCTGTCCGTAATCAGCTGGGCAATGTCGCGCGAGCTGACGGAGCCATAAAGCAGGCCCGTGTCTCCAGCCTGACGAATGGCCATGTAGACCGTGCCATCAAGCTTTTCGCCGACACTGGAAGCTTCGCTCTTGAGCTCCAGGTTGCGGGCTTCGAGCGTTGCGCGACGGGTTTCAAACTCTGCGAGATTGGCTTTCGTGGCACGCAGGGCCTTCTTCTGCGGGAGCAGAAAGTTCCGCGCAAATCCATCCTTCACACGGACGATCTCGCCCATCTGACCAAGTTTCGGAATGCGCTCGAGTAAGATGACTTCCATGGTTCACTCCAGATCTGATTGCTGTTGCCCCGCCGCGAAGTGCGTGCGGTGCCTCAAGTGGTGTTGGTTGGGCCTGGGCCTTGCCCCGGTGGTGACGGACCACGCGGCTGCGGCTGATCTTCGAGCAGCTGGCGGCGCATCGGCCAGACGGGTTCCGCCAGGCCGACCATCGCAAGTGCAATGCCGGAAAGCGGGTTCAGAAACAGCAGGGCGAAATAGACCGCGATCAGCGCGACGACTCGCAACGACTGTCCGCGCGTCAACTGATGGATGATAGCGAGGCCGACCAGCATGTAGACGAGGAAAAACGCCCACGCGAAGCCCGATGCGATCAAGCCGACCGGGCCGGAGACGAAGGTCAAACCGGCAGCGATCGCGAACAGCAACGGAAACGGGCGTGGGACGACAATGGTCGTGAAATCGAACCACGGCCGTTGCAGACGACCGGAGCGTGCGGTCACACCAGCCCCCAACCAAAGGCCGAACATACCGACAAGCATCCATACCGCTGCGGTCGCTCCCGGGGTCATGCGTGCGATGACCTGGGCCAAGCGGTCCTTTTCTTCCGGCGTCAACGTGCGCGACAGATCATTCGAGAGTTGGGTTTGCGCCTCGAAGAAGCGATCAATGGTCGGGCGCAAGGCCGCAGAAATGCTCTCGATATCGCCACCAATGGCAACGACTGCGGCCGTGGCCAACAGTCCGGACCAAATCGATAGCGCGGCAAGGACCGAGCCGACCGGATACCACTGCACCCAAACGCTGCCATCGTCCGCGGTTAAATCGCGACGCAGCGTCAAAAGGTAGGTGAAGGCGACCATCGGTAGGGCGATCGCGATCGCATACATGATGACGGCGACAGCATTTGCGATGAGGGCTAGACCAATTGCGGCCGTGGCGGCGGCGCCAAGCGCCGTCATCCAGCCCCAACCAAACCCGGCAATGGCGATCGGCAGCGGGGCAAAAAACAGGCTCAGGGTGACCCCGATTAGGCTCCCGCCCACTGCCGAAATGAACAGGATTGCCGACGCGGCACCGGCACAAACGCTGATGATAGGCGAAAATGGCATCCGTTCAGCTGTCCCGCTCAAGGCGGTTAGAGGCCCGAACTGCTGGCCCCAACCGGTGCTGTTGATGACGTGCCGCGGCGCCGTGCGCCGCAAACATCACGTGATCTGATGTCCGATTTACTTGATAACGTATGGCAGTAGGCCAAGGAACCGGGCACGCTTAATTGCACGGGACAGTTCCCGCTGTTTCTTGGTCGACACGGCCGTAATCCGGCTTGGCACGATCTTGCCACGTTCGGAAATGTAGCGGCCAAGCAGCTTTACGTCCTTGTAGTCGATCTTCGGGGAGTTTTCGCTCGAAAACGGACATGTCTTGCGGCGGCGGTGAAAGGGCCGTCGCATCGGAAGTTGGTGAATACTCGTCATTGCTGGTGCTCCATCGCACTTGGCGAATTAGTCACGCTGCGGCGTGCTATCACGGGGAGGTCGATCTTCGCGGGGGCCCCGATCTTCTCTCGGCGGGCGATCGCCGCGATCGGATCTGGCGCGAAAGGTTGAGCCACCACGGTCTCCGCGATCGCCCCGGTCACCACGCGGGCCGCCGCGGCCGCCACGGGATCCGCGATCGTCGCGGTCCGGTTTGCGCATCATCACCGACGGCACTGTTTCGTGCTCTTCCACGCGGATCGTCATGAACCGCAGGACGTCGCCGGATAGGCTCATGCGCCGCTCCAGTTCGGCCACGGCATCGTGCGGCGCATCGATGTTCATTAGCGTGAAGTGGGCCTTGCGGCTTTTCTTGATTTTGTACGTTAGGGATTTCAGTCCCCAGTACTCGGTCTTTCCGATCGAGCCGCCACCTTCTTCAATGACTTGCTTGAATTCAGCCGTCATCGCGTCGATTTGGGCTTGCGACACTTCTTGACGGGCGAGAAAGACGTGCTCGTATAGCGCCATAGGCGGGCCTCTCAACTTGATGGTCCGAAGATCCAATCTGTTATCGCCCTGACGCAAAGCCTCTCTTGGGCCGTCGCGCGCCGTCCGGAGCGCTGGAGACCCAAAATTCGACCCAGAAGAGCGGAAACACCGGAACCGCAGAATGACTGCCGTGGATCAGCACAAACTGATGCACGTGTTCCGTTCAGCCTCCAATCAGGGCGGGAAGACGTCGTATACGCGTTTTCGAACGAAACTCAAGCCTTGTTCTCGGCGATTTTTACTTCCGGACGACGAGTTTTGCGTCCGATGGTCTCAGCGGACCCGACCTCGCGCCAGACACAGTACGGTCGGCTAAGGATACGGTCGGACAACAATAGGGTCGGATGAGGGTCCGGACGACGAAACGACGAAATTTCTGCCCCGCGTTAATTTGTACCGCCGCGCTGCACGCACAAGTGTCGCTAAAGCGCCGGCAAAATGGGCGTTTGCACAGGAGGGCGAGACAACGGACGCGGGATCGACGTGCAAGTTCTCTCGGGGGCTGACGATTATGACGCTTGCTTGACAGCCGTGTATTGGCCATGGCTAAAGCCGTCAGTGGCCAGCCGGGACGCAGTCCTGATTGATCGAAAGAGCGGCCTTCAGTGCAGTGCCGGGCGTTGGCGCGCAATCGCGTAGAACGCGCGGCTTTAGCGGTGAACCATACGAGACCCCTCATGGCGACGGCCTTCATTTTTCCAGGACAGGGCAGCCAGGACGTTGGAATGGGCAAGGCATTAGCCGAAGCGTTTCCGGCGGCGCGCGCCGTGTTCGACGAGGTTGACGACGCGCTGGGAGAGCGCTTGTCCAACGTCATGTTCGACGGCCCGAAGGATACGTTGACGTTAACAGCGAACGCACAGCCCGCGCTGATGGCCGTGTCGGTTGCGGCGACGCGGATCCTCGAAAGTGAATTCGGTCTCAAGGTCGGGACCACCGCAAAGTTTGTTGCCGGCCACTCTCTTGGGGAATACTCGGCACTGGTTTCTGCCGGGTCACTCCAGGTCGCAGATGCGGCACGGCTGCTCCGCTTGAGAGGCTCGGCGATGCAGGAGGCCGTTCCTGTTGGCGCCGGGGGCATGATTGCGCTGCTGGGCTGTGGGCTCGATGCGGCCCGGGCGATTGCGGCAGAGGCGGCGGATGGCGACGTGCTGGACGTCGCGAACGACAACGAACCGGCGCAGGTCGTGTTGTCAGGGCATAAAACCGCCATTGAGCGGGTGCCGGCCGTTTCCAAGTCGCATGGAGTGCGCCGCGCCATACCACTGCCGGTGAGCGCGCCGTTTCATTGCTCGCTGATGCAACCTGCTGCCGATGTTATGGCCGAGGCGCTTGCGAATATCGAGATTTCGAAGCCGGTTGTCGAACTGATCCCGAACGTGTCAGTCCGCCCCACGGCTGATGTCGAAGTGATTCGGCAAGGTTTGGTAGAACAGGTGACGGCAACGGTGCGCTGGCGTGAAACCGTTGCGGCCATGAAGGCCGCCGGGGTAACGCGGTTTGTAGAACTCGGTGCTGGGAAAGTTCTGGCCGGACTCGTTCGCAGGACCATGGCCGATGGCGAAACGTTCTCGGTCGGCACGCCGGATGATTTCGCGGCCGTTGTATCTGCGTTTCAGAATTAGGATTCGGAATGTTCGGATTGAACGAGCGCAAGGCTCTTGTAACAGGCGCGACGGGCGGTATTGGCGGATCAATCGCCAAGGCGCTGCACGCGCAAGGTGCGACGGTTGCGATCTCCGGTCGGAACGAGGAAAAGCTCGCCGAACTGGCAGCAGAACTCGGCTCGCGCGTGGAAATCGTGCCGTGCGATCTCGGCAATCGAGAGCAGGTGACCGGCCTGGTGGATAAGGCGGTTGAGGCTCTCGGCGGGCTTGATATTCTCGTGAATAATGCCGGCATGACCAAAGACAACCTGTTCATGGTCATGAAAGACGACCAGTGGGACGACGTCATCGCTGTGAACCTGACCTCGACATTCATGCTGATGCGTGCCGGAGCCAGGCTGATGATGCGGGCACGCACAGGCTACGGCCGCATTATCAATATCTCTTCCGTGAGTGGCATTATCGGCAATCCGGGACAGGGGAACTATGCCGCGTCCAAGGCCGGAATGATCGGAATGACCAAGTCGCTTGCACGAGAAGTTGCATCTCGCGGCATTACAGCCAACTGTATCGCGCCGGGTTTCATTAAGACGGCGATGACCGACGCGCTGAACGAAAAGCAGGTCTCAGAGATCATGACGGCAATACCGGCCAATACTTTCGGTACGCCCGAAGATATCGCGGCATGTGCCGTTTATCTTGCAAGCGATGGCGCCAAGTATGTGACAGGGCAGACGCTGCACATCAATGGCGGCATGGTGATGCCATGATCGCGGCGCGGCGTGGCGTGCAAGCGGTGTTTGGCACACCGCGGATGCGTCGATCACATCCCGGTTTTGTGGCTCTGGAACGTGACGTGCGTACCGCTAGTCAATCCGTTTCAGCTGTGGTAACGGCCACGGCGTCAAAGTGCGATGTATCAACGCTAGCGGCCGCGACGAGCAATGCGGTGCAGTTTCCGTCAACTGAAAGGACAGCTTGATCTGGTGCGCGTGGTCCGCAAGACCGCACGCCAGAGAGCAGGCATGTCAGCTAACGAGAGGCCTTAGGGACAACGACAGATGAGCGATATCGCTGAACGTGTTAAGAAAATCGTCGTCGAGCATCTCGGCGTCGACGCAGAAAAGGTCACGGAGAAGGCGTCGTTTATCGATGACCTTGGGGCCGACAGCTTGGACACCGTCGAGCTGGTTATGGCTTTTGAGGAAGAGTTTGGCTGCGAGATCCCGGATGATGCCGCAGAGCACATCCTGACGGTCGGTGACGCCGTCGCGTTCTTGGAAAAGAATGCGAACGCTGCCTAACCAGCGATCATGATCCTTGGACGAGCATGTTCGTCGGCCCGTCCAACGAGGGTCAATCGGCGATCGCGGTAATGTTTGCCGCGCAGCCGTTGTGCTGAGTGTTGGAATCACGTGAGCGGACCGAAGCGTATGAGACGTGTCGTTGTCACGGGGTTGGGCTTGGTGACGCCGCTGGCATGCGGCGTTGACGCATCTTGGTCCCGTCTTCTTGAAGGTCAGAGCGGCGCTCGTCGGATTGCCGAGTTCGAAGTCGATGATCTCGCTTCGCAAATCGCCTGTTTCGTGCCGCGAGAGAACGGTCCGTCGCATGCGTTCAATCCGGACGACTGGATGGAACGCAAAGAGCAGCGCAAGGTTGACGATTTCATAATTTATGCAATGGCAGCGGCAGAGCAGGCGATTGCCGACGCTGGCATTGGTGCACCAAGCCCCTCCGATGCTGAACAGATCGGTGTTTTGATCGGATCCGGGATCGGCGGTCTGCAGGGGATCGCCGAAACGGCGTTGCTTCTGGAGGAAAAAGGGCCGCGCCGGGTTAGTCCGTTCTTTATTCCGGGGCGATTGATAAACCTAGCGTCCGGCTATGTATCCATTCGCCACGGCTTTAAGGGGCCGAATCACGCCGTCGTAACAGCATGCTCGACGGGGGCGCACGCGATCGGCGATGCCGCGCGACTGGTCGCCCTAGGTGACGCTGAGGTTATGGTTGCAGGCGGCACCGAGAGTCCGATTTGCCGCTTGGCGGTGGCCGGCTTTGCATCCGCAAAAGCCTTATCCACCCACTTTAACGACAACCCCACGGCGGCGTCGCGGCCCTACGACAAAGATCGCGACGGCTTTGTGATGGGGGAAGGCGCCGGCGTCGTCGTCCTGGAAACACTCGAGGGGGCCAAGGCCCGCGGCGCACACATTTACGGTGAGATTGTCGGTTACGGCCTGTCCGGCGATGCCTACCACATTACTGCGCCGGCCGAAGATGGTGACGGCGCATATCGCTGTATGCGTATGGCGCTTAAGCATGCCGGGATCGACCCCACCGAGGTCGATTACATCAACGCGCATGGAACGTCGACGCCGCTTGGCGACGAGATTGAGCTTGGCGCCGTCGAGCGCTTGTTTGAGGGCAAAGCCGCAGGCACGGCGATGTCGTCAACAAAGTCGGCAATTGGCCATTTGCTTGGTGCGGCCGGTGCGGTTGAAGCGATTTTCTCGCTGCTCGCGGTTCGCGACAATATAGCGCCGCCAACCATCAATCTGGAAAATCCGTCGGTCGAAACGGCGCTCGACCTGGTGCCGCAGACCGCGCGCAAGCGCGAGATCAACACGGTGTTGTCGAACTCATTCGGCTTCGGTGGAACAAATGCTTCGTTGGTGATGCGTCGCGTCGATTAAGGGTTTCCAAAGGCCTTCAACACCGGAAACGCTAAGCGTGCATAGTACGGGGCGCCCTTCCGCCATAATTGGCAGTAATCTCCGCATCGCGTCTGCTTTATGTCGGCTCGTCTGGATCGTTGTGGAATGCGCTGTTGGTGTCGACGGCTTTTGGCGACTGGGGACCAGGAAACGTGGCGGAGAGACGGTATCAGCAACTCGGTGGGTATCATCGTCCCACGATGACGATTGAGAGCCCGTTCGCGGCGATCGAGCCGACACGTCCGCCACCGCGACCCAAGCGTCGCAAAAAGGCGCGTCGCTCGCATGAGGTGTCCGGTTCGGTGAGGCTTCTAAGCGCACTTTTTACGTTGGCATTGATTGCGCTGTGCGGTGGCGCAGCCGGCTTGGTGTGGTTCGACAGGACGTCGGCAGGACCGGGGCCGCTCACGGAGACGCGAAGTTTCACCGTTAAGCGTGGTGACACCGGCCGTGTGATTGCGGCACGTCTGCAAGCCGCCGGTATCGTGCGGAGCGAGAATCTGTTTGTGGCGCGATACATTGGCCTTTCGACGCTACGGCGATTTGAAACGGGCCGGCCACTGGTTCTGAAAGACGGCACCTACAAGCTCCCGGCCGGCGTGAGCGTGGACAAGGTTCTGGAAATACTCAACCGCGGGCGCAGCCTGCCGTCGTTGCTGACGTTCCCAGAGGGATCGACCACGCATCGCATCGTGCAGAGAATGCTGGCGGATCCACGGCTTGAAGGCGAGATAACCAACATGCCGGCGGAAGGCGTGCTGTTGCCGGATACGTTTGATGTACGCGGCATGAATCGTCAGGCCTTGCTGGCGCGCATGAATGCGGCGCAGCAGGATTTGGTCTCGCGGCTCTGGGCGGAACGGAGCCCGAATTTGCCACTGCAGTCGCCGCACGAGGCGATCATTCTTGCGTCCATCGTTCAGCGCGAGATGGGCCCCAACGACGACCCGCGGCGAATTGCATCGGTGTTTGTTAACCGCCTTCGCAAGGGGATGCGGCTCGAGTCCGACCCAACCATCCTGTACGGCATTCAGGGCCGGGAAGTGGACTGGTCGAAGCCGATTTATCGGAGCCAGATCCGCAAACCAACGCCGTTTAACACGTACACGATCGCTGGATTGCCGCCGACGCCAATCTGCAATCCGGGCCGGGCCGCGCTCGAGGCGGTTATGCGACCGGCGCAGACCGACGACTTGTACTTCGTTGCGAACGGGCGGGGTGGTCATTTCTTCGGTAAAACGCTCGCAGAGCATAACGCAAACGTCGTGAAATGGCGCGCGATCGAGCGTGAGTTGCGTAAGCGCCGCCGGGAACGGCAGGCCGCCGAAGCGGCGGCGCGGCGCACATCAGCCGCCGACACACGATCGGCCACGTCGGCTACGGCCGCGTCCGCGTCAGTTGACCGGGTGCGCCAGAAGGTCGTCCCGACAATTCCGATCGCGGGCAGGTCCAACGGTACTGCTGCCGCGGCCCCAGGGGGCATACCTTTGCCGGAACGCAAGCCCAATCGATAGGCCCGTTCGCTGGCGAGACCGAGTCGCGTTAGAGATTTCTTTCGAGTGCTAACGCTCTGCCGGGGGGTGTCCCTTGTGACGGGTCTTCGGCAGGGCTGGGCGTCGGCAAGCTGTCAGGGATGACGAAGATGTCCAAGAGCATGACTGGTTTCGGTCGCGCCGACGGCGGTGACGGCAGTGCGTCCTGGAGTTGGGAGATCCGAAGCGTCAACGGACGTGGTCTCGATCTCCGCCTGCGCTTGCCAAGCGGTTACGAACGGCTTGAACCACTCGTTCGCCAGCGCCTTTCGGCGCAACTGACGCGCGGTTCCGTTGTGGCACAGCTGGACGTACGGCGTGCGGCCGGGACAGGCGCGCTGCGCGTCAATGAAGAGGCCCTCGAAACCGTCATTTCGGCTGCTGAGGATATCCGCGACCGTGTCGGCGGCTCTCCGCTGCAGGCCGATCAGCTGCTGGCGCTACGGGGCGTGCTCGAATCTGTTGATGCTGATGAAGGCCTGGGTCAGAACGAGTCCCGCGCCGATGCCGTTCTCACTGATCTCGATCTCGCGCTGGCCCAAATGATTGCGGCCAGGCAGGCAGAAGGCACAAGATTGGCGGCCGTGATCTTGGAACATGTGGACAGCATCGCGGCCTGCGTGGCCGATGTCGCGGAGCATCCCGCCCGCACGCCGGACGCGACAAAGGCCAGGCTCGAAGCACAGCTCCATCGTTTGTTTGAGGCTCCGTCGTCAGCGACGATTGACCGGGATCGGCTTCATCAGGAAGCTGCTGTCATCGCGACACGTGCGGACATCGAGGAAGAGATCAAGCGCCTGCAGGCGCATATCGAGAGTGCGCGGGATCTTTTGTCGGCCAATGAGCCGATCGGGCGTCGGCTGGAGTTCCTTGTCCAGGAGTTCAACCGCGAAGCGAATACGCTATGCTCGAAGTCAAATGATATTGCGATTACAGAGATTGGACTGAAGCTGAAATCGCTGATCGACCAGGTCCGTGAGCAGGTACAGAACATTGAATGAACGAACGTCATCCGGGGACATGCCACCGATCGCGCGGCGCGGCCTTGCGCTTGTGGTCTCAGCTCCGTCGGGTGCCGGTAAAACAACACTATGCCATCGGTTGCTCAATGCCGAGCCTGACATTGTCCTGTCCGTATCTGTGACGACACGCCCAGCGCGTGCGGGCGAGCAAGACGGCGTGGACTACGTCTACTTGTCGCAAGATGAGTTTCAGGAGATGCGCGCGGCTGGAGACCTACTCGAGTGGGCGCGCGTGTTTGATAACTATTATGGGACGCCACGGCAGCCGGTTGAGGACCGTCTCAGTCAGGGCAAAGATGTCCTGTTCGATATCGACTGGCAGGGCGCCCAGCAGCTCTCGGAGAAGTTGACCCAGGACCTCGTCCGCGTGTTCATTCTGCCGCCCTCCGCAAACGTATTGAAGGATCGCCTGAAGCGGCGGGGGCTGGACAGCCCGGAGGTCGTCTCGACCCGCTTGTCGCGCGCGTCCGATGAAATCAGTCATTGGGCGCAGTATGATTACGTCATCGTCAACGAGAGCCTCGACATCAGCGCGGACCAGTTGCGCGCGATTTTGGTCGCGGAGCGCGCGCGGCGCGAAAGGCGGGTTGGCCTGGCGCGGTTTGTTCGCGAACTCCAGGGCGACTTGTGAGGGCAGCAGAGCAACTCGACGCGAGTTTTTACGTGCGCTACCGTTTGCGCCAAGCGCTCACTACTTGAGCGCGTTTTGGTTTGCGCTGTTCGCACGCTCGCAGGCTCGCGGCTCGAGCGCGGGTTAGCCGTCTTGCATTGTCCCAGGCCGCGACCGCGGCCCGGCGCGTTGCGCCGCCTGCGCGGAGGGCCTGGCCAAAGGCCGGAATAGCCCGTGAGCGAAAGCAAGCAATATCATGCGACAAACTCTAGTGTTTTGTAAGAGTGACGGCCCGCGCAGATGTGAGAGTCTTGCGCATGAAGATCACCGGCATGGATACGTTTGCGCTTAGGTTTCTGACGCCGTGTGACGTTGTGTGATAGCCAAGCCGCTCGAAGAAACCTGCAGACGTTGTTGTGGAGCGCACGGACATCTGCTTGAAGCCGGCGCGTGTGGCCCGCAATTCGACCTCAGAAACCAAACGCCTGCCGATGCCACAGTCATTGAACAGTGGCCGCACGTAAAGCCACTTCAGGCGCGCGGTTTCACCCTGATCCTCACCATACATCCATCCTGCTGTTCCAACCAGTTCGGAATTCAGGCGTGCGCCGATGAGTTGGCTCTCACGCATGGCGGCAACAAGACTGTCGGAATACCCTGCCGACGTAATGGTCTCGATAAACGCCGAGATCTCATCGTCGGTGAAAAACGGACTCGCCATCAGCCGAAATGCAGCCGCGTGGATGTAACGGGCCTGAGAGAGATCCTCGATCTCTAGAGCGGCAATTTGGACAGCGTCACCGAGATCGCTTGGATCTCTAAAACGCGACATATCGGTCATTGAGAAATTCGCCGAGAACCCGGAATAGAAGCTCGCGCTCCACGTGTTTCCGGGAAGCTTAAACATTCCCGCTCTAATCGTATAACAGTATATTTGATTTGTTGCAGCATTATGACGCTTCGTGCCCTAACCAGAGGTAGCGTCAATTTCCGCTTGCCCCGTGGTTGGTGTGTACCGTCGGGCCATGTGCCGAACTTCGCGTTTGACCACGGCAGCCGTCCTCAAACGTGCGTTCTACATCGCGCGCCGTTTGCGACGAGGGAGATATAGCTGTGCCACGTCACCGGATTGGTGAAAGCGGGCGTCGTTTTGCCGCCTCGGCTTTGTCGCCGGATGGCACTTCGTTCGATAGATCGCCGTCCGCGACATACTCCGATTGCTTGCACGAGCAACCTTTAATGAACTTCTTGCGGTAGGCAAATGCTGTCGTCAAATCCTTGTATGGTGCTTGCCCGTTGACGGACACCATTTGGTCGATACTGCCGCCTGGATTTTGATAGTAATAGAGCGCTGTCGGCGCCGCACAGCGGCTGCGACAGGCCTCAGCGTCGCGGCCAAAATAGTTCGGCAAAGTCGAGAAGCTCACCGGAAAATAATAGCCGTCGCACAAACGCACACACAATGTGCGGTAGGTGGCAAACGGCAAACTCTTATATCTGTTGCGATCCCGCTCAGAATAGGGATCCTCGTCCTGGAAAAAGAAGTTTGCAAAGGAATCCCGACTCAAACGCCGCGCCTCGCGGGCGTAGGCAGGACCGCATCGATTCCGGGAGAGTGCACGGATGATATCTTCCTGATAGGATCTGCGAACCCGGGACGACAGGCGATCAACGCTGGCCCGAGCATCGCGATATCGCTGCCGTGTGGATTGGAAATCGCGATACAGGCGATTGCACGTGCGGGTGTTGCGGAGCGACCGCTGGAAGAAGAACTGTTCCCAGCAATTGCCGCGTTCGAGCCGTTGTTCCAACGTGCGCACGGCACGCCCGAGGCGATTGGCCTCCTGACGCAAGGCATCCGGATTATCGCCAGGACGCCGCCCACGGTTGGCTTCGAGTGCCAGCCGTCTCTCGAGTTCTAGGCAGATATCGGAACGCACGGACGGCCCTTCGGACTGCCGCGGCTGGCGGCGGGGCGCTGGTTCTCGTGGTTGATTCGAGCCAAACGGTTCCGTCTCCCAGGGCCACGTCCACTGCTGTGCCAGCGCGGGTAGCGCGATGCCTCCCACGAAGACAATCAGCATCGTCAGAGCGGCCAAGCGCTGACGGGGGCCGGTGGTGTGTTTGCGTTCAGGCATCCGTTATCCAACCCGCCACGTGTATCCGGTTCGTAAGCGATATGGCTCGCGACATGGCCCGATCTTACTGGCGCAACGTCGCGGCTCCAAGTGCGGCTGAAACGCCTTTCCAGACCTTAACGACACGGGCTCCTCCTTGCACAGGCGACAAGGCAAGACTGAGACAGGACAAACTGAGGTGGTTCGCGCGCAACCCTCCGTGACAGGCATGTCGGTAACAGGCGTTCCGACAGGTGTCCATTAAGCTTGTCGGGATTTCCCTTGGGTGGAACGACCATTCGGATGGGTTGACCTGTGGCGTTTCGGGACCCATAACGCCGCCATGATGACACGTTGCCGCAAGCCGCAGATTATCTGCTTGAACATCAACACGCGCTAGCAATCTCGCTGGCGTGCGGCTGGCGGTTTCCCACTCCCTCACGTGAAGCAGCCCCGGTCGCCAGGGCCCAGCCGCCAGGGAAGGGGAAAAGATATGGATCTGACGCTCTACAATACGCGCACGCGTGAAAAGGCTCTGTTCGTTCCCGACGATCCCGCGCGCGTTCGCATGTATGTCTGTGGTCCGACTGTTTACGACTATGCCCATATTGGAAATGCGCGGCCGATTGTCGTTTTCGACGCGCTTTTCCGCCTGCTGCGACACCTTTATGGGCCTGAGCATGTCATCTATGCGCGCAACATCACCGACGTCGACGACAAGATCAATGCGCGGGCGGCGGAAGAAGGTGTCGCCATTTCGGATGTGACGGAACGGACGATCGCCCAGTTCCACGAGGATATTGCCGCGCTGGGCGTGCTTGAGCCGACGATAGAGCCGCGTGCGACTGAGCACATCGAAGACATGCGGACGCTGATTGAGACGCTGGTGGCCCGCGACCACGCCTACGTGGCCGAGGACCATGTCCTGTTCCACGTACCGTCGATGCCGAACTACGGGCGGTTGTCCCGGCGCTCCACGGATGAGCTTGAGGCCGGGGCCCGGGTCGAAGTCGCACCTTACAAGCGCGATCCCATGGACTTTGTGCTGTGGAAACCCTCGAAGAGCGGCGATCCGTCGTGGCCGTCACCGTGCGGCATTGCGACGCCGGGGCGTCCAGGCTGGCATATCGAGTGCTCAGCGATGGCCGAGAAGCACCTTGGCGTCACGTTCGATATTCACGGCGGCGGTATCGACCTCGTTTTCCCCCATCATGAAAATGAGATCGCACAGTCGTGCTGCGCATACGGGACCGAGGTTCTGGCCAATGTGTGGATGCACAACGGCTTCCTTCAAGTCGAAGGTGAGAAGATGTCGAAGTCGCTCGGCAACTTCATCACGATTCACGATCTGTTGGCGACAGATGGGTTTGGTGGGCAGAAGTGGCCAGGCCGGGTTTTGCGTTGGGCGATGCTGGCGACACATTATCGACAACCGCTCGACTGGACTGTGGATCGATTGACCCAGGCGCGGAACACGCTTGCCGACTTCGCCGACCTGATCGCAGATGTGTCGCCGGCTGACGCGCCAAACGATGGCGTGATTGCAGCATTGCTCGATGACCTAAACACGCCAAGCGCGATGTCGATTGTGCACGGCATTGCAAAGTCTGCGCGGCGAGGCAATACGGCGCGCGCCGCTGATCTCAGTGCGACACTGCGGTTTCTCGGTCTGTACGGCGGCGAGACCCGCGAGGACTTCATGGCGGGGCGCGCAGTGCCCGAGGTTGACGAAACGCAGGTCGAGGCGCTGGTGGCCGAACGGCTTGAGGCGCGCAAGGAGAAGAACTGGGCCGAGAGCGATCGGTTGCGTGATGAACTCGCCGCACTGGGCGTTCAGGTGAAGGACAGCAAGGACCCGCAGAGCGGCGAGGCGATTTCGAGTTGGGAGATTGCACAATGACGGCTCAGCATCCGCTGCGTCCGGTCCTGCCGGCCGACGTGCCGCGCCTGCGCGATGTGTTCGCGCAGAGCATCGATGGATTAACCGAAGACGATTATGATGAGGATCAACGGCTTGCCTGGATTAGCCGGGCCGAAGACATGGACGCTTTTGGTCAGCGCATTCTCGGCAATGTCACGTTGGTCGTTGAGAGCGACGGCGAGCTGCTTGGGTTTGCCTGCCTGAAAGAGAACAGCGTGATCGATATGCTGTATGTCCACCCGCACTTCGCCGGGCAGGGAGTCGCCTCAACACTGGTTGATGCTCTGGAACGTATTGCAGCGGGCCGTGGTGTCGAGACGGTCACCGTCGATGCGAGTGAGACGGCGGTGGAGTTCTTCGAGACGCGCGGTTTTGTCGGCCTGCGGCGGAACTCGGTTGCCATCGGAGATCAGTGGCTCACCAACACGACGATGTCGAAATCCCTTCAGCCAAAAGTAACGGGGCGTGGTCGTGCCTCTTAAGGCGGTCGGTTGCCAGTCACATCGTGTCGATTGGCCGTCACCTGCAGCACGCGCGCCAATCCGCCCGCATCACTAAGATTCGAGACGCTTCAAAATGTCAGCAACGCCAAATCGTGACCGCCTCTATTTGTTCGACACCACCCTGCGCGACGGTGCGCAGACGACGGGTGTGGACTTCTCGGTTGAGGATAAACGTCTGATTGCCGACGTGCTCGACTCGATCGGGATCGACTACATTGAAGGCGGGTACCCAGGTGCAAATCCGACGGATACAGCGTTCTTTGAGAATCGACAATCGTTTGAGGCGGCGCGGTTCGTTGCCTTCGGAATGACGAAACGCGCGGGACGATCGGTGTCGAATGACCCGGGACTGCAGGCCGTTCTCCAGTCTCCATCCGATGCGGTTTGTCTGGTCGCGAAGGCCTGGGACTATCACGTGCGCATTGCGCTGGGCACGACGAACGAAGAGCACGTGGATGGTATTCGCCAGTCGGTGGCGGCAACGGTTGCCGCTGGCAAGGAAGCGATGATCGACTGCGAGCACTTCTTCGACGGCTATAAAGGCAATCGGGGTTATGCGCTGGACGTGGTGCGTGCTGCGTATGAAGCCGGTGCGCGCTGGGTTGTGCTGTGCGATACCAACGGCGGCACCCTTCCCGAAGAGGTTTCGGATATCGTTCGTGATGTCACAGATTCCGTTCCCGGTGATCATCTTGGCATTCACACACATAACGATACAGAGAATGCCGTCGCCAATACGTTTGCGGCCGTTCGCGCGGGATGCCGCCAGATCCAAGGGACCTTGAATGGTCTGGGAGAGCGCTGCGGCAACGCCAATCTGACGTCCATCATTCCAACGCTGTTGCTGAAGAGCGAGTACGCGTCGTCGTTTGAAACTGCCGTCACGCCGGAGCGTCTCGCTCGGCTCACACATGCCAGTCGGGTTCTCGACGAGATCTTGAACCGGGCGCCAAGCCGGCAGGCGCCCTATGTCGGTGAAAGCGCCTTTGCAACCAAGGCCGGGATCCATGCCTCGGCAATTCTAAAGGCGCCGGAAACCTACGAACACGTGCGTCCCGAAAGTGTCGGTAACGTGCGCCGCGTGCTGGTGTCTGATCAAGCAGGACGATCGAACATTCTGGCGGAACTCGACCGGCTGGGTATTGCCGTCGATAAATCCGATGAGCGGATTGGGCGCTTGCTAGAGGACGTCAAGGCACGGGAAGCCATCGGCTACGCCTACGAAGGCGCCGATGCGTCGTTCGAGTTGCTCGCGCGGCGAACGCTGGGCGAGGTGCCGCAGTATTTCTCGATCGATTCCTTCCGTGTCATGGTCGAAAAGCGCCATAACGCGCTGGGTGAGCGCGTTACGGTGTCCGAGGCGACGGTCAAAGTGTTTATCCCGGGTTTGACGCGCCCGATCTGGTCGGTGGAAGAGGGCAACGGCCCGGTTAACGCGCTTGATCGGGCGCTTCGCAAAGACTTGGGCCCGTACCAATGCCATATCCAGAGTGTTGTTCTGGCCGACTACAAGGTTCGCATACTGACCGGCGGTTCGGAAGCCGTGACGCGCGTGCTTATAGAGAGCCGGGACGAAGCGTCCGGTGAGCGATGGTTCACGGTGGGTGTGTCACCCAACATAGTCGATGCCAGCTTCGAAGCGCTGGTTGACAGTATCAACTACAAACTCTTGAAGAACGGCGTTGCACCGCATGCGGCGTAGCCAGTGTCTGTCGACGGCGCGGTTGCCTCGGCGTATTGCGTGTCGCGTTATATGTGCTTCGCTGTGGCTTGCTTTCGCTCACGGCTGTTCCTCGCTTCGCTCAGGCCCCATCGAGATGGCGAAAAAGCCATCTCGACATTTGAAATGCCCAACGCGGGAACACCCGCGTTGGGGTGGGGGCGCCGCAACGCGGCGGGCCGCATTCGCGGCCTGGGTACCGTCCTACCAGGATAGCCCGCGCTCGAGCCGCGAGCCTGCGAGCGTGCGAACAGCGCAAACTAAAGACTTTCGCTCATGGGCTATTCCGGCCTGACGGCCGGGCCCAGCGCGAGCGCGCCGCAACGCGCCGGGCCGCGTTCGCGGCCTGGGGATCGTCCTCGCAGGACAGCCTGCGCTCGAGCCGTGAGCTTGCGAGCGTGCGAACAGCGCAATTAAATACTCGCGCTCGAGCCGCGAGCCTGCGAACAGCGCAACGAAAGACGTGAAGCTGATTTGGCGCGGCTAGCTTTAAGTTTTGCGAGGCAACGCAAGAAGGGCGCGAGCTGCGGCGTCAGCGTCCATGCGGCCGTCGATCAAGCGCTCGGCAAGGTCTTTGGTTTCGGTTGTCAAAGTGGGGTCCTTCAGCCGCTGGTCGACGGCCGCAATCAGAGTTTGTTGAAGGAGATAGCGCGCCCGCCTCTGGCGGCGTTCGACCGGAGACACCGACGTCCGTTTGGCAATCTGGTTTTCGATTTCCGTCGCGAGTTCCTCGATTCCGGTGCCCGTGGTTGCGGCCGTGGCGAGCACCGGAGGCTGTGCAGCGTCATGCGTACGCAGTGCCAGGGCGTTTTGGAGCTGATCGCGAGTTTGATGCGCGCCGGGATGGTCCGACTTATTGACGACCACAATGTCGGCAATCTCCAATAATCCGGCTTTCATGGCTTGGACGCCATCTCCAAGGCCGGGCGCGGCGACAACAAGCTGGACGTCTGCAATCCTGGCAATGTCGATTTCGTTCTGACCGGTGCCGACAGTTTCAATCAGGATCGGGTCGAACCCTGCCGCGTCCAATCCATCGATCAAGCGGACCGCAGCGGGGGTAACGCCGCCGAGATGTCCGGCACTGGAGAGCGAGCGGATCATAATGTCCGGGTCCTCGGCGGCCGCCGACATGCGGATACGGTCGCCCAGTATGGCGCCGCCGCTGTTCGGACTGGACGGGTCAACCGCAATCACAGCAAGGCGGCGACCGCGTACCCGTAACGTTTGAAGAAGCGCGTTCACGAGCGTCGATTTGCCGGCACCCGGTGGGCCCGTGATGCCAATAATGTTGGCACCTTGCGCGCGTGAGCGAAGCCCTTGGACGAGGCTCGCGAGATTGCTCGTGCGCCCAGTCTCCAGCTCCGTGAGAACGTTGGCTATTGCACGCCTCTGGCCGGTATCAAACGCGGCCAGCCGGGCGTCGCTGTCTGAAGGCGAAAGCTCGGTTTTGTCGGGCGCCGGCAGATTGGTCTCCATAGGCTAGAGCGACCCAGTTGAACTTGAAACGATCTAGTACCACACACCGGGAAAGCGGTAGCGCGGGCGAAGCCCCATAGGCCCCGGCGCGATCAAGGTCACCACCGGGATCTCACGTACCGAGATTTGCGGCATCGAGCGACGTGGATCGAGCTCGCGCAGCCGGGCAATCCGGTCTTCGACCTTCGGATGCGTTCTCAAGACGGACGGTTGCGGCATACGACGACCAGGGACGGGCATCATCAGGTCCTCCCACGCGCGTCCCATAATGTTGTCCAGTTTCTGAAGTGCGGATGCGAGTGCGGCGGGATCTCCGGTCAGCATGGCTCCTTCAAGATCTGCGTCGTACTCGCGGGCGCGGGACAGGCCAAGCTGCATGAGGCTCGACAACAACGGCGCGAAGTAAAGAATGATGATGGCGATCCACGAGACGGCGGTTACGCCGCTGGTCACCAGGTAGAACACATTCAAGATGGCGAGTGTTACTGCGAGATAGGACAGCGACAGTGTCATACGGCTGATGACGTCAGCCAGCCCCATAACCCAGAGATCATTGTTTCTGATGTGGCTGACTTCGTGGGCGATGACGCCCGCGAGTTCGCGCAGCGTCAGGCGGCGCACGAGGCCGGACGTCAGACCAATGGCGGCGTCGTCCTGTGTTCCTGTTGCGAACGCGTTGAGCGTCGGACTCGGAATGAGGTAGAGCTTTGGCTGCTGCTTCAGCTCTGCGCGTTCGGACAGGATGCGCGTGAGGTTCGCCAGATCACCGCCGTAGGTCGCATCAATCCGGCGGGCGCCATACATGCGCATGATGACGTGCGGCGGCAGACGCGGAGCAAGTAGCATAACGGCCGCGATCGCGATGACGGTTACCAGCAGGCCGCCGAGACCGAGAATGAGAAATGTCGGCACGGCGAGAAGAACGGCGAGACCACCCAGAAGCAAAGTGGAGTGAAGTTGATTTCGCGTTTTATGGGCGCGGTGCGTTTCGGCATCGAGCAGTTGTCTCATTGCCTGGCTCGCTCTTGGACGATCGCGTTGGTCGACTGACGTAGACGATCACAGTCGGGCGATGAACTTAACCCGCTTTCACGTGGTCGGGAATGCAACATCCTCATGAGGGTTGTGCGTTCCGTTTCGTGAGTTGCAGTGGACGTGCGTCTAGAAGCGCTCGACCGCGGCCTGCTGCTGGTCGTCCGGTTCGGCGGGGAGTTTCGCCCACTCATGTTCGAGCTTCGGCACAATCTCATCTGCGTTGGCGACGACGTGAAACCGAACCTCGAGGCCAGAGCGAATGAAGGTTTCCGCGCGCATGTGTTCCAGCAACGAGAGAAACGGCGCCCAGAAGTTATTGATGTTGGCGACAATGATCGGCTTTGTATGGCGGCCGAGCTGCGCCCACGTGAGTTGCTCGACGAGTTCTTCCAGCGTTCCAATGCCGCCGGGAAGTGCGATAAACGCGTCGGAGCGTTGGAACATCAGCATTTTGCGTTCGTGCATGTCGTCGACGACGATCAATTCATCGCCGTCGCGGAGCATCTGTTCCCGCTCGGAGAGAAAGTTCGGGATAATGCCGGTCACGTAGCCGCCGTGATTGAGCGTGGCACGCGCAACCTCGCCCATCAGGCCCAGGCCGCCGCCGCCGTAAACCAGGCCAACGTTCGCTGCAGCCAGGTCTTCACCCAGTTGGCGTGCCGTTTCGGCGTAGGCCGCAGTCTTACCTGAGCCCGAACCACAATAGACGCAGACACTGCGCGCCGGTTTCGCTCCGGAAGCGGCATTGGCCATGTGTTTTCCCTTCTGATAACTGGCGGCGGCAACGGAAAGCGTCGCGGTTCCTATGCCCGTCGGGCTCAAAAACCGCACGCATCGGCCGAGTTTGTTGCGAGTACTCACCGGACGGAAGGCGTTTCGCCAGCTTTGGTTTCGCGGGACGTTGCGCCAGTGGTTAAAACACGGGCAAACGCCAGGCGAGGCTTGTTCGTCACATCAACCTGAATGTCCAGATCTTTCGACATGGCATAGCTCAGGGTTTGAATGTGAATCGGCAGATAGATCATTTCCTCATGCAGTCGCTCCCAGAGATTGGCGACGATAAGGGCGCGCTTCACCTGGTTGATCTCGGTATCAAGTGCGGCAATCGCACGATCAACGATTGGGTCTGAGTACGAGGTGCCGTTCCAACTGCCGGCAGTTTGACCGCGGGAGTGGAACAAGTGTTCGAAGACGTAGGCGCTATCGAATGTCGGCACGCCCCATCCGAGCAGATACATATCCGCACCGCCGGACCGGATCAGGGGAAAGTGCGCCGTTTTGCTTTGCGCGACGACCGTTGCCATGACGCCAATCTCGGCGAGTTGCCGGGCGACTGCCTCGCAAATCTCGGCGTCGTTGAGGTAGCGATCGTTCGGGCAGTTCAACGTTAACTGAAAGCCATCAGCGACACCGGCCTCTGTCAAAAGCTTGCGGGCCTGATCGACATTCGGTTTCTGCACGCGATCCAGTTGCCGGGGATAGCCATTGATTTGAGGGGGTGCCACGACGCCGCTGGGGAGGGATTGCCCGTTCATGACCGTGCGCTGGATAGCCTCGCGATCGATCGCCAAGTTGAGGGCCCGGCGCACACGGATGTCGGATAGCGGGTTGGTCGCCAAGACAGATTGGATGCTCTTGCGTTTCGGATCGACGTTCAGCCCGATAAATATCGCCCGGTTGTCAGGACCGACGTTGAGGCGAACGTCGGTCGACAATGCGAGCGTGGGCAGTGCATTCGCCGGCACGTCCTGGACAAAATCAACGTCGCCGGCCGTCAAGGCGGCGATGCGATCATTTGCGTTCGGGATCGGGCGATAGACGAGCCGCGAAATAGCAGGCATTCGGCCACGCCACCCGCGCCAGTCCGATGCGGCAGCCAGTTCGGTCGAGCGGCCGGGCGCGCGGCGGACGAGCCGGAACGGCCCGGTGCCATTCGCGATACGAACGTCGCGATCCGCCTGATCCGCCGTGGGACGGCGGGGCGTCTCCAATCCGTTCTGCGTCGCCCATGTTTGCGACAAGATGAAAACGTGTGACAGCCGCGTGGGCAGCAGACGATCCGGTGCTTTGGTCTCGATCAGCAGCGCGGTGCCGTCGGTCGGCTCAATCCGGACGATGTTCGAGATCAAGCTGCGCATGTCCGAGGACAGTGCCATCGCCCGTCTCAGAGAGAAGACAACGTCGTCGACCGTTAATCTGCTGCCGTCGTGGAATGCAACATCGTCAAAGAGTTCAAATCGCCAGACTTTCGGATCGCGCGTTAGCGACCAGGACTTGGCGATCGCCGGCTCCAAGCGGCCGTTATGATCAAGTGCGACGAGTGGCTCATAAATCTGGCGCAACAACGTGAGCGTAGGCCCCTCATTCATCGCGTGCGGATCGAGAGTGAGTGCATCACCAGATCGCGCCCAAACGACCGTGCGCTCCTCAGCGTGCGCACGCGGCGTTTCCAGAGCCAGCGAGAAGACGAAGATACATGTCGCGACAATCTTAAAAGCGAGATCAACCATAACGAGATCCAACGAGCGGACGGGTCCGCCATATGCGGACAATTCCCTGTGCTTATGCGCAACCGTTGAACATCGTGTGGCTGTTGCGTGGCAGGCGCGCCTCACCTCAGTCCGCTTGTCCAAGGCCTATGCCAGCCTTAGAACATCGGCTCCTCGATTGCATATACCCGTGCCGGGGCGCCATCTGCATCCGGAATCTTAAGCGGTGCCGCAGATAGAAATACCCGGGACGCCATGATATCGGCCGTGTTTGAAATATATTCAACCATGTGTACGCCGTTGCGTAAAAGAACATCGTGAGTCACGTGTTCGTGTCGCGGACGGATGTCGCCATCCAGCAGCAGTCGGATGACGTAATCCTGCGGAAAATCATAGGCCACGGTCTCGATACCGCGGCTGAGCAGCCACTCGGCACCGTCGCGGGTGATGTAGGGCGCATCGCGCCAGAACTCGGCCGTTTCGAATGATCTCTGCTGATGCCAGGCGGTTGCGAGAATGATCTTGGCGCCGGGCGCGATGTGATCAGCGCGCTCAGCAAGTCGCGCGGCATCGATTGCGGAGTTCGGCTGTACATCCTTCAGATCGATAACGTCAGCCATGCCCACGACAGCTGCCAGGGGCGTTGCGTCAATTGTTGGCGCGCCGGCGAAAAAGTGGCGCTGTGCGTCGACATGGGTAAAGCCGTGGCACGGCACCTTCAGCGTCGTGGCCTGAAAGAGATCGCCGGCGTCGAGATCGCCCTTGACCGACTGTTCGATCGGCCACCGCAGATGGCTGCGTACGATCGGAAGACTTAGGTCGATGATCCGCATTGGGCGTTTCCTATTCACTCGCAATCGACTGGAGATCGAGCCGGTAGATCCGAGCAGCATTGTCGCAAAAGAGCTTGTGCCGGTCGGATGTGGGCAGATGCGCGGTCGCCTGTTTGTAGCCGCCGATGATCGTCTCGAACGTGCCGCACAGACGATCGACCGGGAAGTTCGACGCGAACACGCAACGATCGACGCCGAACGCATCCAGGCAATCGGAGATGATTGCCGCGTTATCGTCCAGGGACCATGTGCGATCCGGCAAGCCGATGCCGGATATCTTGAGCGTCACGTTTGGCGCGGTCGCTGCGAGGCGCAGCGCTGAGCGCCAGCCGGACAGTGCAGCGTCGCTGCGATCCGCCGGGAGAAATGCGTGATTGATCACTATCGGCGTGTCGGGACACTGCGCGATCAAATCGAGAAGCTCGTGGGCATGCCACCACGGCGCCTGCAACTCGAAGTGAAGTCCGTACTGCGCCAACAGCGCGTAGCCGCGGCGCCAAGCGGGGTCTGTGAGACCGCCTGGGACACCGTGCTCGATCGTATCGGGTGATGCTGCGGCGGTCGGCTTGTGCCGGATACCCTTGACGAATGGATAGGCCGCGTGGCCCTCCAGAATCGTCTGAACGTCAGCGTGATGCAGAAACGCACGCGCGACGTGCCCAAGGTAGTGGGGTGCGGACGTGAAGACGCCAGCTAGCCAGCGGGTTTCGCCAACGGGATCGGATGGATCCCACTCGCCTTCCATTGTGACGTGTGCGGCAACACGATGCTTGCCGATGTCGCGCAGGTAGTGCTCCGGCAAGTATGGACCGCGGATCGTACTGTAGTCGCCGTAGCGAAACGGAATCTGGGGCTCTTGGGTCAGCCACGGATGTGAGGTGTTGTGCGGCTCCCAGATGTGATGGTGACAGTCGATGAACGGGACGTCGTCATCGCCGTGCGGCGTAAGCTGGATCATGACTTGAACTCGAGGCCCTCGACAATGTCGCGCAGTCGGGCCGCGCGATCGGTGGTCGGCCGCGACGTTGTCTCTGCCAGCCGCGATGCGACACGAATGGCTTCCCGTGTTGCACCTAGGTTGGCTTGCCCCTTACCGGCGATATCGTAGGCCGTGCCGTGGGCCGGTGTACAAATGGGAAAGCCGTAGCCTGCGATCAGCGTCACACCGCTTTCAAAGCCCATCAGTTTCATCGCGATCTGGCCCTGATCGTGATACATCGTCTGGACCGCGTCGTAATCGCCGCGGCGCGCCCGCAGGAACACCGTATCCGACGGGAACGGTCCGTCGCAGACAATACC